>NZ_JBHOFD010000009.1:0-197873 GCF_046543445.1 Paenibacillus nanchangensis
AAATTCGCCGCAGTGACAGCCCCGCCCTACCTGTGTGTCATTCGCTCAGTCTATATAGAGCACCGTTGAACACCAAAAATTACAGGTGGCCGGAAGTCCCAAATTCGCCGCAAAGGCAACCCTGCTCTACTTGTGTGCCTTCAGGTCAGTCTAAACAAACAGGAGGAACTACAATGATGAACTTAAAATCAACAGCAGCATTAGCAAACGGAGTCCAGATGCCATGGGTGGGCCTAGGCGTGTTTCAGGTAAAAGAGGGCCGGGACCTGGTAGAAGCGGTAAAATCCGCGGTAAAAGCCGGTTACAGAAGCATAGACACCGCCGCAATCTATGAAAACGAAGCCGGAGTAGGCCAGGGGATCAGAGAAGCGCTCGCGCAAAACGGCCTGGACCGGAAAGAACTGTTTGTCACCTCCAAAGTATGGAATGCCGATTTGGGTTATGACGAAACGCTTGCCGCCTATGAGACAAGCCTCAGCCGTCTTGGTCTCGACTACCTGGATTTGTACCTGATCCACTGGCCGGTGGCGGGTAAATACAAGGATGCGTGGCGGGCGTTGGAGAAGCTGTATCAGGATGGACGGGTCCGCGCCATTGGCGTAAGCAATTTTCAAATTCACCACCTGGAAGATTTGATGGCGGATGCTGCAATCCAACCGATGATCAATCAAGTGGAATTTCACCCCTATCTGACGCAAAAAGAGCTGCTTCACTTCACCCGGGAACACGGCATCCAGCTGGAAGCCTGGTCTCCGCTGATGCAGGGCGGGCTGCTGGACCAACCGGTACTCACAGAAATCGCAGCAGCTCACGGCAAAACCGTTGCGCAGATTATTTTGCGTTGGGACCTTCAGAACGGGGTAATCACCATCCCCAAGTCCATTAAAGAGCACCGGATTATCGAAAATGCCGCAATCTTTGACTTTGAATTAAGCTCCGCGGAAATGGAGCGGATTGACGCGCTTAACCAGAACCGGCGGGTGGGGCCCGACCCGGACAATTTTGACTTCTGAACCGCAGCAGACGCAACTCGAAAAGTATAAACAAAAGCCCGTTGAGTGCAAGCAAGGCGCTTAGCAGCACGCGTTCTCCGGCTGCAACAGCCGAATGGGCCTGCAAGCTGCCCGGCTGGTAAAAAGAGAAAGTTCATACAGAGGAACCATCGCAGGAAAAAAAATCCCGTGCGGTGGTTCTTTTTTTCTTACCTTGACTATGCCATCATTACAAAGGGAGGCGATGGAGGATGTTCCAGGATTTCAAGCTCGCCGGCGACCGTCCGGCACCAATACAAATTAAAGAATACATCAAGCGCTTAATAGTAAAAGGCGCCCTCCACGCGGACCAGAAGCTGCCTTCCACACGCGAAATGAAAGAACTGCTGAATGTGAGCCGAAATACGGTGATTGCCGCCTACGCCGGTTTGGAGGATGACGGATTTGCGTATGCGGTTCCGGGCAAAGGCAGCTACGTTGCCGCCATCTCGGGCCATAACACCGCCGAATTTGAAGGCACGGACGATCCCGCTGCCTTGCAGATCGACTGGCAGGCAAAAATGAACCACTACGCGGTCTCGGCCGTTGAACTCGACTTGATGAAGCAGGGCATCCGTGCGGGAAAAGAGGTCATTTCATTTACAAGCATTGCGCCGGATGAACAGCTGTTTAATGTGGGGGAAGTCAAACGGGCTTTTTTGGACCGGATGGCCATTGAAGGGCATGTGCTGCTTAATTACGGCTATGCCAAGGGTTATAAGCCCTTAATCGAATATTTGATGCATTATATGGAGAACAAAGGGGTCGACTGCTCCGGCAAAGATATGCTGATCACCAGCGGATTTACCGAAGGCTTTGACATTATGCTGTCGGCACTGCGGCCGTCCGGACGCCCAGGTGCGGCGATCTGCGAAAATCCCACGCATCATACGGCCATCAAAAACTTGAAGCTGCACGGCTTCGAACTTACCGGCATTCCGATGGAGCCGGACGGGATGGATGTGGAGCAGCTGGAGGCGGTGCTGCAGAGCCGGACACAGCGTTTTGACCTGGCTTATTTGACCCCTTCTTATCATAATCCTACGGGGATTGTCATGTCTCCGGCGAAGCGGAATGCCGTGATGAAGATCATGAGCCGTTACCAGATCCCGGTAATCGAAGACGGCTTTAATGAAGAGCTGCGTTATTCGGGAGCCCACGTGGCGCCCTTAATCTCTTCTGCGGGGCGGGGCAACGGCGTGATTTACATCGGCAGCTTCAGCAAAGTGCTGTTCCCCGGACTGCGGGTAGGCTGGGTGCTTGGGGACCGGAAGCTGATCGCTGCGCTCGAAAGCATTAAACGCGCCCGCTCCATCCATACCTCGACGATTGATCAATCGATACTGTATCAATATTTGCTGAACGGCAACTTCGATAAATATGTAAAAAAAGCGCGGCTGGAGTACAAACGTAAATACGAGCTGACCAAAACCTGCTGCGAAGTCTGTCTCCCCGAGGCGCGGTTAACCGGCGACGGGGGGCTGCATTTGTTTCTTACCTTCCCGCCCGGATTTCAGACGCGCCGGCTGCTGGAAGCCTGCTTGGAGAAGGGTGTTATTTTTACGCCGGGCGACAAGTTTTTTATCCAAGAAGGAGAAGGGGCAAATACCCTGCGGCTTGGGTTCTCCCGCGTGACGGACGAAAAGATCAAACGCGGAATTGAAATCATCGGCCGTGAAGCGCGCCGGTTTCTGTAAAGCAAGCGAGATGATTGTCAAAACGTGATTTTGAGAAAAAGAGGGGTGTCATCATGAAAATTGGCGTAATTATGGGCGGAATTTCATCCGAGCGGGAGGTGTCGCTGCAAACAGGCCGGGAAATGCTCCAGCATTTGGATCCGGACCAGTATGAGGCGGTTCCCATCCGGATTGACCGGCCGTCCGATCTCATCGACCTGGTACGGCGGGAAAATATTGATCTGGCGCTGATTGCGCTGCACGGCGAATTCGGCGAAGACGGTACGGTGCAGGGTACCCTGGAGACACTTGGCATTCCCTATACAGGCAGCGGGGTGCTGGCAAGCAGCTTATGCATGAATAAGCAGCTGTCCAAAATGCTGTTAACCGCTGGCGGAATAAAGACGCCCCTTGGTCTCAATTGGCAGGGAATGGACGACTATGACCCCAAGGCGGTGGAAAAACTGGGTTATCCGGTGGTCGTGAAGCCAAACAACGGCGGGTCCAGCATCGGGATCGGAATGGTGCGGGGGGAGCAGGAGCTGCTGCCGGCGGTCCGGAAAGCTATGGATTTGGACCCGAATATGGTGATCGAGCGTTACATCAGCGGGACAGAGATTACCTGTTCGATTTTAAACGGCGAAGTCCTCCCGATTCTAGGCATCCGTCCCGCGCAATCGGAATGGTTTGACTACCAAGCCAAATATGAAACCGGCGGGGCAGAGGAGAAGGTGATTTTGCTCCCTCCTCATGTGGAAAAACGGGTCCGAGAGGCAGCGCTTGCCAGCTATCGGCTGCTGCAGTGCAGGGTTTACGCCAGAATTGACATGATCCTTTGCGAGGATGTCCCGTATGTGTTGGAAGTGAACACCCTGCCGGGGATGACTGCAAACAGCCTGCTGCCAAAAAGCGCGGCGGCCGCAGGAATCACCTTTACGCAGCTGCTTGACCGGATTATTTATGGTTCGATTCAGGAACGGAATCAGACACAGGGGATGATGCAGAATGTATAGCGAAGTGGGGATAAGGCAGTTGCCAAGTGCAGGACCAACGGTAAGCAGAAGACCAGCAAATCATACTAGTCCATTGATGAGCTCAAAACTATCAGTAAACCCGAATTCAGAAGTAGACACCAATCCATCAGCAACTTCCAAACCCTTGCTCTCCTCGCGCGTGCGGGAGATTCGGCCATCGGGAATCCGCGCTTTTTTTGATCTGAATGCAGCCGGCGGAGACGTTATCGCGCTAGGAGTTGGGGAGCCGGATTTCGCCACACCAGCGAGGGTGCGTGAAGCCTGCATCCAGGCGCTGCGCGAGGGCCGGACCCAATATACTTCCAACGCCGGTATAATGGAGCTGCGGGAAGAGCTGTCCGCCTATTTATCCGGAAGCTTTGATCTGAATTATGACCCGAAACACGAAATCATGATCACCGTGGGTAGCAGCGAGGCTGTGGATTTGGCGCTGCGGGCGGTGATTGATCCGGGAGACGAGGTGCTGATTCCCGCTCCAAGTTATATTGCCTACGAGCCGATCACTCACCTGCACGGCGGCACCATTGTGGAAGTAGAAGCTTCGCCGGAAACACAGTTCAAGCTGACCGCGGAAGCGCTGGAAGCCAAAATCACGCCCCGCACCAAAGCTTTAATGATTAATTTCCCCTGTAATCCGACAGGGACGGTCATGACCAGACAGGACTGGCTGCCGATTATCGATGTTGTCATCAGGCATAATCTGGTTGTGATTTCGGATGAAGTGTATGCCGAACTCACCTATGGAAGCAAGCACGTCAGTATCGCGTCCCTGCCAGGGATGAAGGAGCGGACGATTGTTATCAGCGGTTTTTCCAAAGCGTTTGCCATGACAGGCTGGCGGGTAGGTTATGCCTGCGGCCCGCGTGAGCTGATTGCCGGGATGCTGAAAATACACCAGTATACCGTGATGTGCGCCCCAACCCTGGCGCAAATCGCCGCACTTGAATCTTTACGTTATGGCATGTCCGCCAAAGAGGAGATGATGGCGAGCTATAACGAGCGGCGCAAATTGTTTGTAGACGGACTCCAAGCCATTGGACTGTCCTGCCATGAACCGGAGGGGGCTTTTTACGCCTTCCCGTCCGTAGCTTCCAGCGGCCTGTCCTCCGAAGTGTTTGCGCTCCGGCTGCTGAAAGAGGCGGAAGTCGCGGTCGTGCCCGGGCATGTCTTTGGATCGGGCGGGGAAGGGTATATCCGCTGTTCCTATGCGGCATCACGTTGCAATTTGGAAAAAGCGCTGGAGCGGATGGCGAAATTTATGCAGGCGGCACGTCCTGTTTGATCCCGAGGCGGTGTCCATTTCATTCGTGGTGTTCGTTTCATTCGGGTGTTCGTTTCATTCGTGGTGTTCATTTTATCTGGAGTGTTCATTTCATCAGCGGTGTTCATCATATCTGCGGCGTATATCTCATCAAGCCGCAGAATGCAAGAGAAATAATAAGCATCCACAAACGGCCTTCACGCCGGCTTGCGGATGCTTTTTAGGTGCTGTCCGTTGTTATTTAAGCTTCGTATTTTTTAACGATAACCGCCGAATTATGTCCCCCAAAGCCAAAAGAGTTCGAAATTCCAATCCGCAGCGGAGCGGTTCGCGCATGGTTAGGCACATAATCCAAGTCGCATACGGGATCGGGATGATGCAGGTTAATCGTAGGCGGAATGATGCCTTCTTCCAGCGATTTCAGCAGGGCGATCATCTCGACGCCGCCGGATGCGCCTAACATATGTCCTGTCATGGATTTATTGGCCGTTACCGGAATCCGGTAAGCCGCTTCCCCGAATACCTGCTTGATGGCGGCGGTTTCCGACCGGTCGCCAATGACCGTGCTTGTTGCGTGAGCGCTGATCACATCCATATCACCCGGCTTCAGCTGCGCATTGGATAAAGCCAGCTTCATCGCTCTAGCCGCGCCGTTCCCATCCTCTGGCGTCGCAACCATATGGTAAGCATCCGAACTTGCGCCGTATCCCACAACCTCGCCTATAATCGGTGCGCCTCTGCGCAGCGCATGGCTGAGAGACTCCAGAATAACGATACCCGCGCCTTCTCCCATAACAAAACCGTCCCGGTCCGCATCAAATGGGCGGCTTGCCCGCTCCGGATCGTCGTTGCGGGTGGATAAAGCCGTGGCGTTCGAGAAGCTGGCCAGCGACAGGTCCGTAATTGCGGCTTCCGAGCCACCGGCAATGATACAATCCTGCCGTCCGGCCTGGATGCTAAACATCGCCTCGCCAATCGCCGTATTGCCGATCGAGCAAGCGGTCACCGGCGCAAGCGTGGAGCCGAGTGCGCCGTATTTTATACTAATCATGGCAGCCGCCATATTGGGTAACATCAAAGGCACCAGTGTCGGGCTTACGCGTTCAGGTCCGCGGGAAGCGAGCACGGCATTTTGCTGAATCATGGTTTGAATCCCGCCAATCCCTGAACCCACATATACGCCCAGCCGTTCACGGTCCATCCGGTCAAGAGGCAGCCCGGACTGCGCTACCGCCTGCTCCGCTGCCGCAAGCGCGAACTGGCAAAAACGGTCCATCCGGCGGGCTTCCTTCGTCCCAAACCGCGCAGCCGGATCAAAGTCTTTGACGCTGCCGGCGATCTTCACTTTTTGTCCGGTTGTATCAAATGCCTCAATATAACCGATCCCCGATTCTCCGCGGACCAGCTTCGACCAAAACTGCTCCACATCGTTACCGAGCGGCGAGATAACTCCCATACCCGTAATTACGACTCTCTCCATTACCTTCATGCCTCCCTAGAAAGCTTTTCATTCTGTGTTTGTAAGGTTATAATGTCATTTGTTCTATCCTATTACAAGTTAGCGTTTATCCTGGTATAAAGACTGCTACTCTAGCGAAAAAGGAGCGTACCCCTCATGAACTCCCAGGCCAGACTTCAGGAATTATCGGCTTTTCTCAAAAAACAGCGCGCCAAACTATCCCCCGAATCCGCCGGCTTCCCATACGGCACACGAAGACGGACACCCGGCTTGCGGCGGGAGGAGGTCGCCCAGCTGGCGGGAGTGAGCACCACCTGGTACACCTGGCTGGAGCAGGGGAGAGACATTCAAGTGTCACACTCCGTGCTTGAATGTGTAGCCAATGCGCTGCAGCTAAATGGGGACGAACGGCGGTATTTATATTCGCTTGCGTCTGAAGGAACGGGGGAGACCTACTCAGGTAAAGAGGAAACGGTGTTAATCAGTCCGTCTTTGCAGAGAATCATCACGGATTTGACCTACTGTCCGGTGATTGTGTCGGACCGCAAATGCAATATCGTCGGCTGGAACCGGGCCGCGGCTTATGTGTTTCTGGATTTCGACCGTATTCCGGCAGAAGAACGGAACATGATCCGGCTGCTGTTCGCCCGCAGAGAATTCCGCCGGCTCGCTGTGAATTGGGAGCAGTTTTCTGGCGGATTTTTGTCGATTCTCCGATCCTACTACGGTCAATATGTCGAAGACGAGTGGTATGACCGGTTCCTGGATGAAATGGCCGCAGGCCACCCGGAGTTCAACCGGATGTGGGAGCAGAGCCAGGTCAGCAACGCACCGGAGGTCCGTCTGGAGTTTCGGCATGCCAAAGCCGGCAAAATGGTGTACGAGCTGACTTCGCTGAAGGTATATGGACCTGATGACCTCAGATGCAGCATTTATACCCCGGCCGCCGATACCAGCACGGAAGGCAAGCTGCGGACGTTGATGGCCGAAAAAAAGCATAATTGAATCCAATGACTTTGTTAGCCTAAATCAGTAAATTTAGCATAATCTGATCCCTGTTTTTTTTGGATACCGGGCGGAAAGGAGGAGGCATCACCCTGCACATGCTCAGGCCCGCAGGCGAAACTGGGGATCAGATTCGTACGCTACTTCAAGAACAACATATGGGTACCCGCTAGTTCATCTTATTACTGGGAGGTTCTCATTTGAAAAAAAACAACGTAACGTTCCTTGTCCTGTTTGCGCTGCTCTTCAGTTTGTTTCCGGCGTTCCCTGCAAGCGCTTCCGAAAGCGTCGCACAGCTGGCTTCAGCCTCGGCCAGCTCCGAGGAGGACGCGAATAAAGCGGCTCAATTCGCCATAGACGGCGATCAGTCAACGAGGTGGTCTTCACAGTATTCGGATCCGCAGTGGCTGGTTGTGGACCTGGGCAGTCCGGCTCAGATCAGTGGTGTAACACTGCATTGGGAAGCCGCTTATGCCAAGGCGTACCAGATCCAGACGTCAGCCGACCAGTCGAACTGGACGACGGTTTATTCCACCGCAAACGGTGACGGGGGAATCGATGAGGTGTCTTTTGAAGCAGCAAACGCCAGGTACGTAAAAATGAACGGAACCCAAAGGGGCACACAGTACGGATATTCCCTCTGGGAATTTGAAGTGCATTCCAACACTCCCGGCCCGGTGCTCGAATCAGGAAAAACCTACAAACTAACGGCAAGGCATAGCGGCAAAAACCTGGATGCCGGTGACGGTTCCGCCGACGGCACGCGGGTCAGACAGCAGTCAAACGACGACAGCGCTAAACAAAAGTGGAAAGTTGAAGCTGCCGGTGACGGGTATTACACACTGACCGCGGCATCCAGCGGGAAAGCCTTAACCGTGGCTCAAGGCGATTCCTCCGACGGCGCTCCCGTACAGCAGTGGACAAACGGCGGTTTACCCAATCAGAAGTGGAAGCTGGCGGAAGCAGGCGGGGGATATTATAAGCTGCTCGCCCAGTCCAGCGGCAAAGCGCTGGATGTCATCGGAGGCTATACGCATGACGGAGCAGACGTCCAGCAGTGGACCGACAACGGTAACCCTCAGCAAAAATGGAAGTTCACGCCGGTGGAAACGGCTGCCGACACCGAGCCGCCAACCGCGCCCGCAAACCTGCAAAGCCCCTCCAAAACGAGTTCATCGGTGACGCTGACATGGACCCCTTCAACCGACAATGTAGGGGTGACCGGCTATGATGTGTACAGCGGAACGAACCGGATCGGATCGGCCACGACCCCAAACTATACCGCAACCGATCTTACCCCTAATACCACCTATACCTTCCGGGTGAGCGCCAAGGATGCCGCTGGAAATGTATCGGATTCAAGCGCCGAACTTCAAGTAACGACGGAACCCGCAGCAGCCAAACCGGGTTTTTATATCGAAGGGACAACACTGTATGACGCAAACGGCAGCCCGTTTGTCATGCGGGGGATCAATCATGCTTATACCTGGTACAAAGGGCAGGAAACCGCTGCGATTCCGGCCATCGCCCGAACCGGGGCGAACACGGTCCGGATTGTGCTGTCGGACGGACAGCAGTGGACAAAAGATGATTTGTCCTCCATTCAGGCATTGATTACGCTGGCGGAACGCAATAAATTGGTTGTTGTGCTTGAAGTCCATGACGGGACCGGGTCGGACAACGCGGCTGTCTTGAACCGGATTGCGGATTACTGGATCGAAATGAAAAGCGCGCTGATCGGGAAAGAAAGCACGGTTATTCTGAATATAGCCAACGAATGGTTTGGCTCCTGGGATGGAGCAGGTTGGGCGCAGGGCTACAAAACCGTAATTCCGAAGCTGCGGAATGCAGGCATCCAAAATACCATTATGGTAGACGGCGCCGGATGGGGCCAATATCCGCAGTCGATTTTTGACTATGGCACCCAGGTGTTTAATGCGGACCCGCTTAAAAACACGATGTTTTCCATCCATATGTACGAATATGCCGGAGGAAACGCTGCCACTGTGAAAAACAACATGGATCAGGTGCTGAATAAAAACCTGGCGCTGGTCATCGGAGAATTCGGGATTAGACATACCAACGGAGATGTGGACGAAGCAACCATTATGAGTTATGCCGAGCAAAAAGGTGTAGGTTATTTAGGCTGGTCCTGGAAAGGAAACGGCTCGGGACTTGAATATCTCGATATGTCTACCGACTGGGCGGGCACCAGCTATACCGAGCAAGGCCGCGCCATTATAGAAGGGCCTTACGGAATCCGGGCGACTTCAAAGCTAAGTACCGTTTACGGGGGAGCCGCCGACAATGAGCCGCCGACCGCACCTGCCCATCTGACGGGGGGATCGCCAACATTTTCAACGGTGAAATTAGATTGGCAAGCCTCCTCGGACAACGTGGCTGTCACAGGCTACAATGTGTACCGGGATGGATCACTGGTCGCAGTCAGCCCGTCAACAAGCTATACTGTCACCGGACTCAAAGCCGCCACTTCCTACCAATTCGCGGTAAAAGCAATCGATAAAGCAGGCAATCTGTCAGCTTCCAGCAGCACCATCCAGGTCAAAACCCTGCCAAGCGGCGACATAACCCCGCCTTCGGCACCGTCCGGACTGCAAGCGGTTCCATCCGTCACTACCGCGGCGTTAAGCTGGACCGAATCCACGGACAATATCGGCGTTGCAGGATATAACATTTACAAGGATGGAGTTCTGGCGGGGACCAGCATGGCCCCGCGGTATACAGTTTCCGGCCTGCAGGGGGACACCGCTTATACCTTCACCGTCAAAGCATTTGACGACGCCAATAATCTATCGGCAGCCAGCAACGCCGTTACCGTTAAGACAGGCGATTCCAATCAGCCGGGCACGATTAACCCGGGACTGCTTGACGACTACGGCACTTGGTATGTAGGCATTAATGGCGCGGACAAACCGGCCTCTGGAACAACGGCGAAGCTTTCGGCTTTAGACAGCGGCGGACTCAATATGTCGTTTGATCTTCTCAGCGAAAATTACCCATCTATTCAAGTGGACCCCAGCCCGGCGGCCAACTGGAGTTCGCATGAAATGATGAACCTTGTGATTACCAATCCTAATGCGGCGGAAATTCAAATCCAACCGATTGTAAAAGACAGGGCATGGAAGTGGGTGGAGCTTGGAACCTATATTAAAGTCCCCGCCAAAAAAACGATCCTGGCTTCCGTCCCGTTAGCCAGCCTTGCCAATCAGGACGTGAACCGGCTGATCTTCCGGGTGCAAAGCGGCGGCAGCGGATTCAAGGGCAGCGTGCAGCTGCATGCTGTTGATTTTGATCTTCCTGCCGATGCATATGCCTCAACGATAGCCGAGCTGAACCGGCCCAAATCTGCCAGCTATTATCCGTGGGACTTCAAGGAGTCGTCTTTTACCGGAAATGTATCTGCCGGTCTAGACAATGACACGGTGTATGTGAATTACAGCAGCACGCTCAGCGACTCGGTATCGGCCGGCGCTGCCACCGAAACCAAACCGGGGATGGGGGCAGGCGAGGATTGGTCCGCTTACTCCAGCATTACCTGTACTTTGACGAATACAGGGTCCGACCCCATTCATGTATCGCTGGTGCTGCGGAACGGCAGCAACTGGATTTGGGAGGAGACTGGAGGACAGACGGCTTCTGACTCGGCGGTCGAACGGGTGATCGGCCCGGGTGAATCAGCCGAAGTCACTTATGCTTTTTATGCTCCAGTGTGGAAATCGGCAGCATCCCAATGGAAAAATAACGCAGCGGTTTCCAGCCTCACGGACATTCGGGCCATTGCCTTTAAAGTGTATCTGGGGTCCGGAGAACACGTCCGGGCCGGTACGTTGAACATTTCGAATTTTGAGCTGAATTTTTAAAAGGAAGCGGGGCCTTTGGAGACAAAGGTCCTTTGCCGTTATCCCGGGGAATCCAAGCGCAGTCAGCAGGACATCCCAGGTCTATGAATACTGTTCGCGCGGCAGCATCGACCGGCAGGAAAACCACAATTTGCGGATATAATCGGCCGCCTGCGGAAATCGAAACTTGTCTGTAGCGGATGGGAACAAGTTCACCGGAGTTTTCCACTCTAGCTAAAATGGTTTGCGTATGATCAGCTTTTTCTCCTGGATCCAGCACATTCAGATATTCATCCGCGTTGTATTTCTGAAATCTATGAAGCAATTGTTGGTACCACACATCATAACGGGACAATATGTGCTCCCGCTTAAACGAATGTATCCCATAAATGGCGTGCGCTTCCCATTGCTCAAATGACGTTTTGTCGAAAGTGGAGCGGGTCCGGACAGGGAAAGCGGAATTAAAATGCAAATCGACTCTGTTCATTTGGCCATCGTACGAACGGTCGAACGGGATATCGAACAATCGGCGGAACCGCTCGTTAACTCCATGGATGTCCTGCGTATGGGTTATGATCATGGCGGGAAAAGCAATCTCTCCCATCGTTTGATGCGCCCACTCCAATGCGCGTTCCAGCGCCTGGCCCTCCAATTCCGGCTGGATCGGAAGGTATCCGGCTGCCAACAGCAGATCGTTGCGCTCATCGAAAGTACATTCAAGGTATTCAGCAATCTTAAGGATCGTCTGGCGATCCGGGATGCGGCGGGAACGCCCAACAAGAAGATTTTTGTATGAAGCAAAAGCCTCGTCGTTCAGCTCTTGTTGGGTAAACCGTTTTAAGGACGGGGATAGCCGGTCGGCAAACTCACGCTGCCGTTTCGTCCGCAGCGCTTCAATCTCACCCAATACGATTTTGAGCCTGGAATTCTCTATATGAATGTCCATCTTTCTTTTTTCCTTTCTTTATGGCGAAGTGTAGTTCTGCACTTGGGCCGCTCCTTGATCTAAAGTATACTCCTCATTGAAATCGAAAGTCATCAAATGACACAGAAACCAATATGACACAGAAGCCCATTCATGGAGGAGGTACAAAATGATTCGTGCCATCGTAGTTGATCCGCTTGTTCCGTCCCATTTGGCGATTAAGGAAGTTGACGCACCCCAAGCTCAGCCTTGGGAAGCGCTCGTACAGGTGAAAGCCGTCTCTCTCAATCGCGGTGAAGTGTCCGACGCCAAAGATCAGGAAGCATCAAGCCGGCCCGGCTGGGATTTCGCCGGTATTGTCATTGAGCCGGCCCAAAACGGCGCAGGCCCGCAAAAAGGGGCACGGGTTGCCGGATTGCTACAGAGGGGCGCCTGGAGCGAGCAGGTTGCCGCTCCTGTAACCATGCTGACTGAAATCCCGGACAAGCTTATCTATACAGAGGCGGCAACCTTACCCGTTGCCGGGCTAACGGCGCTTAATGCGCTCCGCAAAGGCGGCATGCTGCTCGGCAAACGTATTTTCATAACAGGCTCTACCGGCGGAGTCGGGTTGATCACCCATCAGCTTGCGGCCTTATCCGGAGCATTCACCGCAGGTTTAGCCAGCACAGAAGAGAAGGCCTTGCTTGTACGGGAGGCAGGTGCCGATCAGGTGGTCATTGGATATTCAGGCATCTCATCGGCGCGTAAATTCGGGCCATACGATTTGATTATCGATTCGGTAGGCGGCGAGACACTGGCGGCATTGCTGCCGATGCTTGCCCCTCAAGGCATTTGTGTGGCGGTAGGGTTTTCCTCTTCAAACTCTGCAATGATCGATATGAGAAATCTGGTGACCAGCGGAGGGAGGAGTTTGTACGGCTTCTTCCTGGGAGACGAGCTTACCCGTCAATCCGCCGCGGACGATCTAAGCTTGTTGGCCCAGCTGACTGCTGACAGAAAGTTAACGCCACGGATCGAAGTGGAGGCACCGTGGACCGAAATCGACACCGTCGCCCGTCATCTGCTGGAGCGGAAATTCTCCGGCAAAGCCGTGCTGCACGTAAGTTAATAATAAAGAAGCTGGCCGATGAGTTATATAACAACAAAACAAGCCGGGATTCCTTGGCGTAAGGAATTTCCGGCTTGTTTGATAAAATTTTTTGTACGGCGTATGTTTAGTGCGTTAAGTTAGTTGTGCTGCCTGATTGGAATGGATGAAGCTAATGGCACCCCGGCCCGGTGGGCCCGCTGCTTAATACTCCATTTTCCACATATAGCGGCGGACGGAAAGGGCGTGGCCGGTTTCTTCGGACAGATGCTGCGCGTATTGTCTGAGCAGCACGCCGGCTACCAGGTTCGTGAAGTAATTCCGGACATCCGCCGAAATCCCCTCCAGATCAAACGTTTCAGCATCGATCAGCACCACTCGTTCGGAATATTTGCGGACAAAGTCATGCGCCCGGTCATCCAGCGGGCGTGTTTCGCCCAGTCCTTTAATCAGGATAAACGGCACATCAAAGTCCGTGATTTCAAACGGACCGTGGAAGTATTCGCCGGAATGGATCGCGCTGGAGTGGATCCACTGCATTTCTTGCAGCAGGCAGATCGCAAAGGAGTAGGCGACGGAATAATTGATGCCGCTGGCCATCGTGTAAATCAGCTTTTCCCGTTTGTAAGCCCGGCCGAATTCCTTGGCGGCTTCCAGCTGGCTTGCTTTGTTCCGTTCGTACACTCCATGGAGTCCGGTTTCGATCGAGTGGAGGGCATTGGCATATTTTTCGTTCGGGAACAGGGTATTCAGCACGCCAAAGATCAGCCGGTACAGAATCGCCATATTTGTCTCTTCTGCACGCAGTTCTTCTCCGTAAGTAGCGTAGTTGTAATGCAGCTTATACTCGGCAGCCTCCCACAGCGGCGAGTCCTTCAGGTTGGTCAAGCAGATGGTCAACGCGCCTTTGTTGCGGGCAAATGTGGTTGCTTCCACGGTTTCGGGCGTATTCCCGGAGTGGGAGCAGGTGACCACCACGGAATGCTTGCCTAATGCCTTAGGTCCCCGGTGAATGAATTCGTTGGAAGAATAGGCGGCGGAAGGGATGTCAATTTCACGGTCGAGAATATACTGCGCCGGGGTTACGTTGGCCAGCGAGCCGCCGCAAGCAACAAAATAAAATTGTTTTACATCCCTCTGAGCAACCGCTTGAATTGCCGCCTCCAGTTGTGCCACATGTTCCTGATCCATTAATGAACTCCTCCTTTGGTTATTGATCCGCTGCGGAAGGAAACAGAAGATCATTTTGTTACGTTATGTAACGTAATGTATCTATATGTTACTATGCTCCTCCGCTGAAATCAACCCTTTCGTCATAAAAGAAATCCGTTTTTATTTCCTGTCCGAACGATATGGCAGAAGTATTTACTTTGGAAAAAAAATATTATATAGTACGTGTGATTACCTTTGACATCAACGCCGCCACAGGATATAATAACTGGTCATTTGTATGTTTTGTGTGAGATGGAGTACCAAGCACTAATACATCCTTATTACGTGACCTAAAGGAGCTGCAATGAGACAATTACAGCCGGATAGTATCGTTCCGCTATACGTTCAACTGAAAGAAATCATCAAACAGGATATCGAAACCGGCACACTTAAGCCGGGACAGAAAATCCCCACCGAATTTGAGCTCTGTGAAATGTATTCGATCAGCCGCCGAACGGTCAGAACAGCGGTCAGCGAGCTAATTGAAGAAGGCCTGCTGGACCGTAAGCAGGGGAAGGGGACCTTCATCAGCACACCCAAGATTCAAGCCAAACTCGGGCCTTCCGTATTGGGATTTAGCGAGATCTGTAAACTGAATAACCTGAAGCCCTCTTCCAAACTGGTGGAGCAGCGCCAAATCAGCGCTACACCCAAGCTGGCCGAAACGATGAATGTGCCTGAACAGACCGACCTGATTGCGATCCGGCGCATTATGCTGGCCGACAACATCCCGGTCATGATGGACTACGCGGTATTTCCGCCTGAATACCATTTTCTGCTGGAGGAAGATTTACATAACAAGTCGCTGTATGCCGTCATCAAAGCCAAACGCGACGTCGCTTTCATCCGGCAGCGCAAAAGCATTCAGACGGTATTCGCCGACGCGGTTCAAGCCGGTTACCTGAACATTCCCGTCGGTTACCCGCTGCTGCTGTCCCAAGGCAATGTGGTATCTTCCACCATGGAAACGGTTCATTACGGAGAGCAGCATATTGTCGGTGATAAATTTGTGCTTTATGTCTAGGGAACCTTATCGCCGTGCAGACCAAAAAGCTGTTCAATTCTGAACAGCTTGCGGCCTTATACGGAGCAGTTAATCCTCCATCTTCTGCGGATATCCAAATCCCCCATAATACGTACAGGTATAAGCGGCACGGTCCGCTCCGTACTGCAGCGCCTTCTGCATCTCTCCAACCGAAGTATAGGAAGTCAAGAAACCGGCGATAAAGCTGTCGCCCGCCCCCATTGTATCGACGATTGTTGCGGGGGTAATCCCCTGTTCAAACCGTTCCCCGTTACGGGAAAATACCGCACCGCTGCTGCCCCGTGTCACTCCTACAATCTCTGTCCCAAGCCTGTGGCATGCGGCGATTAGATCATCCAGCTCGGAAGTCTCCAAATCCGCGCCCGAAAAAAACGCATATCGAATATGCGGACAAACCCGCTCCAGATACGCTGTATCCCGCCGGGTAGAAAAATCAAACGAGATGGCGCAGTGCGCCTTGATTGTTTCCAGTTCGCTTTCGATGCTCGAATAGCAGCTCGTATGGCACAAATCAAACGTGGAGATATAATCCAGATCCGCTGGCATAAGCCTTAGGCGGAGCACATGCTGCGCCGTATTTTGGGCCCCGCGCACAAACACACGGTCATTGTCCACCAGCTTGACGCCGGGCGAACCGCTTGGTGCGTAGACTTTTCGGGAATAACCGTAGGTAATGCCCTCCTGGCCGAGCGCATACTGGATATGTTCCGCTTTGGAATCGTCTCCGAATACGCCGATGTAAGCAACCTCTTCCCAGCCATTGCGCTTGCAGTTCACGGCCACATTCACCGCATTGCCTCCGGGGTAATACAATCCTTGGTCCAGGTAACAATCCGCTACATTATCTCCTATGGCAATCAGTTTCATGGTGGACCCTCCTTAGTTTCAAATCAAGTAAACCGGCCGTACCGGGAGATACCGGCACAGCAGGCCATTTTTAGTAAGCAGACGGTGATATAAGCAGGGTTTACAGCAGGCGGACTTATCCTTTTACCGAACCGTCGGACATGCCCTGAATAAAGTATTTTTGCATAAAAATAAATAAGATTATAAGCGGAAGCGAAGAGATTACCAGTCCCGCCAGCAGTACGCCCCAATCCGTGGAAAGTGCGTCTTTGAAATTCATCAGACCGGCAGGAATGGTCCGGTATTTATCGGAGTCGATAAAAATAATTGAAAACAAAAATTCGTTCCAGGCGTAATAGGATGTCAAAATAATCGTCGTCATCAAAATGGGGAGGGACATCGGCAAAAAAATGCTGCGATAGGTGCGAAAGGCGGAACAACCGTCGATGGTAGCCGATTCTTCGATTTCTTTGGGAATCCCCAGAAAATAAGAGCGGACAAGCAGCACGGCAATCGATAAACGGAAAGCAATATAAGGCAGGATCAAAGCAAAATACGTATTGTGAATATTTAAGTTTTGCAAAAGTTTATAAAGAGGCACCAGGCAGACCTGCGGGTCCAGCATCATGCCGCCGAGCACAAACAGAAACAGCGTTTTACCGTACCGGAAGCGGAAGCGGCTGAGGCCATACGCGCACAAGGAGGAGATGATCACAACACCCGCAATGGTGCTGACCGTGACAATCACGCTGTTCATAAAATAATTGCCGATCCCTTTGGTCCAGGCCGTCGTGTAGTTGGAAAACAGCCATTTGCTGGGCAGGTTCCACACCGCCCCGAAAATCTCGTCATAACTTTTGAACGAAGAGGAGATCATCCAGAACAACGGGTAGACAACAAGCACTACACCCACAAGCAGGGGGAGAAGCACGATAAGCCGGGATACGCTGAATTTGATGGCCATAATAAATTAATCCCCCTTTCCGGTTCTAAAGGTGAAGGTTTGGATAAGCGCAAGCACGGCGGTAATGACGAAAATCAGCAGCGAGATGGTGGCGGCATAACCCATGCTGTCTTTAACAAAACCCGACTGGTACATCAGCACTGCGATCGTTATCGAGCTGGTTCCCGGACCGCCGCCTCGGGTCAAGATAAAGGGTTCGTTAAACACCATAAACGCTCCGGTTACCGTCAGCAGCGAATTCACAAAAATCATCTCTTTGACCTGAGGCAGGGTGACGCTGAAAAAGGTTTTCAGGCTGCCCGCTCCGTCAATTTTTGCCGCTTCATACAAATCCCGCGGGATTTTCTGAATCGCTACGATAAACAGCATCATACAGTAACCGATGCTTTGCCATTGGGAGACCGCGATGACCGCATAAATGGCCGTGGTGCCGGAACCGAGCCAAGGTTTGGCCCACTCCTCAAGACCCACGCCCTGCAGGAACATGTTCAGCAGTCCGTCTGTCGGATTGTAAATGAAGGAAAACAGGAGGCAGATGACCGTAATCGAAATAATGACCGGGATAAAAAAGATGGTCCGGAATACCGCCGCAATTTTTCTCAGAAACTCCTGCTCCAGAATGGCCGCAAGCACCAGTCCAAAACCGACCTGGAAGATCAGGGAAATGACCGCATATTTGATGTTGTTGATCAGTCCTTGGCTGACAATCGGGTCGGAAAAGAGGCTTTTGTAATTGTCCAGCCCGGCAAATGAGCTTTTACCGGATAGCAGGGATACATTTTGAAAGCTGTAGAAGAAGTTCTGAATGAGCGGCATATAAACAAATACAGCCAGCATGAGGACACATGGGAAGACAAACAAATAAGGTGTTAACGTTTTTTTTGTTTTCATCACTTTCCCCCTGTTTCGATCCTGGAGATTAACGGGCAAGCGCGTAGAGCATACTTTCTGTGTTTACGCGAAAGAGAGGGGAAGGGCCCCCTCTCCCGAACATGTTACAAGTGGTACCGGATTATTTTCCTGCGGTATGCAGCTTGGCCGCAGCGGCCTGCACTTCCTTTATAACTCCTTCAGGGGTTTGAATATCGGCGGCCATAGCTTGCCCTCCGCGCATAAAGGCGTCGGCTACATTGGCATCAACCGCATTATCCAGCCATGGGGTGGTTTCGCCCGCATTCTGGATGACATCAATGGCTTCCAAGGTGCCTGGGGGCGAGTTATCTTCGGTAGCCGCGCCGATCACGGTTGTCATCGAACCAACATCCTGCTGGAACTTTGCCGCATTTTCCGGCGACACAATAAATTTGACGAACTGCTCGGCGATTTCCTGATGCTCGCTTTCGTTGCTGATCATAAATCCTTCAGGGGCGCCGGTCAGACCTTCGGGGTTTCCTTTTCCTCCAGGCAGCTCAGGGAAGTTGAAGTAGTCGAACTCCAGGCCCGGCTTATCCTTTAAATAACCAAGCTCTGCGAACTGCAGATAGTGGATCGGGACTTCTCCGGCCATAAACATATTCCGGGTGGCTTCGTGATTTATAGAGGTAGCGTTGGGTCCCATATATGAGGTAAGCTGCTTCCAGTATTCCAGCACTTTTACGTACCCCGGATCAGTGAACTCGCCGGTTGCGGCTTTGTAGTCGGAAGCCAGCACTTTTGGATCCAGCATCCGCTGGTTCATGGTGCCCAGATAATGGCCTACCGCCCAGGCATCCTGCAGTCCTTCAATGATTGGCGTGTCGTATCCGCCGGCTTTCAATTTATCGAGTACCGTTATGAATTCATCCCAGGTTTTGGGTTCTTCCAGTTTGAGTTCGTTGAAGATTTTTTTGTTGTAAAAAAACACTTTGCCGTCCATCGTAAATGGTACGCCATACACTTTGTCGTCAAAAGTAAAGGATTTGAGCTGGTTCTGGACCAGCGTGCCTGTCCAATCGGCATCGGATTCGTACATGGAGGTGAGGTCTTTTACTCTGCCGGAGGAAACCAGGCTTTCGGCAAAACTGTCGGACCAAGAGGAGAACACGTCGGGGATGTCGCCTGAGGACACAAGGACTCTGATTTTTTCCTTGTAATTGTCGTTCAGGACGGACTCCATCTCAATTTTGACTTGGGGATTCTGTTTTTCAAACTCTTCCTTAATGTAATTAAAATACGAATTTCTCGGCTCATTCGGCCAGCGGTGAAAAAACTTGATCGTCGTGACCTTATCCGCGGAATCCCCTTTGGCTGTCGTAGAAGCGTCATTGCCGCCGCAAGCGGCTAAAAGCAGCATAGCCCCCGTTATCACCGACAAACCTAATTTTCGTCCAATCCCATACATGTTAACAACCTCCCATCGATGGATTAACTTATGTAACATTAAATACATAACGTATTGTTACGTAACAATAATATAGCACAGCGTTAATTAAAATTAAATCTTTTTTTATTTGCACCGAAAAAACAGCGAAACCAGCAGGAAGATGCAGGTTATTGTAAAACTCAGAGGACTGGCATAGTCATGCGTTATGAAATGAAAGAAACGGCTGGTTTTCATAATTGACCAATAATGTCACTTTACCAGACACGAAAGGGCTAGAATTGAGGGCTCTTTTGACCGATTCTATGCAGCATACAAAAAGCCGTTTTTGACATGCTGATGGGAATACGTATCGATTTCGTGCCGGCGATTGAATGGTGGACACTAGAGGAGTATGAGGCATGGCTGGATCAGGAGAAACAGAATCTGAAGTCGCTGATCGGCTCGGGAGCCCGCTCCTGGACGCCTTCCACCGGCTGGTTTACATGGACGGAAGACAAAGTGGACGAGACGGTTCGCATGTATGAGGAGACACTTGAAGCAATCAAGCAGGGCAGCAAGATCTCCAAGTCTGTAGGCGGGGATAAAAGTTTTGTTGTATCGGATGCCGGACTGCAATGATATGGCTAAGGGCCTTTAAAGATAAAGGCTCTTTTTCTATGTCCAACAAAGATAACAAAGTCCTTGAGCTCCATGCAGGATATCTATTAACCGGTTAGTCACGGATTTCCACCGTGACTGGCCGGTTATTTTGACAATCAATAATAACACTGGGTTGTAATTTATTTGAAAGTATAATACGATGTACTTCATAATACGAGGTATTCGGAAGGAGGAGCAAAACTGCTTGGATTTTGATAAAGAAATGCTGAAGGGGTATATCGATGTTATTCTTTTAAGTCTGCTGCAGGAGCAACCGATGTATGGGTATGAAATCGCCAAAAAAGTACGGGAGATAAGCGGCGGAGCGATGAACCTTAAAGAGGCCACCTTGTACATGGCTCTGAAACGGCTGGAGAAACAGGGACTGCTGGAAGCCTTCTGGGGGGAAGAAGAGGCGTCAACCGGCGGCGGCCGCCGCAAATATTACAGGGTGCTGCAGGAAGGGCATACCCGTCTTCAAGATAGCCGTCGAAGCTGGTCCGTGTTCCGCGGCATTATAGATCGTTTACTGGGAGGGAATCCATCATGAAAATCATTGGCTTGAGCCCCGAATCTGCTCGCCGGATCACAGATTACGTTGACCGGCTGTGCAGACAGATGAAAGAATCTGAACAGGAGATTCGTGATTTCCGGGAAGAAATGACGGCTAACCTGGTCTCGGGAGCCATAGAACATATGCAGACTGGTATGGGAGAAGAGGAGGCGGTAACGATAGCTTTAACCCAGTTTGGCGAGGCGAAAGAAGTTAAGCGCGAGCTGGAGAAGGTATACGCGATGAAAAGACGTTTTGCTGCCGGTGTTCTCCGTGGCGCCTTTACCCTGCTGGCTTTATCCGCTATTTGTTTGGGATTAATTATCGGATTATGGAATGAACGAATGGTTGCCAAGCTTGCCGACGAGGCTTATAAGCTGGTGGAGCAAGAAGCGGGAAATCCCGGTACCGCTGCACTGTCCGAACCTCTTCAGGAGAAGCTGAAGGATTGGGTGGATCATTCCTGGGGCGTCAAAGGAATTCAGGTTGAGCGTCCTTATCCGCCCGCACCTTCGCGGCTGTTTATGTATGCGGCTGATTCAAAAACAGAGCAATGGTTCAATTTCGGTTCGTTGTATATGATAGAGAAGGGGGCGGAACGCCCCAAGCCGGATACCAATTTTTTGGTCAAAACGACGATCCGTGAAGTGTTCAGCTACACAACCACGGATCAGACGGAAGAGATCAATGACCATTTTATTGTCAGCGTGGCACTAACCTATTTCAACTACACCTTTTTCTACAGTTTGGGATTATTTCTACTGGGCGGCTATTGGCTGCTGTTTACCGTTTGGGCGGGAATGAAAGCTTATTATGAGGGAAAAGGCAACATTGGCTGGATTGCCCTGTTTTTGCTAACTAACGTTGTTGGCTATGGACTTTATCTGGTCTCACGCGGCCCGATTCGTTTAAGTGTGAATTACAGATAAGGGATTCCAACTGCACGCTTTGTTGTATCGGATGCCAGCCTCATAAATTCAGGATGCTAAAGAAAACCGCGACGGGCAAGCAGGTCTTCCGTGGCCTCCCATAACTGCTTTTGCACAAGCGGGTCCCCGCCAGGCGCAGCCGGTACAATGGATTTTCCTGTACCCACATTAAAATAACCCCCGGTCTGCCGCTGATAAACAGGATCCACAATCAGACGGGTAATGATCTCCGCTCCTCTTCGCGGGTCGCCGATCCGAAAAGCGGTTAACAACCGCTCTAGCACGGAAGCAAAACCAAGCTCCCGTCCAAGTCCGGTCACATTGAATCCCGGATTAAGGGCGTTAGCACGGATTCCCGCTTGCGACCAACGCCGCGAGAACTCCGCGGTGAACATGATGTTCAGCAGTTTGGTTTTTCCATAGACCAGTGAAGACCCGCGGGCGGTAAACGGAGAAGTTTCCGTGAGATCATCAGGAAGCTTTAGCCCCCCATGCCGGCGCGAAGCTTCCGATGCAACATTGATTACGCCGGCCTGCTTCGCCTTTTGCAAAGAGGGGCGGAGGATATGAGTCAACAGCCAGGGAGCTAAATAGTTGACTGTCATCATTTCCGGCAATCCCTCGGAAGTAATGCGGGACTCGAACGCGTGAATTCCCGCATTATTGACCAGAACATCGATTGCCGGATAAGCGGCGGCGATTTCACTGCCCAGCCGGCTCACATTCTTTAATTCAGCTAAATTGCCGTAAAAAAACTCTACATTTGCCGATGGGGCAATTGCTTCGATTTCGGATCGCGTTGCTTGGGCCCGTTCCTTACTCCTTGCGGTCAATACGAGATGAAATCCCCGTTTGGCTAATTCTAACGCCACCAGCCTCCCCAGGCCGCTCGTGGCCCCCGTTATGACCACTGTATCTTTTTCCGGCATGATCTGCTCTCCTCATGTGATATAATTTTTTACAAATTAGTTGTAAAGCCGAAACTGAAGTCTAAGCGTTTAGTTGATATATATCAACTATAATTATTTAATTGATATATGTCAATCATTTAGGCGGATGAATTCGGGATATTGGATGCAGAAAGGTGTTTGCAAAATGAAGGAACCTGATAACAAGCCTCGGGAGCCAAGAGACCAACTGGAGATTGAGTTAGGGGGGCAGCTTAATGCGCTTTTGAGCTCCGCACATGCATTGAGTGTGAGAGCCGCGGCGAAATTTGATTCTTCTCTGCAGCCTGCCGCCTTTCATATCGTCCGGTGGCTGTATTCATATGGTCCTGCGAATGCGGCCGCTTTAGCAGAAGCAACTGCAATGGACAAAAGTTCTGTCAGCCGGCTTATCAAACAGCTTCAAGCACTGGGGTATGTAAACCGGGAAACGTCGCCGAATGACGGCAGAGGAGTCGTATTATCCCTGACCGAGCAGGGGCAGCACAAAATCATAGAAGCACTTAAGGAGAAATCGTCTGTTTTTTATGAGCGGCTCACGGACTGGTCCGATACCGACTTGCATGATTTTATCGGAATGCTCCGGCGGTTCAACGGTTTTGAACGCTGAAGGCCTGCTGTGAGCCATCACAAGCTTGTCCACTCGGGTTGATCGTTTCACGACTTGTGCTAAAATGACATAGTACATCTCTGAACGAAAACAAGGAGGCCAACTTGCAGCTCATACAACCACAAGACATTCAAAACAGACTCGACCGTCTCTGCGGTCTGAATCTCTTCCTGCATCTTGAACTTACGACAGGCGCTTACGCCAGTCACCTGGACAGCACCCGGCATCCGGCGTCGGCATTTATCTCCAATGCTTCCATTCGGTATACCCAAGGTTCTATCGCCGGCACAAATCCGTATCGGATAGGCTTAAAAACAGAGCAAGGCTGGGTGTATGCCGAAGGTTTAACGCATGTAGATGAACAGGAGACGCAGCGGCTGATACTGGCAGGCCACGACAGCCAAGGAAAGTTGGTTGTGGCCCTGCAGCTGAGCCCGGAGAGATTTTGACGAGAGGGAAGAGGAGACAGCTATGACATCAAAACCAGCCGAACATCAACGAATTTTGGTCATCTTTCCCCACCCCGATGACGAATCGTTTGGAGCTTCCGGGACGATTGCACGGTACATAGACGGCGGCGCGCAGGTCACTTATGCCTGTTTAACCCTGGGGGAAATGGGCCGGAACATGGGGATTCCGCCATTTGCCAACCGTGTGACCCTGCCGGCCATCCGCAAGGAAGAACTTCTGGAATCCTGTCATGCGATAGGAATACAAGATCTGCGAATGCTGGGTTTCCACGATAAAATGATTGAGTTTGAGGATCCGCAGCTGCTGGATCAACGCATTCTGGAACTCATTCAGGAGCTGGACCCGTCGCTGGTTATTACCTTCTACCCCGGATACAGCGTCCACCCGGACCATGACGCAACCGGCGAGGCGGTCATCCGGACAATCAGCCGGCTGCCCGCAGACCAGCGGCCTTTGGTGCACTGTATTGCCTTTTCAAAGGATCATGAACAGGCGATCGGCCGTGCCGATGTGACTGTCGATGTGACGGCGTATCTGGACAAAAAGCTGGCGTCAATGAAGGCGCACCGCTCGCAGTTTCAGGCGGCAGAGCTGCTTGGAAACGTGGAATTAACCAGCGAGGAGCTTCGTGCCCGGTACGGTACAGAGCAGTATTGGACATACCGGTTCAAATGAATGAGCATCTTTCTAAAGCGGCATCCTAACAAGGTGGTATACAACTCGAATCCAGAGGAGGTTCACTGTCATGACTCACCAGAAGAGACGTAAAGAAGCTGCCTGGAAGTCACGGAAGCAGGAACAGCATCCCCATGGTAAGATCAAATCGCTTAAAGAGTTATCCGGCGAATATGATGAGGAGCATACTACATTGTAAGACAAGCAGGACTGTCGGATTTGGAACGGTGACCCATAAGAAGGACACTTTTTCATCAAGTGACCCTCTTGTGGGTCATTTTCTGTTCGGCAGAGTCGATAGCTGCAAATTCTCACTTCACCCGCCTGCAGCTCGTCTTACATAAGCATAAATCCGCTTTACTTTGAGAAGTCTGGCACTACGGGATAACAGTTCCCGGTCACTTATCATCCAGGTATGATTCCTGGAGTCCTGCCGCCGCCGCGCCAGGAAATGATAGGGACTCGTTGAGTAGATCCGGTACCCTTTTGCAATACTGTCTGCGCAAAATTGGACGCATTCGCCGCGGTTCCGGTCCGGGAACCGGACTTGCCCGAACACCCGCCGGTTCACCAGAAGCGTCGCCCCTTGTACCAGCCGTACTTTCCGGTTGGCTTTGTTTTCATAACGGTAGAGCAGGGCCTTGCGCCCGAGAAGATGCATAAAATGCGCACGTTTGCCGACTATATCCGCACCAGTCTTTAGCATCGCCCGCATGGCTTCCGCAAGATAACCTGGGGCATAATAATCGTCATCGTCGAATTTGGCGATGTAGCCGTATTTCGACCGCTCAACGCCAAAATTCAAACAGCTGCCCAAGGTTATGTGCTCCGGCAAACGGTAGACACGAACATTCCGGTATGGCGCTGCCGCTTTCCGGTAAGCGGGCAACTTCAGGCTGTCATGATTCAAAATAAGGATTAACTCTTTTTTGCCATACTTCTGACGGTTGAAGTTAGCCAGCAAACGTGTCATGCATTCCGGCCGCTTGGTGCACGTTATGACGGTAATGCCCGGCTTTGCCATATCATACGCCGCCTTTTTTGTTCTGTACATATTTTTGGTAATTATGCACGCCTGGAATCCGTTTGTGGTGGGCCAGCAGTTCACGGTCGCTGATCTTCCAGGTATGGCTGGAAGTGTTTTTTCTCCGGACGGCGGCAAAATGGTATTTATCCCCGGAATACACCTTAAACCCTTTGCGTTTGCTCCTCACACAAAACAGATCGTCTTCTCCGACATTTTGATGCGGAAAACGCACATGGTCAAACACTTTCTTTTTGATAACCAGCGTCGCGCCTGGCAGCTTGGCCGCCGGCCTAAGCTCCGCATTCGGAAACCGAAGAATGAGCGTGTTTGACCCGTTCAGATACATATAATGCGCCCGTTTGCCCAGCACATCCGCTTTTGTCCGCCGCAGCGCGGCCAAGCTGTTCGCCAGATAACCGGGAGCATAATAGTCATCGTCGTCGAATTTTGCAATGATCTCGTGTTTCGCCTTACGCGCTGCAAAGTTTAAGCAGGCGCCCAAGGTGAAATGTTCCGGCAAACGAAAGATGTGAATGTTCGGGTGACGTGCCGCCTTTTTCCGGTAGGGGGCAAGGGGGATGGCATTATGGTTGACGACAACGATCATCTCTTTTACGGAATAAGTTTGCCGTAAAAAGTTGTGGAACAGGTTATGGATATAGCTGCGCCGGTTCGTACAAGCAATGACAGTGACGCCCTGCCTGCCGGATATGCCTTTTCCGCTTCCTCCCATCGTTTCATCCTCTCCTTACAGGATCGTTGATCCTATCTCAACATACAATATGAGGACGGCTTGGGAAGGTAACGGCTGATTTACCGAGTCATCGGCGTAACCGTTCTAAGGATGGCGGAACAAGGAACCGGGAAGCAGCTTTATGTTACATAAAAACCCCCGGACTGATGTCCAGGGGTTTTCCTCTCTATCCTCTTGTTGAGAGAAAGGAGAAGGTCTAGGAGGTTTACACTGCCTCCATTTTTTGCGCCGTATACAAGCGGTAGTACAGACCTTTGCGGGCCATCAGCTCGTCATGCGAACCGGACTCGGCAATACCTTTGTCGGAGACGTACATGATGCGGTCGCAGTTCTTGACCGTCGACAGACGGTGGGCGATGATGAACGACGTCCGGCCTTTGAGCAGCTCGTTCAGGCCTTTCTGCAGCAGCCGTTCCGTCTTGGCATCAATTGACGAAGTCGCCTCGTCCAGGATCAGGATCCGCGGATCGGCAAGCAGCGTCCGCGCAAACGAAATCAGCTGCCGCTGCCCCTGGGACAGCTTGGAGCCGCGTTCATTCACTTCGGTCATATAGCCTTCCTCAAATTCGCGGATAAACTCATCGGCGCACACCGTTTTGGCGGCGGCGATAATTTCTTCTTCGGTTGCATCAAGCAGGCCGTACCGGATATTGTCGAGAATCGTACCCGAGAAAATAAAGCTGTCCTGCAGCATGATTCCCATTTGGCTGCGCAGCGACTGCAGCGTCACCTGGGAGATGTCATGGCCGTCGATCATAATCCGTCCGCCCGTCAAATTGTAGAAACGCGAAATCAGATTGACGACGGTCGTTTTACCGGCTCCTGTCGGGCCGACGAGTGCGATGCTTTCGCCCGGTTTCACGTCGAAGGAGAGGTTCTCCAGAATGCTTTGTCCGGGATCGTAAGCAAAAGTCACGTCGTCGAAGGTTACCCGGCCTTGAACGGCAGGCAGGGCTTTGGCATCCGGAACGTCGGTGACGGTCACAGGTTCATCAAGCGTCTCGAAAATCCGCTCCAGGTAAGCAACGCCGTTAATGAAGCTGTTGTACAGGTTCGAGAGGTTCAGAATCGGCTGCCAGAAGCGGGCGGCGTAGTTGCTCATGGCGAGAATGACGCCGAACGTCACCTCTGCCGGATTCAGCGCAAGCAGGCCAACCAGGTAGATCAGGGTCATGACGATGGTCGCCAGGTTATCGACCGTAAACGGGATCATAGCGTTATACCGCACTGCCCGGATCCATTCGGTCCGGAAGTTGCCGGCGAGGCGGGTGAAAATCCCCGCATTATGCTGCTCCCGGGAGAAAATCTGCGTAACCCCAATGCCCGTAATGCTTTCCTGCATGTAGGCGTTCATGTTGGAGCTTTTGTTCGAAACTGCCTGCCAGGACCGGCGCTGCCGCGTTTTGATCAGCATCATAAAGCCGAGGAAAACCGGCAGGCCTGCTAGGGTGATAAAGGACAGCTTTACATCGACGGCAAACATAAACGCCGCGATAAAGATCAGGTTCACAATTTCGAGAATAAAGTTAATAATCCCGTTGGACAGCACATCGGATACAGAGTTGACGTAGTTGACGACCCGGATCAAAATTTTGCCCTGCGGCCGGTCGTCGTAATATTTGAACGGCAGCTGCTGCAGATGCTTAAACAAATCCGACCGGATGTCAAAAATGATATCCTGTCCGACCCGCGTCATAATCCGCGACCGGATGGTTGCAAGCACCACGCTGACCACAATGGTTGCCAGCAGCAGGGCGGACCAGCCGACCAGCGCGCCTGACGCCTTGGCGGGAATGGTCACGTCGACAACATGCTGCATAATGAGCGGAGCGGACAAGGCGATTGCAGCCGATAAGGCGCTAAGCACGAAAGCCAGGATCATCGGCTTTTTTTGCTTCCGGATGTAAACCATCGCCCGTTTAAAGTGTTTAATGTCAAACGGAGACTCCAAATTCTCGTCGATGTCGAATTTATTTCTAGCCATTCACGCTCACCTCCCGGGCAATTCCCTCATTTTGCAGCATAAAGACTTCATAATAATATCCGCGTTTGGCCAGCAGCTCGGCATGTGTACCTTCTTCGATCAGGCGGCCGTTGTCCAGAATCAAAATCCGGTCAGCCTTGGAGGTCGTAGAGACACGCTGAGCGATAATGATCTTCGTGCAGGAATGCTCCAGTTCGCGCAGACTTTGCTGGATATGTTCTTCGGTCTCCAAGTCGACGGCCGAAGTGGTGTCGTCCAGGATCAGAATCGGCCGCCGCACCGCCAAGGCGCGCGCCAATGCGATCCGCTGCTTCTGGCCGCCGGACAGACCGACCCCGCGTTCGCCGACAATCGTGTCATAACCTTCCGGCATTTTCGTGATGAAGCTGTGCGCCGCGGCAAGCTGCGCATAGTGGACGGTATCTTCCTCCGGAAGATCAGGGTAACCAAAAGCAATGTTGCCGTCGATGGTATCCGAAAATAACAGCACATCCTGGGTGGCAATACCGATGTTGCTCCGCAGCTCATCCAGCTCCAGTTCCCGCACGTCTACACCGTCAACCCGCACGCTTCCTTCCGCCACGTCGTAAAAGCGGGGGATCAGATTGACAACCGTTGTTTTGCCGGACCCCGTCGAACCCATAATCGCTACAGTCTCGCCGGGAGCGATCCTGAAGCTGACATCATCCAGCACCGTGGCGGAGTCGTATTTGAACGTTACATGGTCGAATTCGATGGCGCCGTCAAACCGGCGGGGCTTCAGCGTCTTTTGCTTATTGACGATACCCGGCTTCGCGTAATACACCTCCACGATTTTGGCCAAGCTGGCGAAGAAACGCTGAATATCATTAATAATGATGCCGATGTTGCGCATCGGGTTGGAGATCGCCCAGATCAGCGATGAAAAAGCCGTAAACTCCCCGAACGTAATCCGTCCGTTCATCACAAACAGGCCGCCGACAAGCAACAGAATCACGGAGAAAGCCTGAGCGAACGTCTCCAGGAAAGGGAAATAATCCAGCCAGACGAGCGCAGCCGCTTTATTAGCCTTGGAGTAGTTTACGTTTTTATCGGTAAATTTCTCGATTTCAAACTCCTCGCGGGCGAAGGCCTTGACGACCCGGTTGCCCGAGATGTTCTCCTGTGTCGTGGAGTTGAGCTGGGACAGCCGCTCGCGCAAATCGATGTACATCGGGCGTACACGTTTGGCAAACAGGTACGCGGTAATCAAAATCGGCGGCGACAAAATCAGCAGCCACCAGGTCAAAACCGCATCAATCGAAAAAAAATAGACGACCGCGGCCGCGAAGATCGTCACCGATTCGATAATGGTTTTGACAATCCAGGCCATCGTATGCCGGACCATATCGAGATCGCCGGTCATTTTGGTCATCAGATCGCCGGTGCGGTTATGGTCGTAGTAATGCATATCCTGGCCTTGGATTTTGTTGTACAAAAAAATACGGACACGGTACAGCATGTTCTGTGAAGCATGCTCATACTGCATCATCGTAAAGTAAGAAAGACCCGTACGCAGCAGCGAAAAGCCGATCATACCCAGGCAGAGCGCGATCAGCAGCCCCCGCTTATCGGAGAGGTTCTGCACCGCGTGATCCCCGGCTATGAACGTATCGACAATCCGCTGGCTGAGGTACGGGTTCACGATTGTGAGCGAGGAGCCCACCACCGACATGCAGAGCGCAATAATGTATCTTGTCCTGTCGCCCTGCAGGTTCTGCCACAGCCATTTTAATTCAAACATCTCATCACCTGTTTCTGCTTGTTCTGTCTTTTGCGCTAGACCGGGACATAGTACCCCGTTTAACAAAGCAACGTGATTATATCACAAGAACGCGCAGAACAACTTGTCTTTTTTCACACACTTTCTTAGCTTATTTACCACTTCCGCTCATCAGTCTGCTCTCCTGGCCGCGGAGTCAAGCACCGTTTTCCTCTTTACGCCATTCCCGCGGCGACATCCCGGTCAGCTTGCCAAAAATTTTGCTAAAATACCGGCCGTCCTGATATCCTACCATCTCGGCAACGGAGGCGATCCGATGCTGTCCGCTTGCCAGCAGCAGCTTCGCGTGTTCAATCCGCACCCGTTCGAGGTACTCGGAGAGATTTTCACCGAACACCTGCTTAAACCGCCGGGAAACGTACTCGCGGCTCAGGAAAAACTCGTCCGCAATTTTTTGCAGCGTCAAATTATCCATATAATGCAAATCAATATACTGCTTGATCGCATAAATCGCATTGTGCTCCTGCAGCCGCGCTTCCTTTAAAATGTCCGCAATCTCCAGAAACGCCTTTGTCCATTCCCGCTGCCATTCCTCCAGGGAAAGCCGGCCGTTTGGATCGATGGGAAACATCCCAAGCCCCTGAGGAACGACTGGGGAAGCGGAGCCTTCAGCTTGAACCTTATCCTGGAGCAGGCGGCTGTACAGCAGTTCAAACTCGTAACGCCAATATTTTAAATCCTCCCAGGTTGCGGCGGATTGCTGTACAGCCGACTCGATCCATTTGGAAACCGTGCGCTCGATCTGTACGGCTTCTCCCCGGTGAACGGCGGTCGTAATCTGGCTGACAAAATCGGCAAGCACAATCCGCTGGGGGACAGCGGAGGAGGGAGGGGCGCCGTAATGATGAATGAACTCCCCTGTCTGCAAAAAAGAGACCCCACGCGCCGCTTGCAGCGACTGCTGAAAGCCGGCGTGAATCTGCCCGGGAAAAGGAACCAGCCCGCCGCAGGCAAAATGAAACCGTGCCCCAAGCACTTTATACAGGGCGTCGTTAAGGGTTCTCAGCATGGTATCCGGGTGCTCCGGTTCTCCGGTCAGCAGCAGGATCACCCCGTAATTGGGATCGGCATGTTTAAAGGCGTAGCCGCGCTGAACGGACCCGATGACCTCATTGCAGATATTGCACATCAGAAAATAAAGCAGATCCAGGTTGCGCCCAAACTTGTTTAGTACAAAGCGGGGGAGAGGATCTGCCAGAAGCATGACGACCCGGCACTGCCGCACGCCGGACCATCCAAACGCAGCAATCAGCTCATCCGCCGCTCCAGGCGGCAGGCCGGACTGCATCACCACGCCGGACAAGGTTTTGTCCCAGTACATGGGCAGCGTTTTATTGATTTCGACATCCTTGCGGATGTGCAGCGTCCGGGTTTCCTCATCCTTACGCCAAGCGGCAACAGCCTGGCCGAGCGCCTCCAGCAGTTCATTCCGGTTAATCGGCTTCAGCAGATAATCCATCCCGCCATGTTTGATCGTCTTTCGGATATAGGCATAGTCGTCGTAGCCGCTGATGACGATCCGTTTGGCCTCGGGAGCATTGTCTTCAATCCACTGGAGCAAGGCGATGCCGTCCACATTAGGCATTTTCATATCGGTAAAAATAAGCTCCGGATGCTCCTGCTGAATCAGCGCCATAGCCGATTCGCCATCCGGCGCCTCAAAAATCTCCGTTACCCCGTAATCGTCCCAATCCACAAGCAGCCGGATCGAATCCCTTACGTCGGCCTCATCATCCACAATCAGCACTTTCATCACTTGCAGCTCCTTCCTGTAGGGGAATGCCGATTTGCACAGAGAAGCCCCGCGGCTTGGCATTGCCGACCGTTACAACGGCTTCTTCATTAAAAAAGAGACGCAGCCTGGAGACGACATTCATCAAACCGATGCTGTTTCCCTGCGTACCCTCCGGCGCATCGCGGGCAATACGCCGCTGCAGCTCGTGCAGGCGTTCCGGCGGCATGCCGGGACCGTTGTCTGCAACCGTAACATAAAGCATGCCATCCCTCCGTTCCGCACGTATGGAGATTTCAGCCTGCTGCGCCGAATCGAACCCGTGCTTAAAGCAGTTCTCGACAATCGGCTGGAGAATCATTTTGGGTACCTGGGTGTCCAGACCGGTGTCTCCGTCAAGATCCACAACTGCATGCAGCTTGTCTTTAAACCGCTGCTTCTGCAGCTCCAGGTAGGCTTCCACATGCGCAATTTCCTTGGAGAGCGGAACAACCGACTCTTCGGTGTTCATATTGTAGCGCATCATTAGTCCGAGAGAGGAGGTCAGCTCGTAAATTTTCGGAACTTTGTTATGCAGCGCGACAGCTCCGATGGACTGCAGTGTATTAAAAATAAAATGCGGATTAATCTGCGCCTGCAGCGCTTTTAATTGATTGTCCTTGTTCGCCAGTTCCAGCCGCAGCTCCCGCATAATGAGGTTGTCGATCGTTTCTACCATGTTTTTGATCGCGCTTCCCAGCACGCCCACTTCGTCGCTGCGCTCCAGATCGCCGCCGAACTGAAGTTTGCCGAGCTTGATCCGGCGGATGGATTCGGTCAGCCGCTTAATTGGGGATGTCACCCAGATCGAGACGGAGAGCGCAGCCGCGATTGCAACCAGCAAAAAGGTCAGCAGCACCACGAGATTGATCCGCAGCACGCTGGAAGCATTGCTGTACAGGTAGCTGTAGGGAATCTGCTTTGCGACAAGCCAGATCCGCCCCATAAGCTCAAATTTCTCAAAAACAACGATGCCGCTAAAACCGTCATCCTCGTTCCACTCAAAATGACCGGCTTGCGCAAAGCTGTAGCGTGCGTGCTGCAGCCAGGCATAGTGGGGTTTGCCGCCGATTTCCTCTTCCTTGGAGGTGTAGATGGCGGTTCCGGTATCGTCCAGCAGGTAGATTTGTTCCTGGCCTTTGTCATACAGCATGCTCATGATGTTGCGGAAGCCGTCCAGCTTGAAGTCGATGGACAATACTCCGATCCGTTCCTTCAGCGGAGCCCGGTAAACCGGGCGGTGGATGGTCAGCACCGTATTGGAGGGGCTGTACGGAAATTCCTCCATTCCGTAATTATGCGAGGCATGCGGCGGCTCCAGGAACGGATCGTTTTTGTCGACAGGCTGAACGAAATGGCCGGACAAGCCTTCGCCGCCCGGTTCTCGCTTCAAATAACCGTCAATCAGCAGCCAGGATTGGTCCGCCCGGTCGGAATACAGGTAGACCTGCTGAATATCCTTGGCGGATTGCTCGATGGCATGCAGGCCGGAATAAATATTATTTTCAACCATAAAATCGCTGCGGCCCTGGATCAGTATGTTGTACAAACTGCTTGTCATCCGGATGTTGCTGTAGGCATGGAGCGAGACATTGTTTATGCCGTTAAGCTGGCTGATGAGGCTGGTGGTCCCTTGGCGGACCGTGTTGGAATTCTCGCGGATGGCGTCATCTTTTAACGAATGTTTGGTATAAAAGTAGGAGATCAGGATAGAGGCTGCGATCGGCAGCAGGATGGCGGCCATCAAAAATACACTTAACTTATAACGTATGCTGCTGCGGAAACTCCGGTATCGCATGGGCGGACCCCCGTTCCCTTGGTTGAATTGGTTAACAGTCTAGCATCGCCTCTATAAGAGGGTCAATAGGATTCCGGTTCCAACCACAAAAAAGCACCCAAGGTCACAATGTTCCACATTTTTGGTCAACGCCGGCTGTATTCCCGCATCCGGTACAGTTAGTATACTGAGCATGTGAAGCGCTTACAAGAACAACACACAGGGAGGTTAGGGTATGAAAAAATGGTCGTCCTACTTAATGGCAGGTTCACTGTCGCTTGCGGTGCTGTTGTCCGGATGCGGAGGTGGGGACCCGAATACCGGCAATACGGCTAACAGCGGGGACAAGGCGCAAGCCGGAGGCGGTGCAGACGAAATTACGCTCTATACCATTCAATCCACAAATCCCAATTTCCAGGCCTGGCTGGATGAAGCGCAGGAGAAAAGCGGGGTCAAAATCAACTGGGTCGCCGCTCCAACCGACTCCGATACCCGGCAGCAGAAAGTGTCGACGATTCTTTCGTCGGGAGACAGCTCGGTGGACATTCTCGAAATCAACGATGAGATGGCGACTTCATTCAAAAATGCGGGCTGGCTGGAGCCGCTGCAGGACAAGGTGCTGACCGAAGACGTCATGAAGCAGCTGCCGCAGGGCTATATGAAAGATATGCTGACCTCCTCCAAAGGCGATGTGATCGGGGTGCCAAGCTACACCGGTTATCTTGCGCTTTGGGTCGATCAGAAGAAGCTGGATGCGGCCGGAATGACCTCCATTGAAAATAAAGAGGATTTCGTAAAATTCCTGAAGGCAACAACGAAGGACGGACAATACGGGTACGGTGGATCCTGGGAAAAAACCTATGTTTTTAATGAGATCGCAACCTTCGTCAACCTGTTTGGGGGCGATTACTTTGACTGGAACAACGAAAAAAGCCGCGAGGCGGTCAAGTTCATGTACGACATGGCCAATACGTGGAAGGTAACACCGGTTGACCAGATTGCCGACAAATACGAGCAGATGAACCAGAAGTTTATCGACGGCAAATACGCTTCAGTCTTCATGTGGGGCACCGGAACAGACTACAAGCAGGCGAACCGCTACGGCCCTGATCAAATCCATATGGTGAATATGCCGGAGTTCGAGCAGCGCAGCATTTTTACCGACTCCTGGAGCTACGTGTTGAACTCGGCTTCCAAAAACAAAGAAGCGGCGATTAAATTCCTGCAGTATGCGGCCAGCGAAGACGGCGAACTGAACGGCTGGAAAAACTTCGACCGTTATCCGGCAAGAGCGGATGTCGCGGCAAATGATGCGGTGTCCGGCGATATTAAGGAAATCTATACCGAAATCCAGTCCACCAACAACGTGCACGGCCGGCCGATGCTGCCGCAGACGATGGAGTTTATCTCCGAGATGGGCACGCTGTTCCAGAACTATATTCAGGACAAAATCACGCTGGACGAATTCTGTGAAAAAGCGCAGGAAGCGGTGGAACGTTACCAGTAACGTCTGCCCTTGAATCCACCGGCATTGCCGGGCGCGGCGGCAACAACGGGCGGGAGCGGCAGCCCCGCCCCTTACCCGCCTGCGGCAAAGCGGACGGATGCTAACAGCCCTGTATCTTGTCCGCCTGCGGAAAGCGGGCGGAGCTAACAGCCCCGTCCCTTGCCGGCCTGCGGCAAAACCGCAAGAAAGGAGCGTTGCTCATGTATGCCAGCCGAAAATATTGGGCGGTCGCCTGGATGCTTGTCCTGCCGGCGCTGCTCATCCGAATATTCACCACCATCTATCCGATCATTGAAACGTTCCGCGTCAGTTTTTACGAGATCAAGCTGCTGCAGGGAATCCGCGAGTTTGTGGGCCTGGATAACTATGCGGCGCTGTTCCGGGACTCCAAAGTGATCGAATCCATTGAATTTACCTTGATTTTTGTCGTCGGCTCCATGATCGGCCACATTGTGCTGGGCATTGTGCTGGCGCTGATTCTGAACATGAAGTTTGGCGGACAAAAGGTGCTCCGGACGATCGTGCTGCTCCCCTGGGCGATGCCTATGGTCGTGATTGCGATGGCCTCCAAATGGGCGTTTAACAACGAATACGGGTTGATCAACGATTTTGTGCGCTGGTTTAATCCTTCGTTTTCGCTCGACTGGCTGATTCATACGAACACGGCGCGGCTTGCGGTCATTGCCGTTGACCTGTGGAAGGACCTGCCGTTTTTCGCCATTCTGGTGCTGGCGGGACTCCAGTTCATTTCATCGGAAATGTACGAAGCAGCCACCATCGACGGCGCCGGACCTATCCGCTCGTTTTTCAGCATTACACTGCCGATGCTGTCGCGCAACATATTGGTGCTTAGCATTTTCTTCACGATGTGGCGGATTACGTCTTTTGACGTTGTGTACGCAATGACCAGCGGGGGACCCGGCGAAAGTACCGCCTTGATCGCTTACCGGGTGACAACCGAAGCGTTTACCAATCTCAATACCGGCTATGCCGCCGCGATTGCGGTTGTGCTGTTTCTGGTGATGGCGCTGCTCAGCGGGCTCAGCATGTCCGCCGCGAAGCGCGTAGACTACTAAGGAGCGATGTACGATGACGACTCAAAATCCCAGACGGCTGCCGCTCATCCTGTTCAGATGGGGGCTGGCCTTAATCGTCGCCTTCCTGATCCTGTTTCCGCTTTGGTGGATTTTTATTTCCTCTATCACGCCGGCGGGAGAGCTGTTCTCAAAACCGATCAACTACTGGCCGGAGCATCCCACGCTGGAAAGCTACCGTTATCTGATTAACAATGTCGGGCTGCTGCCGAAGATCTGGGATACGGCGATTATCGTCGGACTGTCGATCCTGATCGGTATGATCGTGTCCGTTATGGCTGCCTTCAGCTTTGCCCGGTTCCGCTCGCGGGGGCTGGCCGTCGCCGTCGGCTTTCTGCTGGCGTCGATGCTGATTCCTGACGTCGTGACCGCGCGGCCGCTGTATGATTTTCTGCGCAGCGTACATCTGTACGATACGCATACGGGATTGATTCTTTTGTATATCAGCGGCATTCTCCCGTTTACCATCCTAATTCTGCAAAACTATCTAAACGATATTCCGGTATCGATCGAGGAATCAGCAGCTATCGACGGTTGCGGGTTTTTCCAGTCGCTTGTTTATGTCACCATTCCGCTGCTCCGGCCGGCGCTGGCGACCGTCTGTATCGTCAATTTTATTACCTGCTTGAACAACTTTTTTACACCGCTGTTTTACTCTAACGGAATATCGGTGCTGTCCACGGCTATTACGCAGCTGCCTCTTAGAGACAACATGTATGCCGTACCGTGGGATCTCGTAAGCGCCATGGGCTGGATTATTATTTTGCCGATCATTGTCTTCGTCGCCATCTTCCAGAGACAGATCATGGAAGGAATCATGGCCGGCGGGGTCAAAGGCTGATTAAAGAGAGGAGCAATATACTATGGTAGAACATCCATTTTTGGGAGGGCTGTCTGCTCTCCCCCTGATCAAACCGGGCCGGAGCCGGGCCGTCAACGCGGAAAATCCAAGAGGGGAAAAAGGCAGAGGCGGCATGGCGGCGAGCCCGCTTGGCCCTTCCCGTAAAGGCTCACCCTGCATCCGGGATGTGGCCCCAGGCGCTGTTGCTCTGCTGGCGGACATCGACGGGCCGGGCATTATCGAACACATCTGGATCACGGTAACCGATCAGACCGAAGCGGACACGTTTGTGTTAAGAGACCTCGTGCTGCGCATGTACTGGGACGATGAGACCGCGCCGTCGGTCGAAAGCCCGCTTGGCGATTTTTTCTGCAGCGGTTTCGGGCGGGGCTGCACCGTGAATTCGCAAGCCATCGTCGTAAATCCGACGCGGGGCTTTAACTGTTATTTCCCGATGCCATTCCGGCGCAAAGCCCGAATCGAAATCGAAAACCAGCATGAGGCGGCGATTCCGGCTTTATTTTATCAAATCGACTACAGCCTGCAGGACGAGCTTCCTGAGCAGACCGCTTATTTTCACGCGCAGTGGAGACGGCAGCGGATCACCGGCAAAGCCGAGGATTATGTCATTCTGGACAACGTTCGCGGCCGGGGTCATTATGTCGGAACGTACATGGCGCTTACCACGCTGGAAAGGTACTGGTGGGGGGAAGGCGAAATCAAAATGTACATCGACGGCGACAAGGAATATCCGACGATTTGCGGGACGGGAACGGAAGATTATTTTGGCGGCGCCTGGAGTTTTGCCACGCAAAAGGACGGCAGGACGGTGGAGAACACTTACTGCACGCCTTACATGGGGTATCCGTATTACTCCAACCATGATGAAGCTGTCCATAACTTGTACCATAACGACGATGCGCCGCCGATGAGAGGGTTTTACCGCTGGCATATCCTTGATCCCATCCGCTTTCATGAGGACCTCAAGGTGACGATCCAGCAGATCGGTGTCTATAAAAAAGGTCTGTTCGAGCGTCAGGACGACGTGGCCACCGTTGCTTATTGGTACCAGACGGAGCCGCATCAGCCGTTTGGCCCGCTGCTGCCGAAGGAGGAACGCTGGCCGCGGTGAACCACGGTCGAGCGAGTTGAAGCGGCCGGCCAAGGCTGACGCGCTGTGCGGCACGCTTTTACCCAGGGGCTATTTGCAGATGCTGCGCGGTTCATTCAGAGGGCAAAAAAGCAAAAGCCGATCGCACCGCCGCCATATATACCAGCAGTGCAGGAAGACCTGCCTGCTGGCAATATTTTCTTCGTTCCTTCCCGCAGGGAAAGCCGTTTATACTGAACGTAAAGCCATCTGGATAACGAAAGGACAGGCGATGCGATCATGCCCAAGCGGATCATACGGACAATACTTATGCTTCTACTCACTGCTTCGGCGCTGGCGGCCTGCGGGGGAACAAACGGAACGGTCTATGAATCGGACGGCGGAAATACTGAACGGGTTGCTGGCGGAAATTCTGCAAGGGCGCTGAAGATTTTTAATTTCAAAGTGGAAATGGCGGAAGAGCTCAACGCGCTGACTAAGCGGTACCAGAAGGAGAAGGGGATACGGATCGAACTCGACACATGCGGCGGCGGCTGTGATTACAGTGCGGAGCTGAAGACGAGGTTTAACTCCGGCGACAAACCCGATCTCTTTTTTGTGGCCGGTTATACCGATCTGGACCTGTGGCAGGAATATCTGGAGGACTTGACGGACGAACCGTGGGCGGACGATATGCAGGAGCTGGCCAAACCCGCCATCACGAAAGACGGCAAAATTTACGGCATGCCGCTGGCCATGGAGGGCTGGGGATTTATTTATAATAAACAGCTGTTCCGAACGGCGGGCATCGATACGCTGCCGACGACGCTGAGCGGGCTGCGGGAAACGGCGGAGCGGCTGAAGGCTGCCGGAATCCAGCCGTTTGAGAACGGGTACGCGGAGTGGTGGGTGCTCGGCAACCATCTGCTGAACACTGCTTTTGCCCTGCAGCCCGATCCGGCCGGGTACATTGAACAGCTCAGCCGCGGAGATGTGAAACTGGCGGACAACGGGATTTTCCATTCCTGGATCAACCTGATCGACCTGACGCTGGAGTACGGCCAACCGTCGCCGCTGCAAACCGATTACTACAACCAGGTCATGCATTTCGCGAACGGCCAGGCGGCGATGATGCAGCAGGGGAGCTGGACACAGCTGCAGTTGGACAAGCTGGCTCCGGGTCTCGACATCGGCTTTTTGCCGATGCCGGTCAGCGACGAGGCTGCCCAAATGGACAAACTCCAGATTGGTGTGGCCAATTACTGGGTGGTGCTGAAGCATTCGGAGATGGAGGAGGAGGCGAAGGCTTTTTTGCGCTGGCTGGTGAGCTCGGAAGACGGCCGGCGTTTTATTGTGGATGAAGCCAAACTGATTCCTGCGTTCAAAAGCATTCCGGTCACAGAACAACGCTTGGGTCCGCTCGCAGCGGACATCATGCGGTATATTCAGGAAGACAAAACGCTGCCTTGGCTCTGGCAGCGGTATCCCGGTTATGAGGCGACCACCTCCCAGATGGCCGTCCAGATGCAGGCTTATATCGGCGGACAGATCGACAGGAAAAGGCTGCTGGAAGAATTCCAGCGGATATGGGATACCATGTCCGCTGCGGGGAGTTTGGCGGACGGCTGAGTTTTTAGTTAATAACTCAACTTTCGCAGAGCAAAAATCAGCTAAGCTCCAGTCCAGGCGCGGATTTAACCGCAATAAAGTAATCGTCTTGAAAAGATAGAAAAACGCCGCTTCGCCCGCGGCGAACGCACGCTCGGCGTACTATCTTATTTACTGTGCGATGAAGGTAGCACCCTAGATTGGACAGTTGCCTTGACGCAACGCATAGAACGGCTGAACGAAATTGCGACTCAGGTTGGGAAAAATGCACCACCCTAATTCAAAGTCAACTCCAGCACTGGATCTCCGGTTTGCCCTGTTATTCAAGGCGTATCTGCCGAGCTCAGGCTGCGAAAGTTGAGTGAATAAAAGCAGCGGCGGACCAAGACTTGATAAACCATGTCTTCGACTGCCGCTGTTGTCGTTGAACGAACTGGAACGAATCCTCTCCTGTGACACACCCGCAGCGGATTACCACCGAACGCGAAACCGAGGTTTTTCCGGACCCAGCGGACGTTATTTCTAAAATTCTTGGGCTTTTCGGTTGCCGTGCGGACTCCAGATCCGTTATTCGTACCGAAAACATCCAAACGATGAATTTTCCTCGTAAATAAGGGAATCTGAGTCCGTCTCTTTGCCAAAACGCTGAATAATCAGCAAATAGGGTCCCCTGAGTCCGGCAAGAAAGTCATAGGTGAGGACAAGGCAGAGCTACTTCAAAATGCTCCACTAAAAGTAGTTGGTCGCACTACCATGATACCAAACAAGTGAGGTATTTTTTGTTAATACAAGTGAATCTATTGAATTTTTCTTAATCACTCAAAGGTCTAAGCCATTTTTCCAGCTGCGAAAGTTGAGTTCAAATATATTTAGATGAACAAATTAGGTTGTTATACGAATAATTTATTGGATTTGTTTGCTTCCTCCAAGTACAATTCTATCTAGATTGCTTAAGCTTGGAAGACATGCTGCAATTATGGAACAGATGAAGGGCAGAAGACCAAACGACAAGAATAAAAAGGGCAAGCCAAACAGCTCGGCAACCACAGTGCCGGCAAAAATTCCTATTGGCTGCAGACCGCCGCCTATTAAAAACCTTATGGCGTTGACACGGCCTTGAAGCGGTTCGGACACAAGCCTGGCATGGAGCGAAGAACTGAGTGAACTAAAAAAAGGTGCTGCCGCGCCAGCGGCAAACAGTGCTGCGATAGCAAACGGGTAGCTCGGATATAGTCCTGGCAAGGCGCTGAACAATCCCGTTGCGGCCAAACTGCAGAGCATTACCACTCGGCTTTTTTTAAAATTGCCGATCCAAGTGATACACGCCAATCCTGCCAACGTGCCCAATGCGGAGGCGGTCGTCAAAACGCCAACTGCCGCTGCATTCCGGTGCAGGACTTCACGGACGAAAGGGACCATCATGGTCCAGATGGCTATGGAAGACATGTTGCCGACCGCAGCTAACGCCATGATCCAGAACATGGAAGGGAACCTCCGGTAAAAGCTAAAGCCGTCCCCAATTTCTTTCATATAACTTCTGATAGAAAAGACACCGTTTATTTTTGCGGGTTTCGGCATTGAGGGGACAAGAAGGCGTAAAGGCATAATAGCCATTATATAACAAAGTACGTTAATCCCCAGTGTGGACAAAGCTCCGGCATTAGCCGTCAGAGCGCCTGCCAAGGCAGGTCCAATCAGCGCAGCGCCATTGCGGAAGCCATCAATTACAGCGAATGCCCGTACCCATTTGTGTTTGTCCGCCACAGCCGGGACAACAGCCATTGCCGTCGGCATAAACAAAGCGGAACAGGCTCCGCTGATTCCGGCAGCAACAAAGAGATGCCAAAGCTGCAGCCGGCCGGCCAGGCCAAAACCCAGCGGTACTAAAAGAGCGGTTAACCTCACTATAGACAAGCCCGCCATAAACCTTCCGCGATTCAGTTTATCGGATAGCGGCGAACCAAGCAGCCGCAGTGTGATTTCTGGAATACTGAAACATAATGCCATAGCCCCCATGGTTATCTTAGATGCTGTCAATTCATACACCAGCCATTCCAATGCTAAAAGGCCAAATACGTCGCCTAATGAACTCAGCGTGATGGTTGCTGTTAAACCGTAATAACTGCGTTTGTACATGTGTCCCCTCCTGATGGAAGTAAATTGACGGCAAGAAGGGCCTTATTCTTCCAAGTATGATCCAATCTGCAGCGGAAGTTCATTTAAAGCGTCCTGGCGTAAGCTATACGACGTATTTTTAAGATTTGTATGGACGATGACCAAACCGGCTGAACGAAGTGCAATCAAATGGTAATGAACCGTACTTTTTGACAGTCCAACCTCGCGGGCTATTTCAGTAAAGGTCAGCTGTCTCCTCGACAGCAGCCGAAGGATATACAGCCTGGTTTCATCCGACAGAGCACGCGTTATGCGAAGCAGCTCGTATGGGGGCCGCCCCTGCTCGGGCGGAAAAATGTCACAAGAGTAATGAGCAAAGACTATTTCATCCAAGATTACCTGATTAACCAAAGGGCGCGCATGATATTGAGGGATCAAAATCACCTGTTTTAAAAGTGGCGCAGGGTAAAGACGCATGCCTTTTGTTGCCTGTTCATACACCTCGCTGCCGTTGGTTTCATTAAGACTGGAACGTCTGGCATCTGCTTCCCGGGTCAGACCTTCTATAATCGCGGGATCAATCTGACTAAAATACTTGGTGTCCCACTCCCGTAACGTCTCGGAGGTTCGGCTGCGCAGTTCCGGAAGATTGGAGGGGACAGACAGCTGAAATCGGGCTGCGACTTTATATAAGTCACCTGCAGATAGATGATCAAGCCAATCTAAAAAAACGCTTACCGAGCGTTCACCGGGACAACTCCATATCAAAGGAGACAGGCCAAAACCGTCTGTCGCCTTCATCGTATCCCGCATTTGTTGAAGTTTGGACGGTGTGAACCGATCCTTCACTTCACGTATCCACTGTTTCCCGATATCCAGCGTATTATGATTTTGCGTGTTCAAAAATGCCGTAAAACTTGTAACACATTCATAGATTGGCGCAAAATCAACTTCTACTTTGCAGGTAGTGTCCATACAAATCCGCCTCCTATTTATTGTTCTATAATTATCGAACATCTATATTGTTGCATTATATACGAACGTCATACTTTGTTTCAATATTTATTTTGTGCTTCCTTTAAATAACCAGCGAAGAAAAGGGTATCAAACGCCCGTAAAAGCATTATGACGCAAGGTAACCTTACAAGCGTCTTTTCCACCCATGAAGAACATAAGCATTATATAATGGATATTTTTTTCGCGAGGTGGATGATCATGGATAACCGAAAACAGCCTGCGGCAGCTTCGGATTCAATTCCGCAGCCGATCCGTTACGACGGTGCCGGGGGTGTGGACAGAGGGCCAAGAGACATTATGAGAGACAAAGAAAACCCTAACATGCTGGTCCCTCCGGTGACGGATGCGGGGCTCCTGCCAAACCTGCGCTTTTCTTTTTCGGATGCGCATATGCAGCTGAACTTTGGCGGGTGGTCCCGGGAAATTACCGTCCGCGATCTGCCGGTCGCAACGACGTTAGCCGGCGTCAATATGAGCCTGGTGCCCGGGGGAGTGCGTGAACTGCATTGGCATCAGCAGGCCGAATGGTCTTACATGCTGCTTGGGCAGGCCCGGATCACGGCAGTGGATCAGAGTGGACGTAACTTTATCGCCGACGTCGGACCGGGCGATTTATGGTATTTCCCGCCGGGCATTCCTCACTCCATTCAAGGACTGGAGGAGGGATGCGAGTTTTTGCTTGTTTTTGACGACGGTCATTTCTCAGACTTGAATACCTTGTCTATTTCCGACTGGTTTGCTCATACGCCCAAAGACGTACTCTCCGCCAATTTCGGGGTGCCTATGGATGCATTTGATCAGATTCCATCCGAGCAAGTTTATATTTATCAGGATTCCGTTCCCGGTCCGATCACATCCCAGCAGGTTGACTCCCCCTACGGCACAGTCCCGCTCAGCTTCAAACACCGGCTGTTAGCTCAGCCTCCTCTAAAAACACCTGGCGGAAGTGTACGGATTGTGGACTCCACAAATTTCCCGGTCTCAAAAACCATCGCGGCCGCGCTTGTGGAAATTGAACCCGGAGCGATGCGGGAGCTGCACTGGCATCCTAACAATGATGAATGGCAGTATTATCTGTCCGGTCAAGGGCGGATGACGGTGTTTGCAGGGAACGGCGTTGCCCGAACCTTTGATTACCGCGCCGGGGACGTGGGGTATGTTCCTTTTGCCTATGGCCATTACATTCAGAACACCGGAACAACCTCTTTGTGGTTCCTTGAAATGTTCAAAAGCGACCGGTTTGAGGATGTCTCACTCAATCAGTGGATGGCATTGACGCCTAAGCAGCTGGTTGAATCCAATGTTCATGCCGGTCCCGAACTGATGGGTGCCTTAAGAAAACAAAAATGGCCTGTTGTGAAGTATCCTGGCTTCCCTGATGATACTAAGTCGTAATGATGTTTTTACGTATCTCGAATCTGTAAAAGATCAAGATAGAGAAGCCGATATAAAATATGCATTGTTAAAATGTATATCAGGTAAGTTGCGCTTTAACTATGGCGCGAGGCTAAATGCCAGACTTACCACCGTGCTTACTGGTCTGTTTTGCTGTTCAAGAAGGCACAACAGACTTTATCTGGTCATCTGAATTTGGAGAGGGGTTCGTGTACGTGTATCAGTTTGAAGGGAAAGTTGCCATCGTGACAGGCGGAGGCAGCGGGATTGGCCGTCAGGTAGCGTTAGATCTGGCAAAAGCCGGAGCCGTTGTAGCCGTTGTCAGCCGGACGGAAGCTAGCGGGGTTGAAACGGTTCAAATGATCGAACAAGCCGGCGGCAAAGCCATTTACATCCAGGCGGATGTCCGTAACAGCGAAGAAGTGCAAGGTTATGTCAAAAAAACAATTGAAACCTTCGGCCGGATCGACCTGCTGTTTAATAATGCAGGTGTAATGACGTCACCGACTCCAATTGTCGATTTCCCCGAAGAATTATATGATTTGACGATGGATACAAACGTAAAGGGAACCTTCCTGGGACTTAAATACGTCATTCCGGAAATGCTGAAAGTCGGCGGGGGGAATATCGTGTGCACCTCATCCGTAGTGGGTCTGAAAGGGAACCCCGGCGTATCGCCTTACTCCGCGTCGAAGCATGCGATCATCGGATTAACAAAGTCGGTTGTTGGCGAATATGCGGCTCAGGGCATTCGGGCCAATGTGGTTTGTCCAGGCTGCGTCTACACCCCCATGATGGATCGTTATGCAGCTGAATTTACACCGGAGGATCCGAGCTTGACCGAAAAGCTGATCTCCCAGGCAGTGCCGATGGGCCGGTATTCGAAACCGGAAGAAGTCAGCGAACTCGTATTGTTCCTGCTTAGCGACCGCGCTCCGATCATTAACGGTTCGGTGTACACAATTGACGGAGGTCAAACCGCATAACACGTGTAAAATAATATGTAATGAGACTATAAAAAAGGCCATTCCTGAACTGCAGGGATGGTCTTTTTTTGCAATTTTTCAGCTAGCCGCGCAGACGATTATCCTGATTCTGTTTGGGAAAACATATAGAGAAAGAGAACGATTCAGCTTCCTGTTTAGTTTACGTAATATGCAACAAGTTAACTTGCCGTCGTTGTGAGATTATTGAGTAGCTTATGATTTTGGTGAGCAATCCGTGTGATCAGCGAAGAATGCCTAATGGGCAATTAGTGGAACAACTAGTGGAGCAATAAGTGAGTAATCATAAGCAGTCAATCAGAAATAATGGTGTAGGAGGAATTAAAATGCGTTTGCAGAACAAAGTTGCGATTGTCACCGGCTCTGCTTCGGGAATGGGAAAAGCAATTGCGGAAACGTTTGCCAGAGAAGGCGCCCGAGTCACCGTGTCGGATGTGAACATGGAGGGGGCGCAGGCGGTTGCCGATAAAATTAACGCCAGCGGGGGCACTGCACTGGCTATTAAAGCCAATATCGCAGAACTTGCCGACATCCACCGGATGATTGAGACAACCCTCGATACCTTTGGCACACTGGATATTCTCGTAAACAATGCCGGAATTATGGACAACATGGCGCCGGTAGGCGATGTGGAAGACGACAGATGGGACTTAGTGTTCGACATCAATACAAAAGGCGTGATGCGCGCAACCCGCAAAGCAATTCCTATTTTCCTGGAAAAAGGCAGCGGCGTGATCCTCAATATCGCGTCCACCGGGGGCTTCAGCGGGGCACATGCCGGTGCGGCTTATACGGCTTCCAAACATGCCGTGATCGGCCTGACAAAAAACACGGGATTTATGTATGCCCAAAAAGGCATCCGCTGCAATGCCATCGCGCCGGGAGCCACCGCGACCAACATAGCATCCACCATTAAAAATGTAAATGAATTTGGCGCTTCCCGGACGCAGGTGACGCAAAGCGTTATCCCGCGTCTGGGCCAAGCGGAAGAGATCGCAAACGTAGCGTTGTTTCTGGCTTCGGACGAGTCAAGCTTTATTAACGGGGCGGTGATTGCCGCTGATGCGGGCTGGACGGCCGGGTTCTAAATTGGACCTCCAACAAGCCGCCTGAATGTCGGCTTGTTTAGTCTGTGGCGCTGCGCAGATGCCTGGTTTATTCTACGGCGTTTTGCAAATTTATTTTCGTTATCGGCTTGGCACTCCTCTTTTATTTAGCTGCTGGAGGACATCAGTCTAATTCTCGGCGTTTCGTTAATTAGCGGAATAAGAATGCTTTCATCCGCCTTCGGAAACACTAGTCCCTGGAAACTGCAGGCACCGGAGGGAGTATATGAAGGTATTCGATTTTTTCCACAGCCAAGAATCGTTAACCGTACTTCAGTGGGTTTTAAGGAGTGTCGTGGGGTTCGTGTTTTTGCTCATTGCGGCGAAAATGATGGGCCAACGTTCGATCTCTCAGCTGCGCTTTCTTGATTTCATTATCGCGCTGACGCTCGGCAACATTATCGCACACCCGCTGTCGGATGAACATCTTGGTTTGAAAGGCTCCATGATAACGACCGCATCCCTTGTGTTTCTTTACACTGCTGCCGTCTGGCTTAGTTTGAAAATTCCGCTGTTTAAACAGCTATTTGATCCGCACGCCATCCCCCTTATTAAAGAGGGGAAGCTGAATTACCGCAACCTGAAACAGGCGAAGCTGTCCATTGAATTTTTGTATTCCGAGCTGCGAAAGCAGAACGTAGAAGATATCACGAAGGTGGCGTATTCCGCATGGGAGCCGGGCGGGAATTTGTCCGTGTTCATCCATCCAGCGGAAGGGCCTGCAACCCGTAAAGATCTGGACGTGCCAGTCACTCCGTTTAATCTGACTAGACCAATCATTACAGACGGCCACATCCATCATAAGATGCTGCACGAAATCGGCAGGGACACGGCATGGCTAAAAGAGCAGATTCAGCCTTATACTTTAAACATTGTTATTCTAGCGACTATTGACAGCAAACATACACTTCAAGTGCATGCGGTCAGGGAAGTTAGCGGTAAATAAACAGATTTTATGTAGACTGAGCTGAAGAAATACAAGCCGGCTGAGCTGCTTCTCTGAAAAATACTGCTCCAGTGTTCACACGTCAACAGCCTTGGCCGGTTTAGGGCCAAGGCTGTTGATTTTCACCACATTTGTTGCTATCTAATGAGTTTTGGTTTAAGCATACTCACAGCTAAAACGAGTAAACTCCGCATTGGGGCCCAAACCGTCGCCGGTAGCATACAGTCCGATCATTACACCAGTAAAACCTCCCGCCACTTCCGAAGAGAGGTAGCGCGTTTGTGCAGACCCCAGCATAGTCTCGGTGCCTTCCGTCTGCACATAAAAATGATAATGCGTAGGGCTGGACTTAATCACCAAAGCGGCATGATTGCTGGAGCCCAGGCCGAGTGTTTTTTCGACGGATTTAATATCGCCGATATTCAGCCTTTCAATGACCTCGTACCCGTCTCCATGTGCCCGGATCGCCAAATCATAGTGGTGGTTCTCATCCATATACAGCGTAATCCCTGCTTCCCCTCCGGTAAGGCTCACTTCGCAGGAAATCACCGCATGAAAATCTCTTTGTCGGATGCCGATAAAAGTGGGCGAAGCCGGATCATCCAGCGTGACCCCGGTCCCTGTAAGCTTGATTGATTCAAAATCAAATTGATAGTTCTTTTCATCAGGATGACGGAGGTAACACCAATCCAAATTCCAGTTCGTATTCTCAAACGTAACTAGCTTTTGTTCCTGCTGGATCACCGTCTCCGCGATCCGGCCGGTTTCGAAGCTCATTAGTGTGGTGCCTCGATGTCCAGCCGTAAACCAGCCGTCTTCACCAAAAGTAACCGGAGTCAAAAACACTTCACGGCCCAGATGGTGAAAGGTGAGATACTGGCCGATCTGCCGGAACCCTAAATGCAGCAGCCACCAGTTTCCTGCATCATCCTGCACCAGATCACTGTGCCCAACTCCCTGCAGCTCATATCCGCCCAAATTGCGATTGGTCAGTACAGGGTTGTGCGGATAAGCTTCAAACGGGCCGGAAGGGGAGTCCCCCCGCGCATAGATAACCATGTGGCCATATTCGGTGCCGCCTTCTGCCGCAAGCAGGTAATACCGTCCGTTTATTTTGTAGAGGTGAGGGCTTTCCAGGTACCGTCCGCCTGTTCCTTGCCAGATGGGTGTACTGGGCGTCAGCTTACGCCCGGTCTCAATGTCTATTTCACACTGGACAATGCCGCCAACGCCGTTATCATCAGTTCCATTGCTCATAAAATACGTTTTCCCGTCTTCAAAAAACAAGTCCGGATCGATTCCCCCTTGGTCGACGAAAATTGGATCAGACCACTCCCCGTAAATGTTGTCGGTCCAGACATAAAAATTTTGGCGTAAAGTATCATTGGTCGTTGTCATATAAAAACGGCCGTTCGCATAACGCAGCGTAGGGGCAAATACACCGCCGGAGCTGTTTACGGACTCCAGTTGAACCTGGCTTTTCCGGGTTAGACAATGGCCGATTTGTGTCCAATTGATCAGATCTTTGCTCTCGAAAATCGGAACACCGGGGAAATACTGAAAGGAGCTGCAGACGAGGTAATACCTTTCGTTCACTTTGCAGACGCTGGGGTCAGGGTAAAAGCCTTTGATAACGGGATTGTTGTATTTCATTTGGTCCACCTCTTCTTTAAATTAACATAATCAAGAATTCAACAAGCGCAGCTGTTATTAAAATTAAACTATAGTGCTGCGAGGCTTTCAATATAATAGGATTGAGGCTGCAGAAAATATCCTTTAAATTAATAAATATGTGAATTCAACTTGAGCAAGGAGGTTAGGGCATGATCAAAGCAAACGGGGAAGCCCAATTTATGGCGCTGTACGAAGCGCTGGCCAGTGACATCCGCTGGAAAATCATGCGTTTTCTCGCAGGCGCCGAAAAAAACGTAAAGGAAATTGCGGCTGAGCTGGAGCTAAGCCCCTCCATCGTTACCATGCATATCCGCAAACTTGAAACTGCAGGGCTGGTCGGCAGCCGCAGGGTCCGGCAGAACGGAGGGACACACAAAATGTGTTTTCTCAAAGAAAATACGATTGAAATTGAACTGCCTTCTGCCAGCCGTCCCGCGAAAGTCATAGAGCAGGCCATTTCAGTTGGTCATTATACCGCCTTTGAAGTGTATCCAACCTGCGGACTCGGCACACGTGAAAAAGAAATCGGCGTCTGGGACGACCCGCGTTACTTTCTGGATCCGGAGCGGGTTCACGCGGCCATCCTCTGGTTCGGAAAAGGGTATGTGGAATACAAAATTCCTAATTTCATGCATGTTGGCCAAACTGCGGAGGCGGTTGAAATCTCGATGGAGCTGGCGTCGGAAGCGCCGGGATTACGAGACCATTGGCCGTCCGATATCCGGTTTGTGCTGAACGGCGTCTCCCTGGGAACGTGGACCAGCCCGGCCGATTTCGGCCGGGCAGCACGCGGCAAATATACGCCTAAGTGGTGGCACCGCAATGTCAATCAATATGGATTGCTCAAAACTATTCGCATTGAAGCGGCGGGCACTTTTATGGATGGAGAGCGGATGTCGGAGGTTAGCCTGGCGGATATCCAATTGGATGAACCGTTTTGGACGCTGCGTTTTGCAGTAGACGAGCAGGCCCTTAACATTGGAGGGCTCACGCTTTACGGAGCCGGATTCGGCAATCACGACCAGGATATTATGATTCGTGTATATCTAAGCGGCGACTAATGGCAAGAAATTTGCCAAAATCCGGTTTACCGGAACAATCTAGGATTGACAAAAAATAGGATTCCGTTATACTGAAGCTACTCTTACATAAATTCCCTCCTAGACATGCTCCAAAAGTTATAGCGCTTTAACTTTCGTACTCTCCTTATTCCTTCATAAGAAAGGACCAACCTTATGAAAGTGAGTATTTATGACGTGGCGAAACGTTCGGGTTTGTCGGTCGTGACAGTGTCCCGGGTGCTCAACAAAGATCCGTCTGTACGCGAAAAAAACAGGCAAAAAGTGCTGCAGGCGATGAAAGAGCTCGCTTATCATCCCAAGGCGGCCGCCCGCAGTCTTGCCAAAGGCCGAACCGGATTAGTCGGGATGATGATTTCCACGCTGGACGATTCCTTTTTCGATGAAGTCACCAAAGAAATCAGTCACCAATTAGCGGAACGAGGCTACTATTTGACGTTGTCCATTGTTTCCGGTGAAGAAGAAGACCGGTCCTCCATGTTTTTTCATGAAGACCATGTTGACGGCGTCATATTGTTATCCCCAATGAATGAAATCAGCACCACGCTCCAGCTGAACGAACGAAACATCCCCTACGTGCTGATCGATCACCAATTTCCCGCACCTTCCGTACCAACCATATCGGTAGATAACTATGCAGGCGCCATCATGGCCGTAAACCATTTAATTGAGCTTGGGCATCAAGCGATTTCTTTGATTGGCGGTCCTGAAATATTCCTCAGCAGCCGGGAACGGGAGCGGGGGTTCCGTGATGCAATGGAGCAGGCAGGCCTAACCCCTTTCTCGATCGAGCCGGGTGACTTTCAAATTGCTTCGGGACAAGCCGCGGCGGACCGCTGGATCGCAGCCGGCAAAATCCCAACCGGCGTGTTTGCCGCCGATGACCACATGGCTTTGGGCGTGATGGATGTCTGTAAATCTGCAGGTATTCGCATCCCTCAGGATTTATCGATTGTTGGCTTTGACGATCAGCTGTTTGGATCGCAGTTCCGGCCTAAGCTGACGACGGTTCGCCAGCCGGCTGAGCGGATCGGCAGAAAAGCCGTCGAACTGCTGCTTGAACGGATTGAGAAGCCTGACGGTAAGGAGGGGGAGGAACCTGCAGATCTTGTTTTGACTCCGGAGCTGGTTATCCGTGAGTCGACTTCCTGCCCCGGCACGCCGGACAGGAAGGGAGGTGGTGAGACGGCTTAACCTGCAGATTTTTTTTAACCTTGTCTTGAGGAACTCTGGATTTAGCGCAAGTCATTTTAGAGCTAAGAATGGAGGAGAAAAAATGACATGGTTTAAGAAAGCAAAGGTGCTCGTTGCAGCGACACTCTGTCTGGTTATGCTTCCTGTAGGCACCGCCTTCGGCGCCGGCGAAAATCGTCCCTTCCCGCAGCATACCACGTACACATCCGGAACCATTAAACCGAACCACGTTACCCAAAGCGCGATGGACAATGCGGTAAAGAGCAAATGGAACACCTGGAAAAACAATTATCTTAAGCCCGCGGGGACCGGAAAATATTACGTGAAATATAACGACCAGGGGCAGACGGTCTCCGAAGCCCATGGTTACGGCATGCTTCTGACGGTTCTTATGGCCGGTGCGGATTCCAATGCAAAAACCTATTTTGACAGCCTGTACCGGTACTACAAAGCGCATCCAAGCACAAACAACCCGTATCTGATGGCATGGAAACAAAACAGCAGCTTCCAGAATATTGAAGGCGAGAACTCTGCTACAGACGGTGATATGGATATCGCTTATGCTATGCTTTTGGCTGACAAGCAGTGGGGGAGCAGCGGCAGCATCAATTATCTAAGTGAAGCAAAATCCATGATTAACGCCATTATGCAGAGCGATGTCAACCAATCGCAGTGGACATTAAGGCTGGGCGATTGGGCAACAAGCGGTGAAGATGATACCGCCACGCGGCCTTCCGATTTTATGCTCAACCATATGAAGGCCTTCCGGTCGGCAACAGGGGATGCCCGCTGGGACAAGGTGATTAACCAATCTTATTCGATTATCCAGACCATCTTTAACAACAATAGCAGCAATACCGGCTTAATGCCCGATTTTGTCCTCTATTCCGGCGGGAATTACGTCCCTGCTTATCCTGAATTCCTGGAAAATGAACTGGATGGGGGCTACTACTACAACTCCTGCCGGACGCCTTGGCGGATCACAACCGACTACTTGATCAGCGGCGACAACCGGGCATTGAGCCAGCTAAACAAAATGAACAGCTGGATCAAATCCAAAACCTCCAACAATCCTTCCTCCATTAAAGACGGCTATACCTTAACAGGTACAACAAAAGGCAGCTATAACAGCGGCGCGTTTTACGCTCCTTTTGGGGTCAGCGCGATGACCAGCTCATCCAATCAGACCTGGCTGAATGATATTTGGACCAAAACGGCAGGCAGCCCCAAAGAAGATTATTATGAGGACAGCATCAAGCTTTTCTCCATGATCGTGATGTCGGGAAATTGGTGGACTTATTAAGCGATTTACCTGGTTTTATTGTTAGTATCTGAATGGGCGGCAGCCTCTGTTATGATAGCTTGCAGGAGAGGGGAGAACAGACGTTTTAGACGTTTGTTCTCTTACTTTTTTCGTTCAGGACAATTTATATTTCACATAATAATCATCGTAAACCACAAATTTTTGATTTAGCGGTCTATACCCCTTTTGCAGCAATGAAGTTATGCGTTCGGAAGCGTGGGCGATTGACTTTGTAAGAATGGCGTCCACATTAAACAATTCAAAAAAGTTCTCTTCGACAATATCTAAAATTTCATTTATTACAGGTTGAGCTTCATATTTACTCCTAAGATCTATTCTTAAAAGCCCATAATGGTCAAATTCATCATCTGCTGTCCTGTGGAACATTTCAACAGTTCCCATTTTTTCGTCCGTTTCATTTGTAGTAAGGGTCCATCTTACAAAGCATTTAAGGATGTAGGAGTCATTCCAAAAGCTTATCGTCTTTTTCATCTTCTCGATCGTATCATAATGAAAATTGTCCCCGTTGCAATTATCGGAGTTAAACAATGGAACGGCTTTCAAATCCGAATAACAAAGCAGTAAATCAGCCGCATCCTCTTCATGGGTTTGTTTGAAGGAAACCCGTGTTTTTTGGTATGAGGGACATTCTTCATAAACATCAACCATAAATGTAACCCGCCCGTCTTGATAAACTTTTCACATACACAAACATATGTTCCTTGTTTGGCTATTATAAAGCATGCATGCGGAACATTCAATCCATAAAATCTTTCAGAAATTTGTGATAATAAAAAAGGCAATTGACTGCAATCAGCCAACTGCCACATTTATAAGGGTCGATATTTCTTGAGGTTTGCACCTTAGAAGAGGAGCAAGGGATATGTATTCAAGTTCTTTATGATTGCAACAAGGAAGAAGTAATGATACAATGAAATATGATTGTGCATATGGTGAAGACAGAATTACCTTATCTTATACTTTAATACTATCATGCCCGTAATCTGTTGTCAAATGTTTTTTTCAAATTTATGAGTTAGGGGAGATTGGAATGAGCGCTTTGGTTCTCGGCTTCCAGGAGATCGAAAAAACGCAGTTTTACCTCGTTGGCGGCAAGGGTTTCAATTTAGGCGATTTATCAAAAATCAAGGGATTGAATGTACCCGAAGGTTTTTGCGTGACCACTGCGGGTTATCAGCAGGCCATCGAACATAACGAAAGTTATCATGCGTTATTGGACCATTTGACTGCACTAAGCGTAGAAGACCGAGACCAAATTAGCGAGACGTCGCAAAAAATTCGGCAGCTCATTATGAAGGCAAAGATTCCCTCCGAAGTGGCGGAAGCCGTTACCCGCTACCTCTCCCGGTATGGCGAGGAACAGGCCTACGCCGTACGCTCCAGCGCAACGGCCGAGGATCTGCCGTATGCGTCTTTTGCCGGTCAACAAGACACCTTTTTAAATATCATTGGCCAAGAAGCCATCCTGAAACATATCAGCAAATGCTGGGCGTCCCTGTTTACAGACCGTGCGGTGATTTACCGGATGCAAAACGGATTCGATCATAAACTAGTTCGTTTAGCTGTGGTCGTACAAAAAATGGTTTTTCCGGAGGCTTCGGGCATTATGTTTACGGCTGATCCCATCACCTCCAACCGTAAGCTGCTATCGATCGATGCAAGCTTTGGCCTTGGGGAAGCGCTGGTTTCCGGCCTGGTTTCGGCCGACTGTTATAAAGTCCAGGAAGATGCCGTCGTCGATACCAGGATAGCGGCAAAAACACTGGCAGTTTATGGACGCAAGGAAGGCGGGACCGTAACGCAGCAGATCGGCGCGGATCAGCAAAAAAACCAAACGCTTACGGAGCAGCAAATTCTGCAGTTGGCCCGGCTTGGGAGACAAATCGAAGCTTATTTCGGGCAGCCCCAGGATATTGAATGGTGTTTGGCCGGCAGCATCTTCCATATTGTCCAGAGCCGTCCCATCACTACGCTGTACCCCATTCCTGAAGCCAATGACCAAGAAAATCACGTCTATGTCTCCGTTGGCCACCAACAGATGATGACCGATCCGATTAAGCCGTTAGGGTTGTCCTTTTATATGTTAACGACCCCTGCCTCTATGCGGACAGCAGCCGGAAGGTTGTTTGTCGATGTAGCTCCCATATTGGCCACACCTGCAGGCAGACATGGAATGTTAAACACGTTGGGCCAATCCGATCCGCTGATCAAAGACGCGCTTACAACGGTCATCGAACGCGGCAATTTTATAAAATCGCTGCCAGATAGCGATGCTGCTCCCAAACCCGCAGGCAGTAACCTGGATATCCTGGCACAGTTCAACAGCGATCCGGCCATTGTGCCGGCTCTGATTAAGCGCAGTCAAGAATCGCTTGAGCAACTGAAGCAGGATATCCAGTCCGTGTCGGGAACGGCATTGTTTGATTTTATCCGGGAGGATATCCAGCAGCAGCTAAAGAAAATCTTGTTTGCCCCGGAAAGTTCGAAAGTCATCATGGCCACCATGCAGGCGTCCGCCTGGATTAATGAAAACATGAATGCTTGGCTTGGCGAAAAAAACGCCGCAGATACACTTGCCCAATCTGTGCCGGACAATATCACGTCGGAAATGGGGCTGGCGCTGCTGGATGTTGCGGATGTAATCCGCCCCTATCCCGAAGTCATTCATTATTTGCAGCATGTGAAAGACGATCATTTTTTGGATGGTTTGGTCCGGTTAAGTGGAGGGCAGGAAGCTTATAATGCGATTAGCGGCTATCTCCATAAATACGGCATGCGCTGTGCCGGAGAAATCGATATTACCAAACCGCGGTGGAGTGAAAAGCCGGCCGCTTTGCTCCCTGTAATCCTCAGCAATATCAAAAACTTTGAGCCGCACGCCAGCAGCCGGAAATTCGAGCAGGGACGCCAGGAAGCGTTAGACAAGAAACAGGAACTGTTGGAAAGGTTGAAACAGCTGCCGGACGGCGCACAAAAAGCTGAAGAGACGAAACGGATGATCAGCATCATCCGGAATTTCAGCGGGTACCGGGAGTATCCCAAATACGGCATGATCAGCCGCTATTTTGTCTACAAGCAGGCACTATTGAAAGAGGCAGAGCAGCTGGTACAAGCGGGCGTGATCCATGATAAAGAAGATATTTATTATCTCACGTTTGACGAATTGCAAGCAGTAGTGCGCACAAATGAGCTGGATCACCGGATCATCCGCGAACGTCAGGAGGCGTACAAATTATACGAAAAGCTTACGCCGCCGCGTGTCATCACATCAGATGGCGAAATCCTCACAGGCCGGTACAACCGGGACGGTCTTCCCGCGGGTGCCATCGCAGGACTGGCTGTTTCTTCCGGAGTGATCGAAGGGCGGGCGCGTGTGATTTTGAATATGGAGGACGCTGATCTGGAAAGCGGGGATATATTGGTCACGGCTTTTACCGATCCCAGCTGGACGCCATTGTTCGTATCGATAGCCGGCCTGATCACCGAGGTGGGCGGACTGATGACCCATGGCGCTGTAATTGCGCGCGAATATGGCCTGCCGGCTGTTGTCGGGGTAGATGACGCCACTAAACGGATTACCGACGGCCAGCGGATTCGGGTGAATGGAACGGAAGGGTATATTGAAATACTGGAATAGCTGGATGCTCAAAAAAAAGAGGGCATGACGCCGGAACAAACATCAGGTTCAAGTCCCATGCGGGCTTGAGCCTTTTTTTTGTGATAAACTGGACTGTAATATGCAGCTGACTAACCAGGCGCCAACTGGACAACAACACCAGGACGGACATGGCGCAGACCGGATCAGGAGGATGAGGAATGAGTTTTGTTGCGGTGAAAAACGAATACAAGCGCTACAAAATGGGCGACAATGTGATCGTCGCCAATGACGGAATTGATTTTGAGATTAACCAAGGCGAGTTTGCGGTGATTGTGGGTCCCAGCGGCGCCGGCAAATCGACGGTGCTGAATATATTGGGCGGCATGGATTCGGCCGACGAAGGCCAGGTGATTGTGGATGGTACCGATATCGCCAAATATAACAGCAAGGAGCTGACCGGCTACCGGCGTAATGACGTGGGTTTCGTATTTCAGTTCTACAACCTGGTGCCCAATCTGACCACACTGGAAAATGTCGAACTGGCTTCGCAGATTTCCCCGCGCGCGCTGGATGCGCGCAAAGTGCTGGAGGATGTGGGCCTGGGGGAACGGCTGAATAATTTCCCGGCCCAGCTGTCAGGCGGGGAACAGCAGCGGGTGGCCATAGCCCGGGCACTGGCCAAACAACCGAAGCTGCTGCTCTGCGACGAGCCGACAGGAGCGCTGGACTACAATACCGGTAAGCAGGTCCTGAAGCTGCTGCAGGATACGTGCCGCAACACAGGGACGACGGTAATCGTCATCACTCACAATCTGGCGATTGCGCCAATGGCCGACCGGGTGATCGAAATAAACAACGGCAAGGTACGGAAGATGGTTGTCAATCCTTCGCCGCTATCTGTTGACGATATCGAATGGTAAGGAGCGGCCGAGATGAATAAACGGGCATTATGGAAGGATATTTTCCGGGAGATCGGGCATACCAAAGCCCGTTTTATCTCTATATTTGCGATCATTATGCTGGGCGTCTGCTTTTTCTCCGGCATCAAGGCGGCCGGACCGGATATGCTGGACACTGCCAGCAGCTTTTACCAGGATACCCGGCTGATGGACCTAAAGGTGCAGAGTACCTATGGTCTAACCGAAGAAGATATTGCACTGCTGAAGACGGTGCCGGAGACCGATGTTGTCCAGCCGGGGTACAGCGCGGATGTGTTTGCCGGGGATAACGGAGATATTCTTAAGGTTTTTTCTTACAATACGGAGAAGCCGCTTAATCAGTACCGCTTGTTGGACGGGCGTCTGCCGGAACAATCCGGGGAGATTGTACTCGATGATGTGCTGTCCGGCGAATACAAGCTGGGCGATAAGGTGAAATTCAGCGGGAACAAGGAGGATACCGGTGCAGAGGAAAGCTTCAAGAAGCTGGAGTACACGGTAGTTGGCTTTGTGCGCAGTCCCCAGTTTATTGAGAAAAGCAACCGCGGAACCAGCACGATCGGCAAAGGAACGGCTGACGCGTTTGCCGCCATTCCGGAATCCGATTTTAAGCAGCCGGTTTATACGGAAGCTTATCTATCCTTTAAGGATGCGGCAGGGATAAAAGCCTACAGCGCGGAATATGAGTCCCTGATGGAGCAGCATACCCGTGCTGTGGAGCAGGCGATGTCGGGCGTACCGGAAGCGCGGCTGTCCGAGCTGCGGTCCGAAGCGGAAGCAAAGCTGGCTAAAGGCCGTGCGGAGGTGGCTGCAGCCGAGCAGCAAATCGCGGCAGCGGCGCAGCAGCGGGCGCAGGAGAAACAGGCTGGGGCCCAGCAGAAAGCCCAAGGCCAACCGCAGGTACAAGCGGAAAACGCAGAGGTTATGGTCAAAAAGCTGGCGGAGGCAAAAGAGAAGCTGGCCGAAGGCGAACGGCAGCTGGCGGCGCTGGAGTTGCCCAAAATCTATGTGACTGACCGCAGCGCAAATCCGGGGTATGCGGAGTATAAAGACAATGCGGACCGTTTGTCGGCGATTGCGAGCGTGTTCCCTGTGTTCTTTTTCCTGATAGCCGCACTGGTGAGCTTAACGACGATGACGCGGATGGTGGAGGAACACCGGCTGCAGATCGGAACACTAAAAGCACTCGGTTACGGCAACAGCGACATCATGGCCAAGTTCCTGGTGTATGGCACAATCGCCAGCTTGGCGGGATCGGCGGTCGGCCTGGCGGTTGGCTTCAGCGTGCTGCCTGTTATCATTTTCAACGCGTACAGCTCGCTTTATAATTTGCCGGATCTTATCAAAAGCTTTTATCCTTCGTATTCGGTCATTTCCGTGATTGTGGCGCTGGTCTGCACCACGCTGACCGCCTGGTTTGCCGCCCGGGTTGAGCTGCGTGCCAACGCCTCCATCTTGATGCGTCCGAAGGCGCCGAAAAGCGGCCAGCGGATTGTGCTGGAGCGAATCACATGGGTATGGAAACGGCTCAGCTTCGCTCACAAGGTAACCGCACGCAACCTGTTCCGCTATAAACAGCGGATGTTCATGACGGTGTTCGGCGTAGCTGGCTGTACGGCATTGATTCTGACGGGATTTGGCCTTAAGGACTCCATCGGCGGCATTGCGCCGCAGCAGTTTGGCGCGATTATGAAATACGATGCGCTTGTAGCGCTCCATCCTGATGCGGACGAAGCTGCGCAGAATTCCTACGAACAGCTGCTTGCGGACAATCCCGAAATAACCGGGACGCTGGATGTAGCGCAGGAAACTATGACCGCTCGCGCAAAAGGAGTTAATGACCAGGATGTAAATCTGTTTATTCCGGCAGCTACGGATTCCTTGCCGGATTTTGTGCAGCTGCGTGACCGGGTGAGCGGGGAAGCCGGGGAACTCACGGAGGAAGGGGCGGTCATATCGGAGAAGCTGGCCAAGCTTTACGGCATTTACCCGGGAGACAACCTGACGCTGGTAAACAGCAAAAATGCCTCTTTTGACGTTCATGTTACGGGCATCTCGGAAAACTATGTGCTGCACTATGTCTATATGACGCCAGCGTATTATACCTCCGTGTTCGGAAAGGAGCCGGTTTTCAACACTACGCTGCTGAATTATACTGCACAGGACAGCGCTTGGGAGGACCAGTTCGGCGAACAGCTGACGGAAAATGATCGTGTGGCCGCGGTCAGCTTCTCCAGCAGCATAGGTTCGGCATTTGATGAGACGATGAAAAGTATGGATGTGGTTACATTGGTGCTGATTGTATCCGCGGCGGCATTGGCTTTTGTCGTCCTCTATAATCTGACCAATATCAATGTGTCCGAACGTATCCGCGAGCTGTCGACCATTAAGGTGCTGGGCTTCTATGACAATGAAGTGACGATGTATATTTACCGGGAAAATATCCTGCTGACCCTGCTTGGCATAGCGGCCGGCTCTGGTCTCGGCATCGTGCTGCACAGCTATGTCCTGCAGACGGCCGAGTTGGATGCAACCATGTTCGCTCCCATTATCCATTGGCCGAGCTATATTTATGCAGCGCTTTTAACCATGGTGTTCTCTGGCATCGTCATGGCATTTATGCACATCAAGCTTAAGCGAATTCACATGATTGAAGCGTTGAAATCGGTTGAATAAAAGCGGTAAGAGATCAAGCCCCTCCGGAAGGTGAAGTGCACCCGCGCGATAAGGGAATATCAAAATAAAATATGAGCTATCACTTTACACAGGATACCGCCCTATTGGACAAGATGGGCGGTATTTTTGTATCTGGAGCCGGTTAGTGAAAATCTTTTTCTACTGCTGTTGCAATAGCTTAAATTCGTTTCTATAAAAGTCAATCAAGCCGTCCCACTTCATCCATGCAAGCTCTCTGGATAAGGCGCTGCGGTCTACATTCAGATACTCGGCCATCTCTTCTCTATCAAAGGGTATAGTAAAAGTTTCTGTTCCTGTTTCACGCATAACTCTTGTTAAATAAGTTAAAACCTTGTCCCGAATAGTAGGCATAATCAGACAATCATTCCGGTCATGCAGTTCTAACGCCCGTTCTGCAACACTATCAAAAAGATTTCCAAGTAATTGCTCGTGTGCCATACAAAACTTCGTACAACGGCTCAATATGCTTTGGATAGGAATAAACAGAACCTCAAGCGGTTCTATTGCCTTTACAGACATCGGGCATCTTCTTCCACGGCTGGCCGCTGTCAAAACAGCGGTATATCCGCCTGGATAATGGAGGGAGACAATAATTTGTTTTCCCGTGATGCTCAATTTCGTACTTTGAGCGCTCCCCTGCAAAATGATGCCGACATCATCAACTACATCGCCCTCACGGACAACCATCTCATCTTTTGCATATTCTTTCTGTGTGGCTGACAGACATTTAAGCATTTGGGGAATGTCATTTGGGGAAATCCCCGAAAATAAACGTGATTGACATAGGGAATCTAAGTTATTCATGAGAGGCTTCTCGTTGCACGTGCAACATCCTTTTTCTTTTTACTATACTATATTAATCATACATACACATGCGATTTAGTCACCTTGTCTAAGGTCAGAATGGAGGAAGAATAATGCAAGGGAAAGACAATTCAATAAAAGCGAGAAATCGGTTGTTAGCATCAAAGGTTATTAAAAATCTGCAAAACAGAAAATTTGAGGCATATTACTGTGATAACGCCATAGAAGCTGTAGAAAAGGCACTATCCTTTATTCCGGAACATTCTTCGGTATCATGGGGCGGGTCAGCCACGCTTGAGGAGATCGGGCTTCTTCATCGAGTACGTCAAGGCAGCTATATAATCACTGATCGTGATACAGCGCAAACAATGGAGGAACGTTATGAACTCATGCGGCAAGCTCTTTTGTGCGATACCTATTTAACCAGCTTTAACGCCGTTAGCGAAGATGGTATATTGGTCAATATCGACAGTGGGCAATCGAACGGCAGCGATTACCTTTGGACCGAAAAGTGTTGTTGCTCTTGTTGGGATGAATAAGGTTTGCAAGACCGCTGAAGACGCAGTGATAAGAGCCAGAACCTATGCGGCCCCCATTAATGCATACCGCTGTTCGAACTCGTCCAGCCCGTTTTTACATTCGCCGCAAAAAACGCCCTGCCTGATTAATGGTGCTTGCGGCGATTGTAAAACAGATGATTGTATCTGTTCTTACATTGTCCAAACAAGAATGTGTAAAACAGCGGGGAGAATAAAGGTGATCCTTGTTGGTGAATCTTTGGGATATTGAAAGCTTCACTTACCATTCTCAAACTGAATTAAATGTTAACGAGATGACTGGACAGCCGGCTTGAACTTGAATCTTCCAGCAGTTCAAAGCTATGATAGAATTCGACCGGTAACGGAAAAGACAGAGCGCAATTCTCAGATAAGGAGTGCTGGTGTGAAGCTGAACGAGTTTTATGCGGGACAGACTTTTACTACCCAATCGATTGAAATTACAAAAGAGAGCCTGACCCAATTTGCGGCCGAATTCGATCCGCAGTATATGCACTTGGATGAAGAAAAAGCAAAAGCAGGGCGATTTAATGGGATCATTGCTTCCGGCATTCAGACGATGGCTGTTTCGTTTAAGCTGTGGGTTGAAACTGGCAGCTATGGCGAGGATATCATTGCCGGAACTGCAATGAATCATATTAAATTTATCAAGCCGGTATATCCCGGGGATGTGCTGCATTGCCTGGTTAATGTAATCGAAATTAAAGAAAAGAGAAACGAAACAGGGCTCGTTACAGTAAGGCTGACCACGTTTAATCAAAATGACGAGCAGGTATTTGAAGGGGAACTAACCGTTTTGATCAAAAAATAAACCAAGCGGAAAAGGAAGGTAAACTCAGGATGCCGGAATCCATGCAGCAATTCAAAGCCACGGGGGAACATGTCAAAATCCTCGGGCGGACTTATTTTTATCAAGACGTGCTGTGGCTGGCTCTTTCGGGCGGCGGCGCGGAGTTTTCGTTTTATGGCAAAAAAGCGAAAATTACCTTAAAAGGGGATGACGTAGCCTCCAGCAGCCCAAACCCGGCCCGGATGGGAATCTTCGTAAACGGAAAACGGATCATCGACGAACAACTGAACAAGCCGCTTACAACGTATACGGTATTTGAAAGTGATACAGAGCAAGAGGTAACCGTGAAGGTTCTTAAACTGTCCGAGTCGGCGATGTCTACTGCGGGGATACAAGCGATCATTGTTGACGCCAAGGATGGAATCAAACCAACGCGGAGCAGCAGCCGGATGATCGAGTTTATCGGCGACTCCATAACCTGCGGTTATGGGGTGGATGTTGAGCAGGAGCTTCATTCTTTTTCCACGGCTACCGAAGATGTCACCAAGACTTATGCGTACCTGGCCGCCCGGGAGCTTCAAGCCGATTACAGCATGGTGTGCTACAGCGGATACGGCATCATAACCGGCTATACCGAAAACGATCAGAAGCTGACCACTCATTTACTCCCTGATTATTATAAGAAAGTGGGGAAGTCTGAAGGAAAATTTGACGGAACATTGCGGCCGCAAGACCTGGAGTGGGATTTTAACAAGATTGTGCCGGATCTCATCGTCATCAACCTTGGAACCAACGATGATTCCTACACAAAAGAGGACGCCGGGAAGCAAGAGGAATATGCCCGGGAGTATGCCAAATTTCTGAAAATGGTTAGACACTGCAACCCTCAGGCCGAAATTCTGTGTGCGCTGGGAATCATGGGAGACAGATTGTACCCATATGTTGAACTAGCAGTTCACATGTACAAGCAGGAAACAGGCGACAAAAGAATTTCGGCCATGAAGTTCGACGTGCAGCTCGCCGCAGACGGTTACGCGGCCGACTTCCACCCGTCTCAAGCTACGCATCGCAAAGCGGCGGACAAACTCGCAGCACATCTAAAAGAGCTTATGCAGTGGTAAGGGTTAGGTGCGCCTGAAAATATAAACGGCATTTTCTTCGGATGGCGGCAGGATTAGGGAAGACAAATGGTCGTCTATCTCCATGGAAAAATGATCAAGTTGGGTGTAAGTCTCGAAATCGCAGGTATACGCCGGACTTCGTGTACCGATCACAATGTAAAGATCAACGGATTCCGTCCGAAAAACATGCTTCTCATAATTGTTTTTAGGCACAGGCCAGGAACAGATGACCGCTTTGGGATTGTACTTGTGAAGAGCGGCTTTGGCATCTGCTTGTTCCACGAAATCCGGGTAATTTATGTAATGGCTCCAGCTGTAGTCATCGGTCGCTTTGCAGTCAATATGCTGCACTTTACATAAGCAACTTTTTATATTTATGCGCCTCATTATAGAAGAACAAAAATACAAATAGCGGGTGAGATCTCCGTGAAAAAGAAGCATTGGAAAAATGTGTATGTTTTTTTATTTGCTTTATCTATGCTGTTCCCTGTAGGGGCTCAAACTTTACATGCGGCTTCCAAGTATGTCGAGCTCGAATTGCAGTGGGCAGATGGCCGTACAAATCGTATTCAGACTCTTTATAAAGACGGAGTAACTTATGGAAGCTTTTACACACTGGGCAGCGGAGCAAGTCTTCGGTGGGGTTTGGAAGACGGTAACAAGCCGGTTCTATATGGGCATCAAAAGCGAATCGTTATCCAAAAGGGCAGTACGATTGCTGAAGTAGACGGGCGGAAAGTGGACATGGGCAGAGAACCCCTCTCGTACATCAGCCATCTTTATGTGCCGATCCGGTTCCTCGCTTCCGCTTTGGACGGAAAGGTGGCCGCCAGTGACGCCAAAACGGGCAAGGTAACCGTGACGGGACTCCATAATTACACGGATACTTTTACAGGCGGCATGATGGGGTACTCCTACAGGATTCAAGCGGAAAACGGGGACTTGGAGATTACGAATGTATACACAGGACAAAAAACTACGGTTCCGCTGGGTCTGAAAGACATCGATGTGAACACCCATAATCTTACTCTAAACTTTGAGTGGAGCCCCAAAAATTTACTTGTTGTAAAAGTGGAACATACTGACCGGAAGACCGGCGTCTATGATCTGTATACATTGTTGTTCAAGAACCAAGGGCTGGTGCGCAAATCCGCCGCTCACGGATTAACGGAACCTGTCGAAATCTTGAAGCCGGACGGGACCATTCAGCTTATTGATGACAAAAGCATACGTATTATCGAGGATGACAGCGGAAAAGTTCTTCGTGTGACGCCGCGATAAAACGATAGGACAAAAGCAAAAGCCCAGGGAATCCCCGGGCTTTTGCTTTGTTCCTATTTACGGAACACTGACTTCCACCGGATCAGCGTTCATTCGGCTGCCGGCGGACCGGATCACAAATTCGTAGGTGCTGGATGCTTTAATATTATTGACGGTCAAACTGTAGTCCTTTTTGCCGGACTGGGCAGGGACATAAGCGTTCCAATACGGGGTAATCCGGCCCTTTTTTTCATAAACCCAAAAGCCCTTGACCGGTTCGCTGCTGGAAGCCGGCATGCTCCAGCGGATAACGGCTTTGCCGCCGCTGACCTGAACGCTTTCGTTTTCCACTTTGGAAGGTTTGCTGTCCGTGCGTTTGATGCTGTATTGGTCATACAGCTTGACGCCGTTGCTTCCGGCGGTTTCGTCTTTTTTGGCGGCGGTGTAAGCTTTGATCCGCAGCACATCGGACGAGACCGATACGCCGGTGAACATCTTTTTGTTAGGCTGGGTATTTTTTGCCGCAAAGTAGTCGTTATAACCCGGGTATTTCGTGTAAAACTTATCTCCAAAAGCGTTGGACATCAGATAAATGGTGCCTTTAGGATTCAACGCGTTTCCTTGTTCGTCAAAAGTGATCTGGTTTGCCGGAACAACCTTGTCGTTCAGCATTTGGTGGGACCTCATGTACATATGGTCATGCGCCTCAAACACCATGTCGATTCCCATTTGGTCGAAGGCAGGAACGAGGACTTTTCTGTAAAATTGAACCCGGTCGTCTTCCCATTCGCCCGCATTGTCTCCCGCAGAATAAGGCCCTTTATGGAAGGTGACAAATTTCCACTTGGCATCGCTTTGGGCGACGATATATTTCATCCATTCCACCTGATCGGCAAACTGCTGATCCTGCTCTTTAATGCTGCCGTTACTGGCTAATTCGCCTTCGTATTGGGAATTGAAGACGAGGAATAGGGCATTGCCGTACTCAAAAGAGTAGACCGAACCCGCATCCGTGTTGGGGATCACCTGTTTTGGCAGATTGAAATGATTAAAAAAGTTGGAATTCGGTGTCGTTTCATCGCCGTCATAATCCTGCACCTCGTGCCCGCCAAGTACAGGAACGATCGGAACATGAAGCAGCTGATCCTGCGCAAGCCCAAGCATCCACTGCCACTGCTCCTCCAGATCCCCGTTGTCCACAAGATCCCCGGCATTGATCAGGAACTTCGGATCGCCGATCGTCTGCACGGCTTTTTTGAAGGTATCTGCCCACGGTTCAAAATCCGGCTTGCTCGAAGCCTGGGAATCTGATCCCGCGATAAAATGGAACGGCTCATTTCCCGAATCTGTCGTGAATGTTCCAGTGGCGCTCCAGCTGTCCGCTGATCCGCTGCCGACCCGGTATTGGTAGGATGTTCCCGGAAGCAGACCCGTTGCCGTAACTTTGTGGCTGTAAAATTTCTTTTTCTTGTTCGCTTTCCGGTCGGCTTTGGTGACATAGGTTTGAATTTCTTCGGTGGTGCCCTGGAAGATCATCACGCCGCTCTCCGGAAACGCACTTCCCGATCCTGGAGTGCCTTCTGCAATCTGCACAACGGATGGCGAAGAGGCGTCCGTGTACCATGCAAAAGAACGGGTGGTTTGGGTATCGCCGGTCAAAGTCATATTGATCAGCTTCGGAATCGCAGGAGAATCTGAGGCTTTCCGGATGGTAAAGCTCCAGGAGAGATCCTGTTCCGGAGTTATTCCGTCCTCCTTGCCCGCGATGAGTTCTTTTGGCACCAGAACCGTATAGGTTTTGCCCGCCGCCAAAGCCGGATGTTTGATATTCAGCACGGAAGTGCCTAGGATTTCAGCCGTGACGGAGCTGACCGGAGCCTGATTTTGGTCCGTCATGCTGACGGCGAATCCCGGCTTGATCGCAACCGGTTTGTTAAAAGTCACTTGGACTGCAGCCGTAGGGTCTACCCCAGTGGCATCCGCCTGAGGCGTTACGGAGAGCATTTTTGTTGGAGAACCAACCGGTCCGCCGCCTTCCTTGGGTGATCCGGTGATCCGGATATCCTTGATCAGGCTGGATCCTGTGCTGCCGATTCCCTGCGACCCCTTCGTGTTCGTATTGGAGCTAACGACCCAGCGGATATAGAGCTGGTCCTGGTCGTCCGCCGCGCCGGGTAGAGGGGCATTCGTAAGTTTGCATGTATTGCCAGAGCAGTTAAAGCTGGATAACGCCATTTTTAGCGAGGCTCCAGGCACATCGGTCCAGTTCTGGTTGTCGGTACTAAGTTGAACTTTAAAGTCGCGGGGGCCCGTGCCGCTGGAAGTTTGCTGTGACGACAGCATAATTTGTTCATACCCTTTTGTTGACAAAGAGGCCAGCCAGTATTTTTTGCCGTTTCCGTTGTCCCAGCCTTGGAAGCTAATCGCCTGCTGATCACTGTCGTAATACTCGAAATAGCCGCCGACGCTCCGGAAGCTGGCGTCATGCTGCAGCAGGCCGCCTGTAGCCGGGTATACACCGCCGCCGCTTACCTCTTCAAATATCCATTCCGACAAAACGACGGGAGCAGCAGCTACATCAATGGCATCAGCGGTATCAAAGCCAGTATCGGATTGCTCCGCCCGCGCCTCCTGGTTGTAAGGAAAAATCAGCATAAGAATAACCAAAAACAAAGCACAAACACGAACCCCTTTTTTTCCTGAAATCGCAGTCATGTAACTCTCCTTTCGCAGGTTAGAAAATTAAAGCGCTTTAACTTTTGACCTGGTGAAGGCGGCCGGCCTGCCATTCCTTGTTAATATACGGAAGGGAGGGAGGAAACAGAACACGAAAAAAATCCCGTTAAAAACCAGGTGGACATGCAGCTCCACTGCTGCCAAGCACACTTGCGGTAACCCAGGTTACAGAACCCATTCCGCCGGATGACTAGGATGGAGCTTTATGTTGAAGGGAAAAGAAATGTGGTGTTCCGTTCCTATTACGAGAACTCTATTTTTTGCGATAATTACCCCGACCTATTAAAATAGGCAATGCAAGAAACTATAAGCGGATTGAAACAGGAGGATATTCAGGGAATGGCTCATATACTGGTAGTTGAGGATGAACAGCCGATCAGCGATTTGATCACCATGAATCTTAAATTGGTCGGACATACTTATTCCCAAGCCTATACCGGCCCGGAGGCTGCGGAAATGGTAAAAAAAGAGCGGACGGATCTGATTCTGCTGGATGTGATGCTGCCGGGACTGGACGGATTTGAAGTGATGCGGCAGATTGCGTCGTTGCGTATTCCTGTCATTTTTATTACCGCCAAAAATGCATTGGCAGACCGGATCAAGGGGTTTGAGCTGGGAGCGGAGGATTATATTATCAAACCCTTTGAAATCCTGGAGCTGCTGGCCCGGATAAACGTTGTGCTGCGCAGGAATGAACAATCCCCGTCTATCTTTATTTGCGATTCAGTGGAAGTCCGGTTTCCGGAGCGCCAGGTCCTGGTAGACCAGCTGCCGGTAGATTTGACCGCAAGAGAATTTGAACTGCTGGAAGTGCTGATCCGCAACCAAAATATTGCTCTCTCCAGAGAAAAGCTGCTTGAGCTTGCCTGGGGGTACGATTTTGCGGGGGATACCCGAACCGTGGATGTACATATCCGCCAGCTGCGCAAAAAACTGGGCTGGGAAGAACGGATCAAAACGGTATTTAAACTGGGCTACCGCCTGGAAGTTCAGGTGTAGCCATGCGGTTTTGGCATAAAGTCCTGCTAGCCGTGCTCACGCTTTTTATATTCGCTCTGGATTTAAGTGTCATTATGGTGATGAAAAAAAGCTGGCAGCTTAACATGGAGAGTGAAACCAGACGGGCCTCCAGCGAGCAACTGCTGGTCGCCAATAATATCTACGAGAATCTCGATTCGATCCGCGCGCGGGGCAGCTCGCTTACCCCTGTTTTGCTGGCCAGCGTGGCTGAGTCCTATGGGGATTACTACGGGGAGCAAGGGATCCGCTTGGAGCTCCGGGAGAACGGCCGGCTCGTTTATCCGGGTTCAGGCGGTCAGGCTGCCCAGCCGGAAGAACATGTCATCCGCTTAGCCATGCAGCTTCCTGCGCCATACCAGCAGATGGAGCTGATCTATCAGCGGGACATCAGTTCGCTCTACAGCCAGCAGCAGGAGCTGAACCGTTTTTTTGTCATGATCAACTGGATTGTCGGGCCGGTGCTGGCACTGCTGCTCTATCTATTGATTAAAAAGTTGACCAAGCCGTTAAAGCAGCTGTCGGAGACGTCCAAAACGATTGCCGAAGGAGATTATACCAACCGGGTGAATCTGCACAGCAAGGACGAATTCGGTGAGCTGGCGCTTCATTTCAACCAAATGGCGGCAGTGGTGGAGCAGCGGATCAACGATTTATCCGATATGGCGGAGGACAAACAGCGGATGGTCGATAATCTCGCCCACGAACTGCGGACCCCGCTGACAAGTATGCAGGGATTTGCCGAACTGCTCACTTCGGCCAACATTGGCCAAGAGGATCAGATGAAGGCAGGCCGCTACATTTGGAGCGAGACTGTCCGCCTGAAAAATTTGGCCTTTAAACTGCTCGATTTATCCGTGCTGCGCCACCAGCCGCTGGAGCAAACAGAGGTGGAGGTTGCCGGACTGTTTGAGACCGTCCTGCAGACGGAGCGGTTAAATTTGGCCGAAAACGGTATCCCGCTGCAGACAGAAATCTCCATTCGCGCTGTGCGGGGAGATGGCGACCTGCTGGCCACTTTTTTGGTGAATTTGATTGAAAATGCAATTCATGCTTCGGCTCCGGGCAGCCCGGTCCGCTTGCTGGCTTACAGCCAGGGAGGGGAAGCTGTGCTGGAAGTGCGGGACAATGGCAGCGGCATGACGGAGGAGCAAAGCAAACGCGCCTTTGAGCCGTTCTACCGGGCAGACCCCGCGCGGTCCAGAGTTTACGGGAATGCGGGTCTTGGCCTCGCCTTGTGCCGGCAAATTGCCGAAGCGCATCAAGCCAGGGTTGAGCTGGCTTCGGAACTTGGCGCGGGGACATCCATCCGGCTTATTTTACAACTTTATAACAACTGACCTCCTACTCTATAACATCTTGAGAGTAAGGTATATACAGGCTCAAGATTAAAAGATTCCAGATGGAGGAGATCACATTGAAAAAACACAAATTGCCCGCTGCACTATCCGTTACGTTGATTGCGGGAGGAATGCTTGCTATTAGCTCGTTGTTTGTCCCGGAATTCGTCAACTCGGCTGTTGTCGCCAAAGATCAAACTGCTGCACAAAACAAAGCTGTGCAGAATCGGGCCGAGCAAATGAGTCCCGTACTGAAAGTGGAGGCTCCTGCCCCCGTATCCACAGTGAACGACGATCTGTTTAAAGATATGACCGAGGAACAAATCCAGCAGATTTATGCTGCGATGGACAAGCCAGGCAACGATCCCCGTATTTCCGGCCGGGAACTGACGGATTCGGAAATTAACCGGAGACGGGTGCTGGAGGATAAATACGTATATGAAGGTCTGCGTCCGAAGCAAATGCTGCCGTTAGAACCGGGACATGCCGAACTGTATGTGGATTTGGAGACCAACACGTATACGTATCCGGAGCGGACGTTGACAGACGAAGAGCTGCTGCAGCTCATAGACTGGTCTTACCGGCTGAATTATGCGGCATCCAAACGAAACGTGACAACGCCCGCAATACCGCACGACATCAGCAAAGAGGATGCAGAGACAGCGGCAGCCAAAAGTGTACGCAAGCTGTTCGACGGGGATGTTTCCAAGTTAAAAGCGACGGTGACGCTGGATGAGCCGGGCCTGGAGAAACGTCCGACCTGGATGGTGCATTACGCTCCGCATAAGTCGCTTACCCTGCTTGGTAAAGGGGAGTCGTATTGGGAGTATCATGTGCTGATTGACGCCAAATCCGGGGCCGTGCTGGATACAACCGCTTTTAACCCTACGCTGAAAAGAACGCCAATCGATGCAGCCGCAGCCAAAGCGGTTCAGAAGGACAAACGTTGGATTCAGAAGGCAACACAGATTGTGAAAGAGCGGCAGGGGGAGTCCAGATCGATTGTCAAAGCATACCTGACAGATCAAGAGACAAACAACAAAAGAGGGATGGTGGCAGTAAAGCTGGTGCTGAAGGACGGAAGCAGCTATACGGCGGAACTGCGTTATCCGGATCAAACGTTGCGCTGCCTGATTTACGAAGCCGCGGACAAAAAATAAAATAGAAATTTTGGCTCTCTTCTGCCTTGGTTTTGGCAGGAGAGAGTTTTTTGTGTAAGGCTTAGGGAACGGCCGCTGAAAAAAATCGAAAAAAATTTGATTTTAAGTCGAAGTAAACGAAAAGAATATTCCCTAAAACAAAAGAAAGTATTTTGCACAAAACTAAGCTGGTTTATTCAAAAAAAGGCTTGGTTTTTAGTTTTTTCTAAAATCAAATAAAAATCTTACGTTCTTTCCTTTTAAATAAGTTTATAAATAACGGCAATTTTGATGAAGTATAGTTCATTTGATCATAAAATGGTTTAGTTTGCTTCATTTACAAGTGTTTTTTTATGTGTTAATTTAGCTGTGGAAACGGATTCATTTATATAATACAGAAATGATTTATATTATCCTAAAGTAAGGGGGTGGTCATTTCACAAATAAATTACATACGCTCCACGCTAAAGATAGCTCCTGTTCATTGGCGAGAAATAAGAAGGGGGATGCGCACTGAAGAGAAAGAAAGGAACGTTGGGGGTAACGCTGCTGATTATCCTGCTGCTGGCTGGGGGAGCCGTTTACTACATAAATAGAGCAAATAAACCGCCACCCGAACCGTCCGTCACCCGTCAGCCCATTGATCCCAAAGATGCCGGCAAACCGACAGAAGTACAGGAGAAAGATCTGGATTCCGGTCATGCTCCGGAGTATACATTGACAATTGATACAGAGAATCCTGGCCCGGCAATCAGCCCGATGCTGTACGGCGCTTTTTTTGAAGAAATCAATCATGCGGGTGACGGAGGGTTGTACGCGGAGCTGATCTCCAACCGTTCATTTGAAGATCACCCGGATACGCTGTTTAACTGGTGGATTGAGAAGAAGGGAGAGGGCAGCGGAAACGTAAGCCTCAGCGGCAAAAATCTGCTGAACGGGGTTCAGACACGGTCCATGAAGCTGTCTGTAACTACAGCGTCAAATACCGGCAAAGTTTCTGCGGTCAATAACGGGTACTGGGGAATCGCCCTGAAAGAAGGGGCCGAATACAAGCTTTCCTTTTATGCCAGACCGGAGCCGGGGCAGCGCATGTCTCTGGATGTTTCGCTTGAAAGCCCGGACGGCAGGGAGGTATATGCCGCGCATCCGGTTGGTGTGTTAAAAGAAGGCTGGAACCATTACACCTACACCCTGAAGTCTGCAGGGACGGCGGCGAATGCTCGTTTCCTTATAACGGCATCCACCCCGGGAACAGTGTATCTGGATATGGTCTCTTTGTTTCCGCCGACATGGAAAACCCGCGAAAACGGGCTGAGAATTGATCTGGCCGAAAAGGTGGCGGAGATGAAGCCATCATTCCTCCGCTTTCCGGGAGGATGTTTTGTGGAAGGCAACACCCAGGAGAATGCATACCGCTGGAAGACAACGATTGGCCCGCTCGAAACACGTCCGGGTCATCGAGGCTACTGGAATTACCGCTCCTCCGACGGGCTGGGCTTCCACGAGTATTTACAGTGGGCCGAAGATTTGCAGGCGGAACCGCTTTATGTCGCTTACATCGGCATCTCCCATGACGGTGATCCGGTAACCAAATCCAATACCGTTCCGCTCACGGAAATCGGACCATGGATTCAGGATGTGCTCGACGCCATTGAATATGCCAACGGGCCGGTTACCAGCAAGTGGGGGGCCAAACGAGCGGCAAACGGACATCCCGAGCCTTTTGGGCTCAAGTATGTGGAAATAGGCAATGAAAACAACTTCCAGCCTGCAGAATACAAACAGCGTTACGGTCTGTTCTATCAGGCGATCAAAGCCAAATACCCCGAGATGAATCTCATCGCCAATATGGAAGTGGACGGAGAGCCGGTGGAATTGGTGGATGAGCATTATTACGAATCGGCGGAATGGTTCATGAATAATGCGAGCCGTTATGACAGCTACGACCGCAGCGGTCCGGAGATTTATGTCGGAGAATACGCGGTGACCAAAGGAGCCGGGGAAGGCAATCTGAATGCGGCGCTCGGCGAAGCGGCTTTTATGCTGGGCATGGAGCGCAATTCCGATATCGTCAAAATGGCTTCCTATGCGCCGCTGTTCGTGAACACAAAGGACCGTACCTGGAATCCGGACGCGATTGTTTTTGACGCGGCGTCCAGCTATGGCACACCCTCTTATTATGTCCAGCAGATGTTTGGCAGCAGCAAAGGCGATATCGTTTTGCCCGCCGTACTGGATCAGCACAGACAGACGGACACACCGCAAGCATCCATTCAAGGCGCGGTTGGTCTGGGGACCTGGTCGACGCAGGCCGAGTATGATGATCTGCTGGTTAAGCAGGGTGATCGGATTCTTCTAGAGGACGGCTTTAGTCGGAACAGCGGCAGATGGGAAAGCAAAAGCGGGAACTGGGACAATGCAGCCGGCCTGCTCCGGCAGACGGGGAATTCTGCAGATGCCCGGATTATTGCGGGCGATCCAGCCTGGAGAGACTACACGATAACGCTCAAAGCCAAAAAGACCGGTGGAGCCGAAGGCATGCTTATTCTATTTGGCGTTGAGGACGAGGGCAACTTCTACTGGTGGAATATCGGCGGCTGGGGGAATACCGTGAGCGCGATTGAAAAATCGGTTGGCGGCACCCGTTCGGTGATCGGCCAAAGCGTTCCGCTGAGCATTGAATCCGGCAAAGGGTACGATATCCGCATTGAGCTGTCGGGAACCACCATCCGCACCCATCTTGATGGTAAGCTGGTGCACGAAATCAAGGATCAGGCCGCTGCCGGGCCCATGTTTTATGCGGCGAGCCGCGAGCTTGCCACCGGCGATGTTATTGTCAAAGTGGTCAACTCCTCCGAGCAAGCACTGACCGCCAAACTCCTGCTAAAAGGGATGACCGCAAAAACACTTTATGGAAGCGCTACCGTACTTGCAACGGATATCCTGACCGATGAGAACAGCTTCACCGACCCGGACAAAGCGGCTCCGGTAACCCATAGAGTAACCGGAACAGACGGCAGTCTGGAATATACCTTCTCGAAGTTTTCAGTCACTGTCTTAAGATTGAAGGAAGGAGGCCTGTAAACGAAACCCGGGAAAGTAGCTCGTTTACCATAGACTGGCAAAGCAAATTGTTCATTATCAAAGGGGAGGCTTGCATAATGATTCAAAAAATGAGAAATAGGGACTGGCCGATACTGTTGATGTTGATGGTGTTTCTGTCAGCCTGCAGCAGCGCGCCAGCCACATCTTCCGTCCAAAATTCTCCTAATAACGATATAAATTTGTCATCTGCTCCGGCAGAAACAACCGCCCCGGCAGCCACACAAAGCGCACCGTCCGGAGACACTGGCGGAGGGGGGCTGCCAAGCAAGGATATTACCGGCGAAGTGACGGTGTGGGCTTTCAATGAGACCGTCTTTGACGAGGTGGGCAAAGCCTTTATGGCCGAGTATCCCGGAATCAAGCTGAAAACGGTAGTGCTGCCGTTCGGCGATCTTCACGACAAACTCCAGACCACGATCGCTGCCGGCAGCGGAGCGCCTGATGTGGCCGAAGTGGAAATGTATCAGCTTCATCGTTATATGACCGGCCATGTATTAGAAAATTTGCTGGATGCGCCATATAACGCTGCACAGTACAAAGACCTGATCCATCCGTTCAACTGGGAACGCTGGATGACGCCGGACAGCTCCGAGCTGCTTGGAATGCCATGGGATATGACTCCGGGTGTCTACTATTACCGGGCGGATATTTTTGAAGAGCTGGGCCTGCCCAGCGATCCGGCTGAACTGGGCGAATACATGCAGGATGAGGAGAATTTTCTGAACCTGGTGCAAATTTTGAAAGCTAACGGCAAGTACTTCATGGAATGGCGCGATGGTCCCATTGTCTGGGCCGGAGATGAGGTCGGCTATTTTGACAAGGATATGAACTGGCTGCGCAATACGGACAAAATGGTGAAGGTGCTGGATATCACCAAACGCGGGCATCAGCTCGGCTGGGCTCCCCATGTAGGTTATTCCACCGACGAAGGCAAGCAGCTCGTGTTGAAAGGCGATCTGGTCGGCATCGTGTCGGGTTCGTTTGGCGCCCGCGGGCTGAAGGATACCTTCCCGGAATTGGCCGGCAAATGGCGGGTAACCCGCCTGCCCGCAGGAATCAATATTGGCATGGGCGGATCCAGCTTCGTTATCCCTGCCCAGAGCAAAAACAAGGAAGCCGCCTGGGCCTATATCCAGTGGTGCATGAGAAGCGAAAACGCCTGGAAAATCTGGACGAAGCACTCCATTCAACCGGGATACAAAGATATTTCCGGCCTGGACTGGTATGCAAACACCAAAAACGAATATTTGGGCGGACAAGAGGAGTTTAAGCTGTATGAACAGCTCAACAACAATATTCCGGTCAAGCACTTGACTCCGGTAGACAACAAAAGCTGGGAAATATTCATCGCAGCAATTGAGGATGCGCTCGCCAAAAATACAGACTCCAAAACCGTCATCCAAAAAATAGGGGATGATGTGATGGTTCAAGCCGCCAAGGAAATTGCCAGCTTCAAGAAGGCGATGCAGGAATAATCAAGAGGAGACAGGGGCAACCAGCATTGGCCGAAGCTGTCCCCCTGCATTTCTCCGAAGAACCGGATAACCTGTAACGATGGGAGGAGACCGATGCGTGCTGCGTTACCTGCGAAAATATAAAGGAAGTCTGGCGGTTCTTACGATTTTGGCACTGGCTCTCGCGTGGTGGAATCAGTCTAGAGGCTTTGACAATGCCGCCATGGCGGGGATTCCCAATTACACGGATGTAGACGAAAGCTCTGTCTTGGAGGCGAACAGTATCAATTCCCTGCTGGAGCCAACCTATTCAAGCTACTATGAAGACTGGCAGAAGGAAGGAGCTGCCGATGCGGCGGAATTCGACCTGGCGCTGCCGGCAGACGCCTACTCCGCCATCAGCTCCAGCGGCACGGAACTGATGCGCGGCTTGGGCGCCAAGTCTGGGTCTGCACTGGCGCTGCAGACAGAAGGCAGCTGGGCCGAATACACCTTTACCGTACCTGCGGACGGTTTTTATCAAATGGGGATGGATTATTACGCGCTCCCGGGCAAACGTTCTTCCATTATCCGCAGCCTGAAGATCGACGGAAAATACCTGTTCTCTCAAGTAAAGAAGATGGAATTCCAGCGCATGTGGCAGGAAAGCGGCGAACCCTGGCGGGATAATCAGGGAAATGAATTCAACCCGAAACGCGAGGAGGTCAGCGGCTGGCAGTACCGCGAGTTCCGCGATGCCGAAGCTCGTACTGGGGAACCCTTCCGCTTTTATCTGACCAAGGGCAACCACACGCTCCGGCTTGAAGCAATCCGAGAGCCGGCGGCACTAGGCGATCTGCGGATTTTCTCGCCGCAGACACTGCCTGCCTACGCGGAAGTAGAGCAAGAATATGCAGCCAAGGGCTATAAGCCCGTGCACAACAAACTGATCAAAATCCAGGCAGAAACCTCGACCCTGCGCTCCGATCCGACCCTAAAGCGGATTGAAGACCGGGAACCGCTGACCGAACCTTTCACCAAGGATTCCATCGTGCTTAACAGCTTCGGCGGCGTCGGCTGGCGTACTGGCGGTCAATGGGCAGAATGGAGTATGGAGGTTCCCGAAAGTGGTCTATACAACATCGGCATCCGCTTCGGGCAGTGGTTCCTGAACGGAATTCCGGTTGAACGGCGGATCATGATCGACGGCCGGGTGCCATTCCGGGAAATGAATGCCGTCAAGTTCCCCTACAAAGCGGAGTGGCAGGTGAACAAGCTTGGTAATGAAGACGGACCCTACGATTTCTACCTGGAGAAAGGCAAACATACGCTCCGGATGGAGGTTCAGGTATCCATCGTAGGGCCGATGATTGAGGCCGTATTGAACACAACTCAAAAAATGTCGCTCCTGTCACGCGAAATCACGCAGGTCACCGGCACCAACCCCGACCCTAACGGCGACTGGAAGCTGGAGCAGAATATCACCGATCTGGTGCCCCGTCTGCATTTGATGGCCCGGAGGCTTGATGAGGCTGTACAAGCGATGTACGCCTATGGCGTCGAGCAAGGCAGCTCGGAGCTGAGCACGCTGTATGAAGCACGTGACCGTATCCTGGAGATGGCGGAGGAACCTTCCTCCATTCCCGGCCGGATGCAGCAGTTGACCGATTTGCAAGCTTCTCTAGGCACCTGGGTCAACGGCTTAATGAAGCAAAGCATTGTGATGGACTATATCGTCGTGAAATCGGAGGATCAGCCTTGGCCAGAGGATGCAGCTCCCTGGTATACGAGGCTTGGAACGATGACCTATGACTTTGCCAGCTCCTTCACGAAGGATTACAGCGGGATCGGTAACACCTATAAGGATGAGAAAGTCCTTGAGCTGTGGATCTCCCGCGGCCGCGATTGGGCGGAAATTATCAAACAGATGATCGACGAGGATTTCACGCCAAATACGGGAATCAAGGTTAACGTAAATGTCATTCCTACGGCGGCTGGCGACCAAAAACAAATTCTGCTGCTGGCAAGCACGGCAGGGCTGGCGCCGGACGTAGTTCTAGGCGTTGAAGGCGAAGTGCCGATCGATTTTGCCGTCCGCAATTCACTCGTCAATCTGAACGAGTTCTCTGACTATAAGGAAGTTGCCGGGCGCTTCAGGGAAGGCGCGCTTATTCCTTATAAATATAACGGCGGCGATTATGCGCTGCCGGAGAATCAGAACTTCAGCATGCTCTTTTACCGCAAGGACATTATGGAGCAGCTTGGCATTAAAGAAGAGGACATTCCGGACACCTGGCAGGAGGTGATGGAGCTAATTCCGCTGCTTCAGCAAAACGGAATGGATTTCTATTACCCGCATGCTCCTAATAATCCCGCTTCGGCGATCAACGAGTTTGCGCCGTTCCTGTTCCAGTACGGCGGGGATTTTTATAAAAATCACGGCACCCAGTCCGCACTGGATTCGCCGGAGGCGCTGGCGGCCATGAAGACATGGACCGGTCTTTTTACGAATTACAAGCTGCAAAAGCAGGCGGATTTCTACAACCGGTTCCGTTCCGGAGAAATGCCGATCGGGGTGGCGGATTACTCCACCTATATCCTGCTCTCCACCGCGGCTCCCGAGCTGACTGGATGGTGGGGAATGAAACCGATGCCGGGGATTAAACAAGCCGACGGGCGGATCAACCGCTCCACAGGGGGATTAGCCCAAACGGCCATGATCTTTAGCGATTCCGACATGAAAGAGGAATCCTGGGAATTCCTGAAATGGTGGACCAGTGCTGACGCGCAGGAAAGCTTTGGTTCCGAGCTGGAATCGCTGCTTGGCATTGAAGCGCGCTGGAACACCGCGAATATTGAGGCGCTCAAACGTCTGCCATGGCAGAAGCAGGATATCGATGCCATTTTGGAGCAGTGGGAATGGTTTAAGGAGCGTGAGGTTGTGCTTGGAGGATATTACACGACCCGCTATATCGCCAATATCTGGAATGAAATTGTCCTGAACGGCAAGTATCCGCGCGAGGCCATGGAGCAAGGTGTACGCGAAATCAATAAAGAGCTGGACAAAAAACGCGAGGAATTCGGGTTGGACCAGGCTGCGGCTTCGGGCGCCACAGGGGAAGGAGGACAGAAATGAGCAGTGAAATCATCGTGTCTCCAGAAGGTGCAAAAACGGGCTCGCAGCTGTCCCGGAAGCCGGGAAGAGGCTCCTTGTTATGGACAGAAATAAAGAAAAACAGGGTGTCCTATTATTTTCTGGCGCCGTTTCTGCTCTTGTTCACGATATTTACAATCGTGCCGATCATCATGTCTATTGTTTTGAGTTTTTCCTACTACAACATTATTGAACCGCCGCGTTTCATCGGGTTCTCCAATTACAAGCTGCTGTTTGTGGATGATGATATCTTTTTGAAGGCGGTTGGCATTACGCTGAAATTCGCCATCATCACAGGTCCGATTGGATATATACTCGCTTTTCTGCTGGCCTGGCTGATCAGCCAGATTCCGCAGAAATACAGATTTTTTTATACGCTATGCTTCTATCTGCCGTCAATTACGAGCGCAGTGGCGATGTCCGTCGTCTGGCTGTATTTTTTTGCCGGTGACCGCAAAGGCCTGCTCAATCACTTTCTGATCCAGCTTGGCATTCTGAATGAACCCTATTTGTTTCTGCAAAATGTCGATTCGATCGTTCCCGTTATCATCCTTGTTTCACTCTGGATGAACATGGGCGTCGGATTTCTGGCCTTTCTGGCCGGCTTGCAGAATGTCCCTGCCGATCTGTATGAAGCCGGTGCCATCGACGGCGTCAAGTACCGCTGGCAGCAGCTGTGGTACATCACGGTGCCTGCCGTCAAGCCGCAGCTGCTGTTTGGAGCGGTGATGCAGGTGGTCAGCTCGCTTACCGTATTCGATGTCAGCATGCGGCTGGTCGGGTTCCCCAGCCCGCTGTATGCGGGGCACACGATTATGGCCCACATGTTCGATTATGCATTCACCCGCTTTGAAATGGGTTATGCTTCGGCCATTGCCGTGCTGCTGTTCTTCCTGATGTTCGGGTTAAACCGCCTCATCTTCAGAGTGTTGGGGAGGGAATAGGATGCACAAATTAACTCTAAAACGAATGGATTTCGGCGGCATTGCGCTTTATCTGTTCCTCACCCTGTTCGGGCTGCTGATGCTTATGCCATTGATTTATATGGCAGTCACGGCGTTTAAGCCGACCAGCGAGCTGTTCCTGTTCCCGCCGCGTTTTTTTGTGGTTAATCCGACGCTGGTTAATTTCCGCGACCTGCTGCTTATTACCGGAACCTCGGCGGTGCCGTTCTCGCGGTTTATATTTAACAGCGTAGTTGTTACCGGGGGGATTGTGCTCGGCGGTGTCTTGATCTCGGCAATGGCCGCCTATCCGCTGGCGAAACATAATATGCCCTTCAAAAGCGCCATCTTCGACATGATCGTCGCCGCCCTGATGTTCTCTCCGCTGGTGCTGCAGATTCCGCAGTATCTGCTGATCAGCCGCAGCGGACTGATGAACACGTATTGGGCGATGATGCTTCCGTATCTGGCCGCCCCGATGGGAATGTTCCTGATGACGCAGTTTCTGCGCCAGCTGCCCGATGCGCTGCTGGAGGCCGCGCGGATCGACGGCGCTTCGGAATGGAAAGTATTCTGGGTAATCGTAATCCCGATGCTGAAGCCGGCCATCTCCACCTTTGCGCTGCTCAGCTTCATCTCGGCTTGGAACGATCCTTATCCATCCATGGTGTATACAACGGTCCAGGAGATGAAGACCTTGCCGCTTGCGATTCAGACTATCAGCGGCGGGGCCGGTGTCGTGGCCAGGGTCGGCACGCTGGCGGCGGCAAGCTTCCTGATGATTATTCCGACCTTGGTGGTTTTTGTCATTACCCAGCGGATGGTGCTGCAGACCATGGCCCACTCCGGACTGAAGGAATAGGAGGAGGCAAAATGATGACCAGTAACAGCAGAGCGTTAGGCAAGCGGGCCATCCTTCTGCTCCTCGTGTTTGTCCTTCCGCTGCTGGCGTTCTCCGGCTCTGCATCCGCCGACGCGCCATACCAGGGATACACGTGGAGCCGGTCCGGCAGCGAAGTCAGCTCGATTAACGGCTATCTGTACGATTCATCCATCGATCCCGGCCGTACGTCGGCGGGAGCCCTTAAAAATCCCGAATCGCTGTTCATCGCCGGGGACGACTCGTTGTACGTTGTGGATACCGGCAACAGCCGAATTCTCCATATGGGCAAGGACGGAGCCCTGATTAAGGTGATCGGAGATGCCGAAGGAGACGGCAGGCTGCAGGAACCGAAGGGGATTTTCGTTATGCCAGACGGAACCGTCTACGTCGCCGACACCAAAAACCAGCGGATTGCTGTGTTTAACGCGAAGGGGGAATATGTGCAGGATTTTCCCAAACCGGACAGCACGCTGCTCGGAGCCAATTTTTCCTATTCTCCTTCCAAGCTGATTGTTGATAAGCGCAATTATATGTACGTAGTCAGCGACGGAAATACCCAAGGCTTGCTGCAGATCGATTCCGGCGGCAAATTTAAAGGCTTCTACGGTGCCAACCATGTCGGATTTTCCTGGACCCGGCTGCTGATTAAGCTGGTGGCGACGAAAGAGCAGCAGAGCCAGCTCGCAACAGTCCGCCCGTCCGAGTTCTCCAACGTGGATGTTGACGAGGAAGGTTTTATTTACAGCACCACGCTTGGTGAAGAAACGAACCAGATTAAACGTCTGTCCCCGGTGGGCGTGGACACGCTGAATGCCGGGATTCACCGGTATGGCGATTACTACACAGACGGTCCCTTTGATATGGCTTCTTTTGTAGGAATCAGTGTAGATAAAAACGGGTTCATCACCGCGCTGGATCTGCAGACCGGAAAGGTGTTCCAGTACGACAAGCTGGGCAATCTGCTGTTCAGCTTCGGAGGAATCGGCGACCAGAACGGCTTGTTCGTGACGCCTGCGGCGGTAGATCAGACCTCCGATGGGCTGCTGTATGTGATCGACAAAGGCCGCGGCCGGATCGACCGCTTCCGGGCCACACCGTTCGCGGAGCTCGTTCATCAGGCTTCCCTGCTGTATGTGGACGGAAAATATGAAGAAGCAAAAGCGCTGTGGCATGACGTGCTCCGGTTGAACGCCAACTACGACATGGCCTATCTGGCTATCGGCAAGGCGCTCTACAAAGCGGAGAATTACAAAGAAGCGATGGATTATTTCAAGCTGTCCAGCTCCAGAAACGACTATTCCGCTGCTTTCCGCGAATACCGCAAGCTGTTTATCCGTGAGCATTTCGCCTGGTTTTTCTCCGGAACCGCCGCGCTGCTGCTCTTGCTGTTCTGGTTAACTCCAAAAGTGCACCGCAAGTTTCTGGTCTGGCTGTACGGGCACAAAACGGCGGCAAAAACCAGCGGGGCAAAGGGGGAACTGTAATGTACACTTTGCAGATGATTCATCAGGTGGTCGCCCATCCGTTTCAGTTTTATCAAGACATTCAGGGCAAGCGGGAGATTTTCTGGTATCAGGCCATCCTTATGGTCCTTATGACCTTTGCGGTCCGAATGATTTCCATCCTGATCACCGGCTATGCTTTTGAGACCCGGGAGCCGCACGAAATTTCCATGTTCCATGAATTCATCTGGCTTACGGTACCCTGGCTGACCTGGTGCGTCTCCAATTGGGGGATCAGTACCATCTTGGACGGAGAAGGGAAGTTCAAAGAAATTGTGGTGGGCAGCGCCTTTGCTCTTGCGCCTTACATGCTGTTTACGGTACCGGTGACCCTGCTGACCCAGGTGCTGGCCTTAGATGAGGCGTCAACGTATCACCTGCTGAACCGGTTTGTAATCGTATGGGTGGCCTGGCTGTTTCTGCTTAAAGTAAAAATTTTGCATGATTTTGAGCTGCGCAAGGTCGTCGTCATTACGCTTATCAGTATTGCAGGGATCGGAATCCTGTGGTTTGTAGGCATTTTGCTGTTCGGAATTTCCAATCAATTGGTGTCCTTTATCATCGATTTGCTTAAAGAGCTTAGATTGCGCGCTTAAGGGAGGGAAGAGCACGATGAGAATAAAAAAGAGACTGCACATCATTTTTGTAACCGTGCTGGTTGTGTGGATTGCAGCCGTCAACATTTGGCCGCCATACGGTTCCGCCGGCCAGGCAGCCAGCCGTTCCGTGGCGCAGGCTGCAGCTGTCGACGGCGGCAGCGGTACAAACGCATCGCAGCCTGCCGCCGATCCGGGCCCCGTAACCAAACCGGAGGCGACTGTGCCGGAAGCCGGGGGAGCTGGTGCGGCTGTGGCAGAAGGGAGTGTTGCTGCTCCGGAAGTTGCCGATAAATCTGCGGCAGCTGTGGATACCGCTGCAACGGCTGATGCCGCAAAATCTGTGGCGGCTGGTGATTCCGCTGCACAGGAAGATGCCGAAAAATCGGCGGTTGCACGTAATACCGCTGTACCTGCCGATGCTGCTACACCCTCAGCCGCACCCAATGCCGCCACAGCGCCGGAGCTGCGGCCGGTCGCTCCCGACACAAAAGCCCTGGAGAACAACAGGTTCCTGCTGTATGTGAACGAGCAGACGGGCAACGTCCGGATCAAGGATAAAGTGACCGGTGCCGATTGGCTGGGGGCTCCGCAATTGGAGAAGACGGCTATGCCGAACAACTTGAAATACACGGCGGTACCCGTTCATGTCAGATACACGCAGGGCGCCGACATTACCCAAGTCTACCCGTTAAAGGATGAGGACTCCACCGTCAAGGTGACCATGGAGCCGGATGTAGTCCGGGCGGAGTTTGCCTTTAAAAGCCTTCAGCTGGGCTTTGCACTGGAGTACCGGTTAACTAAAGACGGATTCGAGGCGTCAATTCCCCATCAATCTCTGAAAGAGTCGGGCAACGCGAAGTTCACGAGCCTGGAAGTGCTGCCATTTTTTCATGCAGCCAGGGAAGATGAGAAAGGGGCGATGATGCTGCCTGACGGCTCAGGCGCCTTGCTTGAGTTCCGTCCGGATCACCCGGCGTATCTCAAAGGATACTCCGAATATATCTATGGCGGAGACGAAACTTTTATCAAGCAGAATCATGAAATCACCGACAGCTTTTGGCAAAAAGCCGCCCCGCTGAAGGAAAACATCGCGCTGCCTGTATTCGGGATGTACCATGACGGCACCGGCTACCTCGCAATCGTTACTGAGGGGGAAACCGATGCAAAGATTAACGGCGTGCCCTCCGGCATCCGCGCCATTTCGCGCTACCGGTCGTCTTGTGAATTTACGTTGCGCAAAGATGATGTGATTTTCGTCGGGAATTCCGGACAAATCCCTTATTACCAAGGGGAAATTATCGACAGTGAACGTACTGTTCGCTATATTCTGCTGCAGGACGGGTCGGCGGATTATGTCGGGATGGCTAAGGCTTACCGCAATTATCTGCTGGAAGAAAAACAGATTCAGGCAGCGGCCCCGGCGGAGACTCCTCTGTACATCGAGGTACTGGGCGGCGTCTCCCGTAAGGAGGTTATCGGTTCCACCTTCATCGAGATGACCACGTTTCAACAGATCCGGGAGCTGATTGATCGTTATCATGTGGAGGGCGTTACTTCACTGGAAATTACCGTTTCGGGCTGGTCGAAAAACGGCTTGTACGGCAACCAGCCGGATCATTTTCCGGTGGATAAACATCTTGGGGGCGGTAAAGCATTAACAGCGCTTCAGGAATATGCCGCTCAAAAAGGGGTGCGCCTGTATTTAAAGGCTAACTACGTGAAGCCTTATCAGGACAGCGAAGGCATCAAGGCCGGCAAAGAGGCTGTACGCGGCATTAACCGTGAAGTGCTGAAGCAGTATATCTACCATCTCTCCAGCGGCTGGAATACATCAAACTATTTTTATTTGACGAAGCCGGACTTCATTGCGCGCCGCAGCACAGCGGAACTGGAAAGCTACCGGAAGCTGGGCATTACAGGCGTTCAGTTCGAGCATTTTGGCAGCCTGCTGTATTCTGATGAAGACAACCGCTCGCAGACCGACCGTCGGCGGACGCAGGACACGTATACCGGCACACTGGAGCAGTACCGTCAGGAAAGTTTGGGTACAGCCGTCGAATACGGCTATGCGTACACATTGGGCCGCGTGGACCGCATTGACCATGCACCGCTTGATTACAGCGGATTCATCTATACGGACCGGGCTATTCCGTTTTATCAGCTGGTAGTGCATGGCCTGGTTCCTTATACTTCGGATCCCGTCAACCTGTTCGATGATTCCCGCAAACAGATGCTGCGCGCGCTGGAGTATGGGGCGCTCCCAAGCTATGAGCTGACCTATGCGCCAACCAGTGATTTGCAGCGGACACTGGAGAACGGGCTGTTTACATCCTGTCTCCAGGATTGGCTTAAACCGTCTGCGGAAACTCATCTGAAACTAAAAGATGTATACAACCGGATAGCGGGCCAGCAAATGACGGATCATGAAGAGCTGGCGGAGAGTGTGTTCCGGACCACTTACGAAAGCGGCCTCAGTGTGATCACCAATTACAACGACCACGCCGTAAACGCGGCAGGGCAGCATGTGGAGGCTTTCGGCTACGCGGTGACAGGGGGATGATGATCAAGTGAAAAAATCAAAGTTATCAATGCGCGCACGCTACTATATGGAAGGGTATTCCTTTATCTCCTTGTGGCTGACCGGCTTTTTGCTGTTCATGGCCATCCCGTTGGGCCGCTCACTGTACTATTCCTTCCATCAGCTGCAGGTCAGCCAGACGGGCCTAACGGCCACTTTTGTCGGCACAGACCATTACCGTGCGGCGTTTACGACCGACGTCAATTTTTTGCCGCTGCTTAAAAACACCATGGTTTCCATGCTGAGCCAGGTTCCGCTGATCCTGATTTTTTCGCTGTTCTGCGCCATTTTACTGAACCGGAAGCTGGTGGGCAAAACCTTTTTTCGCGGCATCTTTTTTCTGCCTGTCATCATTGCTTCGGGGGCGATTCTCAGCAAGCTGATGGATCAAGGTGCGGCTAACCTGCCGATTTTTAACAACGAAAATCTGGCCAGTAAGCTGAGTGCCTTTATTCCCGGCGACCTGCTGGAGCCCTTGCTGAAATATGCGGAGTCGCTGACGTTGGTCATGTGGGATTCCGGGGTGCAGATTCTGATTTTTTTGGCCGGCCTGCAGACCATATCGGTCACGCTTTATGAAGCCGCCAAATGCGATGGGGCAACGGCGTGGGAGAGCTTTTGGAAAATCACCTTTCCGATGATCATGCCGATGACGCTGGTGAACACCTTGTTCAGCATTGTCAGTTCCTTTACAAAAGCAGATAACCAAATGATGACCCATATCCTGAACGTAGTGTTCAAGTCCAACGATTTTGGCTATGGTTCCGCAATGGGCTGGATTTATTTCGTCCTCATCTTCCTGATCCTTGGCCTGGTGTTTCTGCTGTTCCGCAATTCACTCCGTTCCACCGAAGGGAGGAAGTAAAAGATGCTCAACGAAGAGGCAAAACCGGCGAGGGCCATATCGCTCGGTGCCGTTTCCGGGCGGATAAAAGAAAGCGGAAAACTTGACAAAGTGGTGAAACGCTCGCTTCAGGTTCTTCATCTTGTTTTTTATTACCTAGTTATCCTCAGCTTGACTTTTGTATTCCTGTATCCGCTGCTCTATATGCTGTCCAAATCACTGATGCAGGCGCAGGACGTGGCGGATGCCACGGTGCAGTGGATTCCGAAAGCGATCAGCTTCCAAAACTATTCGCTGGCGTGGCGGTCGCTTAACTTCTGGGGCGGTTTTGCTAACAGCGCGATTATTTCCTTCGGAAGCGCGGTGCTGCAGATCATCAGCTGCTCGCTGGTTGGGTACGGTTTTGCCAGATACCGTTTCCCCGGTTATACCTTATGCTTCGTGCTGCTGCTCTTCACCTTTCTGGTGCCGCCGCAGACGATTGTGGTGCCGCTGTATCTGTTCTTCAGTGATCTGGGCTGGATCAATACACATTTGCCGTTTGTTGTACCGTCCCTTTTTGGACATGGTCTGAAAGGCGCGTTGTTTGTGCTGATCTTTATCCAGTTCTACCGCAGAATGCCGAATGTTCTTGAAGACGCTGCGCGGATTGACGGGGCGGGGCCCTTCCGGACTTACTGGCAGATCATGTTCCCGCTGGCCAAACCCGCGATGCTGACGGTTTTTCTGTTTTCGGTGGTGTGGCACTGGAACGACAGCTTTGAGCCGAACACCTTCCTGACGACGCCGAATTTCTTTAACCTGTCGCAGCGGCTGGCCATGTTCTACGGCTCGAACAACCAGGCGGCGGAAACGATGTCGCAGATGACTTCCGGCTCCATCGGCATGGCGCCTACCGGGCTGAACCAGGTAATGGCCGGCTGTATTTTGACGATTCTGCCGATCCTCATCCTGTATTTGTTTGTACAGCGCCACTTTGTGGAGAGCGTGGAACGTTCCGGGATAGCTGGGGAATAGGCGAATGAGCAAGCTTTAGGGCAGAGTCTGTTGAGCACTCTTAATAATCGGCAAAACATAACAAAGGTGTTCCCGGCTGTAGCGGCTGGGGACACCTTTGTTCCAGACTGTAGTAGTTATAGTGACATCCTTCAAAAAAGCGCTGCTGTTACTTTGGATTGGCAGGGCTGTGATTGGCTTGAGGCGCGACGGACGGAGCCGTCTCTGCGCGGCCCATTTTCAAACGCAGCGTCAAGGTGCAGCAGAACAGAGTCAGCAGCGCCGACAGGCCATAAACGGCAAACAAGGATAACTGGTTCATGATAAAGCCGGAGGCCGCCGTTCCGGCCAGCATTCCCAGCATCATCACCGGAACCATGACGCCGTTGGTCCGGCCGATGTATTCTTGGCGGACCTCCTGGATCATAAAGGCGCTGAATATAACTTGGAAAAAAGCCGTGCACAAACCGGACAGGATGCGGGCCCCCGCTGTCAGCAGCGGCCAGACGGACAGCACCTCCACAAACGTGAGCACCGACCAGATGAACATAATTGCCGTCATCACTTCACGGCGGTTGCGTCCCACCCAGACGGCGCAGGCCGCGGCAACCAGCCCGCCCGCAAGCATCCCGACGCCTTCCGAGGCGGTGAGCCACTGCACGCCTTCTTTGGGAAGGCCGAGCCGCTCCATAGCAACAAAGACGTCAAGCGGCTGGGTCAGCCCAATGGATAACCCGCTGATCAGAAACAATGCGGCTGTCAGGCGAAGATTGGAACTGTCTTTCACATAACGCAGCCCATCCTTCAAATCGGTCCATGGCGACGTTGTTTCATTGCGGGCTTCCCGGTTCGCATTCGGCAGCAGAAGTTGAATGGAGGCAGCCGTCAAAAATACAACAATCAGTGCAATCAGGGAGGCGTGGAGTCCAAGATGCGTGTAAATGAAGGTGCTGAGAATTGGGCCAAGAATGGTAAAGATGGCCATCATGCTTTGCGTAATCCCGACCGCCGTACCGACCTGCTCCTCCGGAACATGCTGCCGGAAGAGCACCGATGATGACGGCTGAGAGAATTGGCTGACGATTGCCGATACGACGGTGGCGATAAATACAGCCTGCCAGAACCCTCCGAGCACCAGCAGCAAAATCACTACTATCGAGACGGCGCTAAGTGTATCGCCGTAGATCACTGTCTTTTTCGGCTCCCACCGGTCGGCGAAGGTTCCCCCAATCAGCGAAAACAAGAAGATGGGCAGGTACTCCAGGGTGGTCAGCAAGGAGACGGCCACAGGATTGTTTCCGCTCTGCTCCATAATATAAAAGAGCAGTGCCATATTGCGAACCCAGATTCCGATTTGCTGCAGCAGGTCGGCGCCCGCAACGATCAGGAAAACGCGGTTTTTGAATAAGTTCTTCATCATAAAATTCTCCTTACGGTATCGGTGTGTTGATGTTTAGGTTATGGATAAACGCAAGGAGGTCTTCCTCCTTAAGGCGCGATATACTATAGAATAGGGTATACCGTAACCGGATAGTCAAGGAGGAGCTTATGGACAAGAGCAAAACGGAGATGCATTTGACAACCGGAGAATTTGCGCGGCTTTGCGGCGTAAATAAACGGACGCTGTTTCATTACGACGACATTGGTCTGCTAAAACCCGCTTATACAAGTGAAAACGGCTACCGTTACTATTCACACCGCCAATTGGATCTCTTTTTAAATATTCATATACTCAAGGAACTGAAGCTGCCGCTCAAAGAGATCCGGAGCTACCTGGACAACCGGACTGCCGAGCTTATGATCGGGATGGCGAAGCAGGAAATCCTTCATATCGAACGGGAGATCGCCAAGCTGAAAGAATTACGGCATGTGCTTGAACAAACCGCCACTTTTGCGGAAGAAGGGCTTCATGCCAAACAAGGAGAATTTCGCCTTGAGGTCCAAAGGGAAGAACGGCTGATTCGAAGCGGCGTGTTAGCAAGCGGCGATCCGCACTCGGGGTATCTGGAGTGGATAAACGATTTTCGCAAGTTCGAAGATCTCACACAGCCTGATTCTTCGTCGTTTGTCGGAACGATGGTGGAAACCCGGCAGCTGCTCCAAGAGGAGGACCCGGCTGTGTATTTTTTTGTCAGAACCAACAGCACCCGGGCAGACCTCAAGACGTTTATCAAGCCGAAAGGACAATACGCGGTGGGATACCATCACGGAAGTTACGACAAGCTGGACCAGAGCTATGCTTCCATCTTTCGCTTTATTGAAGAACAAGGCCTGGTACCGGGGGAATATGCCTATGAGGAATACCTGATTGATGAGGTTGCTGTAAAAAATGCAGAGGACTATGTGACGCGGATTACGATGGAGGTTAAACCCTAGCACTAGAACTTAAGTCTGATTGAAGGATGAAGTCCCTCCCCAGAGTGAGAGCTTTCAGCGGAGACGGGATGTTTACCAGCTGGACCTATGATTCGAATTGAAGAAAAGCGCATATTATCCTTTTTGCCCAACTTCAGCTAAAAAGCAATGCAGAGGTATCATGCCATGATGGCGGATATCGCTCTACAGCTTGTACAGAAATGGGCCCGTCCGAACCCGGGTAAATCGGTCGATATGCCGGAAGACGTGACGATCCATTCAACCGACATACCAAACGGCGAAGTTAAAGGACGAGTCAAAGCACTTAGACTAAGTTTTTACTACTATAATAAGAACTAGAGCTTACCTTTTGTAGTTGCTAGCTTAACGGTCAGTGACACGTTTACCGGATTACCCAGACTTGGGCTAACACTAACAACGTGATTGCCCGTTGACCATGGGCTTAATGCAGCATCAGAATTTTGTTGGCCTGGGGGCACTTTAAACTGCATTTTTACATGCCCGGTTTCCTTGCCTTGAGTTACCGTAACAACAACTGTGTCTAGGCCATTATTTTTCACCCAAACCTTCGCCCAGCCGTTGTTGGCGGGAATATTGAAAGCAGGCACAATTGCAGAAGGCTCTCCTAGAACAGTTAAAAGCTTATACGGGCAGATAGGCGAGGAAGGTAAATTAGCACTATGCGCAGGAAGGCCCGGTTTCGGAGTTGAAGCAAATTCCTTCTGGCCAGCTGCATTTGCAGGCGATGAGGTAATGATAGTTGAAATAGCCAAAATTGATGACAGTACAGTTATCGATGCACCTTTCACAGTTGACCTCCCATAATTGCAATTACATGGCACCTATACTATTATTTCCAATATAGTACTATCGTTATGTAAAGTAAATCATTATGAATCTATGAAAGCAAAATCCCATCATTAAATAGGGGGAATATGCCTATGAGGAATACCTTGGGGGAAAACTCTCCGTTTCACTTTTAATTCCAGGTGTTAACTGAAGTGTAGGCCATACTCTCAGAACTAGAACCAAGAACTCTCAGGACTAGAACTCATGCTCTGATTGAAGGAGGTACGTTATGGAACAACAGGTGATTCCTCAACCCAAACCTAAAGGCATCCTCGGCAATCTTCCCGATATCGATGCTGACAAACCGGTGCAGTCCATGATGAAGCTGGCTAAGGAATATGGCCCGATCTTCCGGCTGGACCTTCCCGGCGGTCACATGAACTTTGTGTCGGGTCACCGTTTGGTAGAGGAGGTGTGCGATCAATCGAGGTTTGATAAAAATGTATGGAGTCCGCTGCAGCGGGTTAGAGCCTTCACCGGAGACGGGCTGTTCACCAGTTGGACCCATGAACCGAATTGGAAAAAAGCGCATAATATCCTTTTGCCCAGCTTCAGCCAAAGAGCAATGCAGGGGTATCATGCCATGATGACGGATATCGCTTTACAGCTTGTCCAGAAGTGGGCCCGGCTGAACCCGGGTGAATCGGTCGATGTGCCGGAAGACATGACGCGGCTTACGCTGGATACCATCGGCTTGTGCGGTTTTAACTACCGGTTCAACAGCTTTTATAAAGAGCACCCGCATCCCTTCGTGCTGAGTATGCAGAGAGCGCTGGATGAGGCGATGAATCAGGGACAAAGGCTGCAAATCCAAAACAAGCTGATGCTGCTCACCAAACGCCAGTTTAATCATGATATTCAATCCATGTTTTCGACGGTGGATCAGATTATTGCGGAACGGCGGGAAGGGAACACGGAAGGCAAAGACGATCTTCTGTCCCATATGCTGAGCAGTAAGGATCCTGAAACGGGCGAAGCGCTGGACGACGAAAATATCCGTTACCAGATCATTACGTTCCTGATCGCGGGACATGAGACGACAAGCGGCTTGTTGTCGTTTGCTTTTTATTTCCTGCTGAAGCATCCGGATAAGCTGAAAAAAGCCCAGGAAGAGGTCAGCCGGCTGCTTACCGACCCTGTGCCAACCTATAAGCAGGTACGAGAACTGAAGTATATCCGGATGGTTTTGAACGAAAGCCTGCGGCTGTGGCCAACCGCGCCCGCATTCTCGCTGTATGCGAAGGAAGATACGGTAATAGGCGGAAAATATCCGATCCATAAAGACGAGCCGGTTACGGTCCTGATACCGATGCTTCACCGGGATAAGGAAGCTTGGGGAGAGGATGTGGAGGAATTCCGTCCCGAGCGGTTCGAAGATGATGCCAAGGTTCCGCATCATGCGTTCAAACCGTTTGGCAACGGCCAGCGCGCCTGCATCGGCCAGCAGTTCGCCATGCACGAAGCGACACTGGTGCTAGGGCTGCTGCTGAAGCATTTTGAACCGGTGGATCATACCAGCTATAAGCTGGAGGTTAAAGAGACCCTGACGCTTAAACCGGACCATTTTACAATGATGGTGAACGTCAGAGAGCAGCCTGCGGTCGGTGTGGTGAACCCGGAAGAAACCGGCGGAGAGGGCGGTACTGGAACACCGCAGCTTAAACCAAGCCCCGGCATCAAGGGACATGATACCCCGCTGCTTGTCCTGTACGGCTCCAATTTGGGGACGGCAGAGGGCATCGCCCGTGAGCTGGCGGACAATGCCAGACTGCTTGGGTTCAACAGTACGTCAGCTAGCCTGGATTCGTATGTGGGTAAACTTCCCGACAAAGGCGCGGTGCTGATCATCAGCGCTTCCTATAATGGCAATCCGCCGGACAACGCCAGACAGTTTACGGAATGGCTCTCGGAAGAAGAGGCCGGAAAAATGAAAGGCGTTCGCTATGCCGTGTTTGGCTGCGGCGACCATAACTGGGCTAGCACTTATCAAAAGGTACCTGCTTTTATCGATGAGCGTTTGCAGGAGCTGGGAGCGGAGCGGCTGCTGGAGCGGGGAGAAGGCGACGCAAGCGGCGACTTCGAACTGGAGTACGAGGCTTGGAGAGATAAGCTGTGGGCCGGAATTATGGAAGCTTTCGGGCTGGAATATAAGGCCGAACCCGCTAAGCAGGAGAGTACGCTCTCTATCAGCTTTGTCAGCGGCATGGCTGGGACGCCGCTTGCCGAGACGTATGACGCTTTCCATGCGAAAGTAGTGGTGACCCGGGAATTGCAGCGGCCGGGGAGCGGGCGGAGCACCCGGCATGTGGAAATCGCCCTCCCGGAAGGGGCTGTATATCATGAAGGCGACCATTTGGGCGTGCTGCCGCGTAATCCCCGGGAGCTGATTGAACGGGTGATCCGCCGTTTTCATCTGCGGCCAGACGATCACCTGCTGCTGGAAGGCGGCGGCCGGAGTGCGGCCCATCTTCCGATCGGCAGACCGGTAAGCCTGATGGAGCTGCTTGGCAACAGCGTAGAGCTTCAGGAGGCGGCAAGCCGGGCACAATTGCGGGAGATCGCCGCTTTTACGGTCTGCCCTCCACACAAGAAAGAGCTCGAAGCAATGCTGGAGGAAGAGACGTACCGGAACGAAATTATGAAAAAACGCGTCAGTATGCTGGGGCTGATCGAACGTTATCCGGCCTGCGAGATGCCGTTTGACCGTTTCCTTGAGCTGCTGCCGCCGCTTAAACCGAGGTACTATTCGATCTCCAGCTCGCCGAGGAAAAACCGGGACAACGTCAGCATCACTGTCGCGGTAGTCCAAGGGCCGGCGCGCAGCGGGAACGGCGAATACCGCGGGATTGCTTCCAACTATTTAAGCGGGCTGGAAGAAGGGGATGCGGTAGCCGTATTTATCCGGCGGCCTGGCTCGGGCTTCGAGCTCCCCGGGAATCCGGAGACTCCGGTCATCATGATCGGTCCTGGAACCGGCCTTGCGCCGTTCCGCGGTTTCCTGCAGGCGCGTGAGGTTATGCGTAATGAAGGGAAGACGCTTGGGGAAGCCCATCTGTACTTCGGCTGCCGGAATCCCGATGAAGATTTTATATACAAGGAAGAGCTGGAGGCGTACGAAAAAACGGGCATCGTAACGCTTCATACTGCTTTTTCCCGGGTGGATCCCACCGCCAAGGTGTATGTCCAGCATCGGATAAAAGAAGACCGGGAGCTGCTTATGTCTCTGCTTGATCAGGGAGCCCGGCTGTATGTGTGCGGCGATGGCACGCGTATGGCTCCCGACGTGGAAGAGACGCTGCGCAGCGCCTACCGGGAGGCGAAGGGATGCGGCGAGGAAGAAGCGGCAAGCTGGCTGGACGGCCTGTTGGCTACTGGCCAGTATGCCAAGGATGTGTGGACCGGAATTTAACGGTCACAGTGAAAGCGATTCTGACAAGAGCTTCGACATGAGCTTTTGTCTAGAGCTTCAATCAAGAGCTTCAGTCAATGTGCTGAAGCTCTTTTTTTATTTGAGCTGCGTCATCGATGAGTTAAAAATCTGCCTTTTTCCGATAATTTGGCAGTAGAAATCCGCTGTCCGGCAGCCCTTGAAATTAGCTGAAATTTATTTGATCAAAATATAAACATTCTAAATTTTATTTCCGATAATCTTTCTATCTATTAGAGCATTAAAATGTTGCTGGGATACGGAAACAAATTAATCATCTAGAGATAGATTGGATAAAAGGAGCTTTCTATGAAAAAGAGACATAAGCTTAAAACAAAATCCTTATCTGTTTTATCCACTGCTGCATTGCTTGGTTCTATGGTTACCACCGCTTCAGCTGCCACACCATTAACGGATATCCCAAACAACTATGCTAAGGAAGCTATTTTGGAACTGGTTTCCAAGGGGATTATGAACGGCACCGGAAACGGAAAATTCAGCCCTTCCAGCAACATTTCCAGACAAGATTTTGCCATTGTTCTTGTAAAAGCTCTAAAATTGGACGTAAGTTCCAGTCCGGCTACGGCCACCTTTAGTGATGTGCCGACCACCCACTATGCCTTTGCTGCAGTAGAAGCTGCCGCCAAAGCAGGCCTTATTAAAGGTATGGGCGGAGGCAAATTTGGCGTCTCGCAAAACATCACCCGCGAGCAAATGGCGGTTGTGTTTGTGAATGCGCTGCAACTTGATGTATCTGATCAAACTTCAAAATCATTGACTTTTAGAGATGCCAACTTAATCTCCGATTGGGCCAAAAGCGCTGTCGCTGCAGCAGTTGAGCTTGGGTTGATGGCGGGGAAACCGGACGGTTCTTTTGATCCCTCGAACAACGCCAGCAGACAGGAGGTCGCCTTGGTAGCCTCCAAGTTTTTGACGCAAAAACAAAAACTTGATGAACAGACCAGTAATACGACACCCTCACAGGAACCTGCGGCATCGAATACGCCATCTGCTCAGCCGTCGCCAAAGGCAACTACAACGCCGGCGCCTTCTTCACCAACCGTCATTGTAACAACGCCAGTGGAAGATTCATCGACGCCTGAGCCTTCGCCGACTGCGACCCCGTCGCTTGAACCTAAGCCAACACCGACTCCGTCGCCGTCGCCTGAACCAACACCGACTCCGGTGCCGTCGTCTGAGCCTGAACCAACACCGACTCCGTCGCCGTCGCCAGTGATTGAGCCAACGCCAACTCCGGTGCCGTCGTCTGAACCTGAGCCAACTCTGACTCCGTCGCCGTCGCCAGTGATTGAGCCAACACCGACTCCGTCGCCGTCGTCTGAGCCTGAACCAACACCGACTCCGACCCCGTCGCCATCGCCTGTAATTGAACCAACGCCGACTCCGGTGCCGTCGTTTGAGCCTGAACCGACTCCGTCGCCATCGCCAGTGATTGAGCCTACGCCGTCTCCGTCGCCGATGCCAACAACTGAGCCTACGCCGGCACCAACTCCGGCTCCGGAGGATCATCCTCCAGTGGCTTTTAATGCCTATATTTCAGCGGGCAAACTGGAAGCTGGCGAGACCCTTTCCGGAAATTACTTCTACGATGATCAGGATGGGGATGCGGAAGGCGGATCTGCTTTTAAATGGTATCGAGTAGATAACGATGGGGTCAGCAACCAGACCTTGATCGAAGGTGCAAATGATAAAAACTACACCCTGACGGCTGAAGACAGCGGTCATAAAATTATTTTTGAAGTGACGCCAATTGACAATAAGGGTGTACGCGGTCTGCCCCTAACTGCGATTACGTATAACGATGTATCCGATCCCGCACCTGTCATAACAGGCCTTTCGGCAAAAACGCCTGAGGAACAGTCCTATTTTAATAGTGCAATTTCTCCGGGTTCCGACGACAAAGACATCGCCACAGCCCAGTTGTGGAGATCCACTCCCGACGGGTTGGATTATCAATCCCAGGTTTACGATGTGCTGTCGACGGACTATCAATGGGGGAGCACCGTTTCACTGGATGGCAACTATAAACTTGTCGTAACGGATCAGGGCGGAAACTCGACTACGGTTTATTTTACAATTGACCAAATTGTCCCAGAGGTAACCGATGTTGTTCAATCGCAGATACACGGATTGGAAAACGGTGTTTATGATTACGGTGACCTGATTATGATTAAGTTCAGCGATTATATTAAAAAGTTCGATTTTTATGACGAAATGTCCGGGACGGATAACGCCGGCGAAGCGGCGGGTTTGACAATGCCGGTGCTTGAAGCGGCGGCGCAGCGATCGGGATACAGCTTTGGAGAAGGCGCGCAATTAACAGCCGCTTCGTATATTCCGTTCCAACCGCTTTACGGGAATGACTTTGAAATCTCGCTTGGAGAACACGCTAATCTTCCAACTGAAGGGCTAGTGCTTGAATTGGATGCGGCCAACATTTTTACTCCATCCAAAATCCAAGCGGCAGGCGACATTGTCTCTATCGCCATTCCTGCACTGGAACAACCTAACCATGCCCCAACGCTCAACGAAACTTGGAGCGCTCCTGAGTTTACGGTGGGTGAAGCCGGGAGCCTGAGTCTCACCGGGCTGTTTATTGATGAGGATGAAGATGAACTGACCTATTCGACCGAAAACCTGACTCCCGGTATTGCAGCAATTACAGAAGACACAGGGGCTGTATTGACCATTAACCCGGTTGCAAGCGGAACAGCAAAATTCCAAGTGACCGTCAGCGACGGGACAAATACTGAAGTAACGACTATTTCGGTTACAGTAAAAGATGTGCAGCCAGCACCGTATATCTCTGAGATGATATGGGGGAGCGATGAGAGTACCCAGGCCATCGAGCTTTATAACCCGACGGATACTCCTGTCACAGGAGTGAGGCTGACGATAGGCGGGCAGGACATTTACGTGGACGAATCCTTTACAATCCCTGCGCACGGGGTCCATGTGATCGCCGACTGGCTTGGTAATTTTAACTTCGAAGATGAGGAAATGTACTACGCCGCTATGGATATGGAATTTGATCCGGAGGGAGCGGAGCCGCTTGAAGTGATTCTTTACGTAAACGACGTACCCGTGGATATCACCAGCATGTCTCCTAAAGAAACCATGCGCAGAAAAACTAGTATTATTAAAGGTTCGAGTTCTTATATACAATCAGAATGGGAATTCTACACTGTCGATACCACTGAAGGTCTTGGAAGTCGTGATTAAGGAGAGGCGATTCGTATGGATAAGTCATCAAGCATCAAACATTTTATAGCCGCGGTCTTATTGACCGTGTCCGCTTCTCCTTTTTCATCTGTCGGTTATGCGGCAACAAACAGCCAGCAGCTAAGCGATCTTGCAAAAGTAAGCCTGCAGCGGCAAGCTGAAATTAAGCAGGCGATTCAGCAAGGGCTGTTAGTCGGGGACCCGAATGGCAATTTCCGGCCTTATGACAGTATTACCCGGCAGGATATGGCTGTTATTTTGTCACGGGCACTGCAATTACCTGCTGCCAAACACACACACTCTAGTTTCTCGGATGTTAAACAAGCTAACTGGGCCGCTTCTTCTATAGAAGCGGTTCGTCAAGCTGGATTTATGACCGGCAGCACCCAAGGGCAGTTCCGTCCCAAAGCGCCAATGACTTATCAGGAATTGGCCGTAGTGCTGAGCCGTGCCATTCAGTGGCAGACAGAAGAGGCGGACAATGAGCTGGTGAAAGAGGAGATGAAGACGGCTGCTCCGTGGGCCCGGGAAGCGCTGCAGCAATCGGCCGCGGAAGGTGTATTCAGCGAATCGGAGCTTTTGAACGCCAATCAGCCGGTACAAAGACAGGTTTTGGCCGGCATTTTGCTTGATTCCTTTTTCCCGGAGAATCGTCCGGCCACACTGCAGCGGGTTAACGATACAAGTGTTCGGATCAATGGCATTAGCTATTCACTCTCAGACCAGGTGAGCCGCCTGCTTAGTTTCCGCAACGCGAAAGTGCTGGAAGGCGCAAAAATCAAATATTCTGCGGAAGGCCGTACCCTTCTCAGCGTTGCTTCGCTTGAAATTAAGAAAAGCGGATCCCCCGCTGAAAAAGGCAAAGCAGAATTTAGCGGGAACCTTGAGCTGGATGGCGGAGGGGCGACGCTGGGCGGAGACCTCAAAATTTCGGGCGATTATGTTTCCGTTACAAATTTAACGGTAGACGGGGATTTTGAAATTACTTCGAAGCTTGCTCATGATTTTTATGCAAAAAATTTGGCCGTATCCGGGCAGACACGGGTTAATGGCGGTGACGACAATACCGTTGTTTTTGAAAATGCTTCGCTCGGTCAAGTGGATGTTAACAAGCAGGGTGTTCATGTAGAAGCCGTCGGAAGCACAGCAATTGACAAGGCAACTGTCAGCTCCGATGCTACCCTTACCTTTGGCAATGCTGCAACCGTTAAACAAGTCAGCCTTCAGGACGGTGCTGCAAATGTAGCGTTATCCGGAAATATAGGTGTGCTGGAACTGGCTGGCGGGCAAAAAATCTCCGTTACCGGCAGCGCAAAAATTGGTGAAGTTCAAGTCAACGGCTCGGGAGCAGCGTCCCTTAACCTTGCAGGAAACGTGCAGCGGGTTAGTGTAAATAATCCCAATGGTTCAGTAGCTGTGGGGGGAAATACCAAGGTTGAAACGGTGAGTTTGGGCGCAAATGTGCCTGCGTCTGCGGTAAGCGGAGTTGCTGCGCCTTCCGGGGCTGCAGATGCTTCTGAGTCTTCGCAACCTTCACCTTCACCTTCACCTTCACCTTTGGCTTCACCTTCGCCGGCACCGGCCAGCCCGACGCCTGCACCTGTTAACCAAGCACCGATAGCCACTCGTGTTATGGAGGACCAAAGCTTTTCGATTACAGATGGAAGTGTTCTGGTTGATGTGACAGGATTATTTACCGACCCGGATAATGATAAGCTGACGGTTGGTGCGTTAACCTCGAACAGAAACGTGGTTACGGTAAAATTGACCGGCAACAGTCTTTCGCTGGTTCCGGTGGCTGCAGGCAGTGCGGTAATTACACTTCGTGCCAGTGACGGAAAAGGGCACCTAACAAGCGCCGCTTTTAACGTCACGGTTACCGAAACGCCGGCCACACCAGTGCCGACACCAACGCCGTCGCCGGAACCGACACCAACGCCGTCACCGGAGCCTACACCAACGCCGTCGCCGGAACCAACTCCGACTCCGTCGCCGGAGCCTACACCAACGCCGTCGCCGGAACCAACTCCGACTCCGTCACCGGAGCCAACGCCAACTCCGTCGCCGGAACCAACACCGACTCCGTCGCCGGAACCAACACCGACTCCGTCGCCGGAACCGACACCGACTCCGTCACCGGAGCCAACGCCAACTCCGTCGCCGGAACCGACACCAACTCCGTCGCCGGAACCAACACCGACGCCGTCACCGGAGCCAACACCAACACCGTCACCGGAGCCAACGCCAACTCCGTCGCCGGAGCCAACACCGACTCCGTCGCCGGAACCAACACCAACTCCGTCGCCGGAACCGACACCGACTCCGTCGTTGGAACCAACACCGACTCCGTCATCGGAGCCGACACCAACGCCGTCGCCGGAGCCTACACCAACGCCGTCGCCGGAACCGACACCAACTCCGTCACCGGAACCGACACCGACGCCTAATCAGGTTCCTGTCGGAGTAGATATACCCGATCAAACTTTGGACGAGGGTGCGGCGGCTAAGGATATTGATTTGGCGCAGTATTTTTCAGACCCGGATCAGGACCTGCTGACGTACTCTGTTACCGTAAGTGATTCTACAATTGCCAGCGTTTCGGTGAACGGCAGTATCTTAACGATATCGCCTGTTATGGGAGGGAACGTATTCCTTACTGTAAAAGCTATAGATTCCAAGGGCGGGTCTGCCGAAAAAACCATCAATCTCACGGTTACGCCAAAAGCTCCGAACAAAGCTCCCGAAGTCGTGAGCATGATCCAGACACAGGTGCTTAGTCCCGGATATACCAATGAGCGAAGTTATGACCTGTCCCAACTGTTCACTGATCCTGAAGGGGATGTAATGACTTATACGGCCGTATCAAACCTTCCGGGGGCTGCACAGGTCAACGTGGGAGGCAGCGTACTCACCTTGTCTCCAGGAACAGCCGGGCACACAGGTGCGGTTGTTGTAACAATTACAGCTACCGACAGCAAAGGCAACCAGGCAACCTATGATTTAAATGTAGTTGCGGTTTCCCTAGTCAATAATGGATACATTCCGGTAAATACAAAAGCGGGAGTATCCAACCTCACGGTGAATCTGAATTCGTATTTTCCTAATGATCCAACCCTGCAGCAGTATTTAGCCACGCCTGATCAAACCTTAACAGGGCCGACGACGATGTATGGCAAGGTTTGGAGTAATTCCCCGATGGCCATGGATTATTGGGTTGTTGGTGCAGATTATAAAGCGGTATTGATCCGGGTTTCCGTATCGCAGCAGACTAATAATAACGCTTATTTCAGCCAGTATATCGATGGCGGGGACAATAACAAAACGTTCCAAATCTTGAATCCTTACTACGGCACAAATCAAAAGTTTGCTGGCTTCTCGCTGGAAATGGTGCATTATAACCCGGCGACGAACCAAACAAGCAGCAGTACTTATAATATTTTAGATCTTCCGTCCGACTTATCGCAGGGCACAAAATACGTCAATTATATAGACCGCGGATTTTATGAATTTTTTGATCTCATCCCGACTGCTTATTACAATGATGAACTTATACTGAATATTCCGGGTTCGAGATTGACTGCTATCATTCTTAAAAAAGACGGGCAAATCATTGATGTTATGGGAGATCCCAAGGGCCAAACGGAACTTTTACCGAATGGCGGTACAATTATTCGCAAGAGCAGTATTCACAGCTCATCGTTAACGTATAACCTGCCGGGCGAGTGGAACTTATACCCCAAAGGCACCTATCAGTATTACAACCAACAAACGCCTTAAGCAACTTCTATTTCCTCTGCTGCAGCTCCATTTATGGGGCTGCTTTTTTTGTCTCCAGATTAATTCCCTCCTGCCCGGGCCCATGCGATGGATTAACTTGATTGTTTCGATACAGCTTCGCTGTGAAGCTCCGGCATATCCCATTTCTCGGGTAATTCTTGGGACATTGGATAAGATAAGGCATGTACCCTTCAAGGAGGCGATTAAAAGTGGACTTATCCTGGCATCTGATCTGGAAGTGTATCTTTCTTGTTTTAACAGGGATTCTGTTGCTGCGTTTGTCGGGCCGAAAATCCATTGCACAAATGAATGTGGCAACGACCGTCATTATGATCTCTATAGGTGAATTAATTGCGCAAGGAATCATTGAAAAATCCGTCTGGCGGGCCATCGCGTCGGTCGCTATGTTCCTGGTTGTGTTGGTTGTGCTGGAATTTTTGGAAATTCGCTCCGAAAGGGTTCAAAACCTCATCACAGGAGAAGCGGTCGTTGTCATACGTGATGGACAATTGGATATGCAGGCCTTACGGAAGCTCCGGATTACAGTGAAGCAGCTGGAGATGCGGCTGCGGCAGTTAGGCATTTCCAATATGGCTGACATCAAACAGGGAGTGATTGAGGCAAACGGCGAGCTGGGGTATGAGCTTACAGAGGCGGCAACACCTGTTACAAAACGCGACCTGGAACTGTGGCTTACCCAAATTGGAGTGAAAAAGGGCTCAAGTTGAGGCTCCGCGGCCCGGATTGGTTTCTTGTTGCCCGATATCAGACTTCTCTCTGTATTCAGTTGGAGTCAAACCTGCGAACTTCTTAAACTGCCGCATAAAATGGACATCGTTTTCGTAACCGCAAATGCCGGAAATGTGGCTGACCGCATAGGATGTGTTTTTTAATAGATAGGAGGCATATCCTAACCGGTTGAGGATGAGGTCTTGAATGACCGGTATGCCAAAAATTTGTTTGTACATATGCTGAAAATAAGACCGGCTCATATTCATCTTCCCCGCCAAAAATTCAACAGTAAACCAGGTAGAAGGAGAACTGTACACTTCATTTCTCAGGTTCAAAAACTGATCGTAGTATTTACTGATCTGACTGTTCGGCTCTACATGATTGCGGATATCGCTAAGCTTCATGAACAGGCAGCGGATGGTGTAATCGATGATCTCCTCCCGGAAGGTCCCGTTCTGCAGATTCTCCCAATGAATCTCATTTACCTTTCTGGATATGTAGAAGGGGTCATGTGCTTTGATTAAGGTATCCAGCGGAAGATTCAGCCGGTCAAAAAACGCATCCGCAGCATCCATATCAAAATGAAACCAGTCATGGATCAGAGGCTGTTCGGCATCCCGGTAGAAATAGGAACTGTTTTTGTTAAAAATAATAAAGGTATTCGATTCGATCATCCCAGTCTGCGACTGAATCTTCAGTTCCATCGGGCTCCGGAAAAATAAAAAGACGTAATCCCCAGATCCGTTCGGGCGATCAACCACAAAGCCTTCCGGATGGATTACATTTGAACCGCAGCGCTTTAGTTGTATCAATACTTCCCCTCCTAAAAAAAGACAATAGATCAGTCATTGGTTAGGATAAATCATTTTCTTTCTTTGGACAAGATAGTAATCTGTGATAGGAAATACAGAGTATATTTCAGTGATCACAGAGAGGAACGGTGTCAGGTGCCCAAAGCAGCTACTAAATTTTATCAGCTAAACTATCCGAGACCCCAATTTGCAAGGAGCCAATGGCTGGATCTGAACGGGGAGTGGGATTTCTGTTTCGATGATAAAAAAGCCGGTGACGCCGAACGCTGGATGGAGCATTTTCCGGACGGACTGCAAATCAATGTTCCATTTACCTACGAAACCCGCGCGAGCGGGATTGGCGATGAGACGTTTCATCCGCAGATTTGGTATCGAAGGAAGCTGATCCTTTCTCCCGAGGCGGAAGGGAAACATACGATTCTGCATTTTGAAGGCGTGGATTATAAGGCTGTCTGCTGGGTGAACGGCCGTTTTGCCGGTGAACACGAAGGAGCGTATGCGCGGTTTTCCTTTGATATTACTGGCCTGCTAATACAGAACGGCGAAAATGAAATTGTGCTGAAAGCGGAAGACAGCGACAGCTGTCTGCAGCCCCGGGGGAAACAGCGCTGGGCCGGACGCAACCATGATTCGTTTTATGTGCAGACGACCGGGATTTGGAAAAGCGTATGGCTCGAGCATGTGCATGAAACCCGCTTGGACCGGGTGAAAATGACGCCGGACATCGACCGCCAAATGATCCGGTTTGATTTCCGCTTTTACGGTACAAGCAGCAAACAGGAGCTCCGGCTGGAGACAGAAATTACATGTAAGGGGAAACGGGTAAACAAGCTGAGCCTTTCGGTGGACCAAACCTGGTTGACGGCGGAAGCCGGCATGATGAGCGGAATCAATGGACCCTGGCTGCAAAATCTTTGGTCTCCGGATCATCCCAACCTGTTTGATGTGGAATTTGTGCTGTATGACGGAGAACAAGAGATCGACCGGGTTGAGTCCTATTTTGGCATGCGCAAAATCTCAATCCGTGACGGCCAAATCCTGCTGAACAATATTCCCCTTTACCAAAGATTGGTCCTGGATCAAGGCTACTGGCCTGAAAGTCATTTGACGCCTCCGTCCGAAGAAGCGCTTGTTGAAGATATTGAAGCAATTGCCGAGATGGGGTACAACGGTGTGCGTAAACATATGAAAATTGAAGACGACCGGTTCCTGTACTGGTGCGATGTCAAAGGAATGCTGGTCTGGTCCGAAATGGCTGCAGCTTTTGAATTTAGCGATGAGGCTGTGGAGCGGTTTACCAAGGAGTGGATGGAGGTTGTGCAGCAGCAGTACAATCATCCCTGCATCATTACCTGGGTACCCTTTAACGAATCCTGGGGCATTCAGAACATCCTTCATGACGGCCGGCAGCAAAAATTTACGGAAGGTGTCTATAACTTGACCAAATCAATCGATCCTTACCGTCCGGTTATCACTAATGATGGCTGGGAGCACACCATTTCTGATATTTTGACTCTGCATGATTATGTGGAACGCGGTGAAGATTTGTACGAAACGTACAAGGAAAGAAACACGATTACAGGCAGCAGCGGTACGTACAACGAGTGGAAATTTGCATTCGCCCAAGGCTATCGATATCAAGGCCAGCCGATTATGATCAGTGAGTTTGGAGGCATTGCTTTCCGGAGCGGGCGGGGATGGGGTTATGGCAAGCCGGTTGATAGTGAAGAAGCATTCCTGGAGCGGTTTGGCAGCTTAACCGGAGCAATTAAAGCCATTCCGTTTATATCGGGCTACTGTTACACACAACTTACGGACGTCCAGCACGAGGTGAACGGCCTGCTTACCGAAGACCGAAAACCCAAAGCGGCGCTGGAAAAAGTCCGGAAAATCAACTTGGAGTAGCGGAGCAGGAAAGAAGAGAACAGCTTCAGCACGTAACCCCTCGTTGGCATAATCCACTCACAGCAGCAGTCCCCTTTAGGAAGGGCAGACTGCTTTTTCTTTTGCCAGAGGGCTATGTATCTTTGGATTGCATGCACAAACCGAGTGTATCGCCTATATATTGTTGAAAAAGAGGAGTTGATGAATAATGTTTACCTATTATCCGATGAATTGTTATCCTGCCGGCCGGCCAGGCGGACAGTTTAAATGGACGCCATCCAGCGCCGATTTAAACCGGAAGCTTAGGACACTGTGGGAACAACATGTGTTCTGGACGAGACTAACGGTGAACAGCATAGTGGATGGCCTAGGGGATGTCCAGCAAACAACAGCAAGACTTCTTCGGAATCCCCGAGATTTTGCAGCTGTACTGGCAACGGTTTACGGGACTTCAATTGCCAGCCAGTTTGAAAAACTGCTGAGAGAGCATTTAACGATTGCCGCGGAACTTGTCACAGCCTTGAAGTCGGGGAACACTGCAGCCGCGGAAAATGCTCAGAAACGATGGTATGCCAATGCAGATGCGATTGCAGCATTTTTGGCTCAAATTAATCCCTATTGGTCCAAAGAGGAATGGCAGCGGATGCTGTATGAACATCTGCGGCTTCTTAGTGAAGAAGTTGCAGCCCGTATTGCGAAAAACTACGAACAAAACATTGCGATCAGTGATTCCATCGAGCCACAGGCCTTGGGGATGGCTGATCTGATGACCACAGGAATTGTTCAGCAATTTCCGTCCGTATTTCTTCACTAAATTTTCATACCGTTATTGTTTTGGTACTTCAACCAATTTGGCAGCTTTTGATCCAGTTCGACAAATAACCAGGGAATTCATCGAAATATCCGTACCGTTAACATTCGCAAATATCCCAAGGGTATCGCAGTTTCCCTCCCAAACTTTATCGCATGTATAACGAATTCTGAATTTTTTCAGGTTTTACAATGACTTTTGGTGTTTTTGCAGCTTTCCCCGGATCGGCTCTCCCTGGTTCATCTTGGCGAATGAAAGTCCTTTAGAACTAGACACCGCTAGTTGCAATTTACAAAACAATAAACTACAAATGGATGATTTTGTAGATATATGTAGATACATTTCATTTCACTCCCTTTTCTTTAAGTTATGTAAATCGAAAGTTAAATATATTAAAATATTAATTATTTTAATTTTTATGCTATATAGTTCCAAAGATTGGTTTTTATTTGGAAATGAACATGGTAAAGTTAAATCAGACAATTCGAGCGCATCCATGGAAAATCTACATAAAGACATTTGTGATTTCTATCTAACGGGGGGGTCAAATGTCATTTGATATTGATTTTGCGGATAAAAAGACGGATATCGCAATTATTGGCTTGTCCATAAGGCTGCCTGGTGTCGAAACTGTGGAGCAGTTTTGGAAACATCTTAAAGACGGGGACGAAGTGGTCGCGGACCTTAGCGAGCTGAACTCGGGTCTAACGCCGGATCCGGATGCTCAAACACCGTTTATAAAGGCTAATAACAATATCAAAGGCATAGAGCATTTCGACGCCTCATTTTTTAACTTTAACCTTCAGGAGGCTTCCTGGATGGATCCGCAGCACCGCTTATTTCTGGAGCTTGCCTGGGAAGCTCTTGAAGCGGCCGGTTACACAGGAGAAATTGGCAATTCACTGGCCGGAGTATACGCGGGCGTCTATGCCAACTATTACTCCATGACGCATCTTTTACCGCATCTGAACAACATCCGGGCCGCCGCCACTCTGCAAATGCAGATCGCCAGCGAAAAGGATCATGTGGCTACAATGGCCGCTTACAAGTTAGGTTTGACCGGACCTGTGCTTAACATTCAAGCTGCTTGTTCAAGTTCATTGGCAGCTGTACATATGGCATGCGAAAGCTTGCTCACCTATTCAGCCGATCTCATGATTTGCGGTGCCGCTACCTTAAGTATCCCGCAAACGGCAGGATATGAGTATCAAGACAATGGATTATTGTCCGCGGATGGACATCTAAGGGCATTTGACGCCGGGGCGACCGGGACTTTGTACAGCGACGGGGCAGGATGTGTTGTGCTCAAGCGGCTGCAGGACGCCTGGGAAGACGGGGATACCATATACGGTGTCATCAAAGGTTCCGCTTTAAATAATGACGGTTCCCGGAAGGCCGGATTTACAGCTCCCGCTGCGCAGGGACAAATTGAGGTTTTAGAGCGGGCTATGCTGGCTGCGGGCGTCCAACCCGAACAGATCGGTTACCTTGAAGCACACGGAACAGGCACTCCGCTGGGAGATGCAATTGAGCTTGAGGCTTTACATGAGGTATTTACCAAAAACACATCAAAAAGCGCATTTTGCGCGTTAGGCTCGGCTAAATCCAATTTTGGACATACCGGCCCGGCCGCCGGTGTCATCGGGCTGATTAAAACCGTAATGGCGCTGAAGGAAGGCATCATTCCGCCGGCTATTAATGTTGAAATGCCTAATGAACGCCTTGCTACAGGGACAAGCCCGTTCTACTTGAATCCGATTCCGCTGGAGTGGCATAGGGGGGACACTCCCCGTTATGCCGGAGTGAGTTCGTTTGGCCTTGGCGGGACAAATGTGCATGTTATTGTCGAAGAACCGCCGTTACATAAACCAACTACTCCAGTTTCCAAGAACAGGCCGCTGCTGTATACTCTTTCCTCCAAAACGGAAACCGCGCTGTACCGTTATAAAGAGCGGATCGCTTCATCGCTTGCTTATTTGGACGGTAACCGTTTGGCGGATGCGGCTTATACGCTTCAGACCGGCCGGAAAACTTTTGTACACCGGGGATTTTTTGTCCTTGGACAAGCGGAGTCTACATATCTGCAAAACGTCAGTTTCTATACCGGCAGAGTTAAGGATTTCTTGCCGCCTTTACACTTCTTTTTTGAGTCTGAGAGTGAGAGCTTGCATCCAAACCAACTCTTGGACGGTAATCGTGCCGGTTGGGTTCAGGATATGCCCCAGTTTTATGAGATTTGGACAGAGGTCTGGAAGCAGCTGCAACAAGCTGTTAATCCGGAGGAGCTAAGTTCCGAAGCGAAGGGAATTTATGATGAGATCCCAGGAATTTTGGACTCTTTTGTCATGCAAATCGCAATGTCAAAGCTGTGGAAGCAGTGGGGAATCATCCCGGATAAATATGCTGGGGAGGGAAGCGGCTTCTATGCTGCGGCTGCTGAATCGGATTGGTTGAACTTGGAGGATGCCGCTTTTCTTTATGTCTGTCATGTGTGTTCAAACCGTTCGCAAGCTGAAGGGCGGTTGGGGATGGCGTGTTACAAAGAGCGGACCGCCAAGTTGAAGATTGGTGCGCCCCCCGATTCACTGGTTCTTGCAGAACACGTCCGCGGATTGGCAGCCGAACAAATTTTTGCTTATGCTCTTGCAGCTATTCCGCCTCTGACCGGCACGAGGCCAACCGGACCGGAGCTCAGGTTGACGGTAGGGTTAAACTCCGCCCTGGCAGGTGGAGACCTCCCGGGAACGGACTTGAAACCGGAAACCGAGTCCGCCGGAATATGGACAAAAGTCCATTATTGCCTGGGACGGTTGTGGACCGAAGGTTATCCCATCAACTGGGCGGCTTATTATGAACAGGAAACCCGCAGCCGCATCCCCTTGCCGACGTATCCGTTTGAACGGGTAAAATGCTGGGTGGAACCTGCGGCTGATGAGCGGGTGAGCAGCGGTCTAAAAATGGCGGCGGAACCTGTACGGTCAACACCCCACAGGTTGTCCGCAGATCAGTTGACCGGATATAAGGCGCCCAAAAGCGGCACGGAACGCGTATTGGTCCACCTGTGGGAAAAACATCTCGGCGTCACACCGGTAGGCACACAGGACAACTTTTATGAAATGGGCGGCAATTCACTCCTAGCCGCATCCATGAACACGGAGCTAAACGAGCTGTTTCAACTTCAAATCGGCCTGGAGGTTTTTCTGCAGCATCAATCCATCGCAGAACTGGCAGAAACGATAGAATCCCTTTTTATGGAGCCCATCCCTCTGAAAGGCGGTTAATCCATGAATACCCATGAACCGGTTGTTTATCGTTTAAGTCATCCGCAAAAAAGAATCTGGTATACCGAACAGTTGTATCCCTATACCTGTGTCAATCATATTGGCGGGTGTGTGCGTGTAAAAGGACGTTTGGATTTTAATGTTCTGGAAATCGCCATTCATTCCGTGATTCAGTCCCATGAAGGCCTTAGGCTTCAGCTTAAACTTCATGGCGGCGAACCTGTTCAATATGCCGCAGCCTATCGCCATTCTCCGCTTTCTTTTTTCGATTTCTCTTTGTACCCTGATCCCCAAGGCGCTTATAAAGCTTGGGTGGCCGGGGAAGCGCAATCCCGTTATCCGCTTTATGACTCCCCGCTTTACCGTATATCCATGTTCAGAATCGGGGAAGAGGACAACGGCTTTTTGCTGCGGGCTCACCATATCGTCTGCGACGGATGGTCCGTGGATGTTCTTACCAGACATATTCTGGACCTCTATGAGCGTATCCGCAGGCACAACACGGCCGGTCCTGAACCGGTTAGTCCTTCTTATTTGACCTATTTAGAGATGGAAGAAACCTATTTGCAGTCAGAACGCTGTAAGAAAGACAAAGTCTATTGGGAAAACAAGTTTTCTTTGCTGCCGGAACCGCTGTTTGCCCAACAACCCCATACACCTGCGGGGAGGCGTCTGACCCGTTTGATGGACGAGGAGACGGTTAACCGGGTGAAGAATGCCGCAGACAGCCATCAAGTGTCCCTGCCGATTTTTTTAAGTTCGGCTTATAGCCTGTTATTATCACGTTTTTATCAGAAGGACGAGGTTATTTTAGCCATGCCTGTTGCCAACCGCAACCAATCAACCAAAGCCATGGCAGGCATGTTTACCGGTAATCTCCCATTATCGGTTCAGGTCAAGAACAACCCGCCGCTGCATAACTTTTTGCGGGAAACGAAACGGGAGTACATGCGTAGCCTCAGCAGCCACAAATATCCTTATGATCTGCTGGCGAGACAGCTTCAGCTTCGACAAAACGGCCGCACCGTTTTAGCCCAAGCCTCATTTAACTTCTATAACACGCATCTTAGAACAAGCTTGGCTGACGGCCTCAAAATTGAAAACGAAGAGTTTTATCCGGGGGAACAAGCCTATCCCTTGCAGCTGATGATCAAAGACTGGTCGGGTGACGGTACATTATTGTTCAGTTTGGACTATCAAACCGGCTTGATCCGGGATTTTGAGGCCGAGTCTCTGCTGGCTTCCCTGTTCCGCTTGCTGGATGAGATGACAAGGCGGCCGGAAGCGGAGGTTTACGCTCTTTCCCTATTGGATAAGCGGCAGTGGGAAAACACTGTTGAAACTTATAATAGTCAGTCATCTCCTCAATATGACGGCCAGTTAACGGTGCTCGACCTGTTTGAGCAGCAAGCAGCGGCCCATCCAGAGCGAATTGCGGTCAGTCTTGAGCAGGAGAAAATGACATATGGCGAGCTGTACGGCGAGGTGCGCCGGTTATCCACCGTTCTTGCAGCCATTCCGGACATCCGTACAGGACCGGTCGCCATTCGGATGAGGCATAGTCCGGAGCTGATAGCCGCCATCCTGGCTGTCATCAAAACAGGGACGGCGTTCCTGCCTATTGCGCTTGATGTACCGCACGCCCGGGCCAAGTTTATGCTGCGCGATTCGGGCGCCGTGTGTCTGTGGCAAGATAACGACAATGAAGAAGCGTGGAGCGTCCCTGTCATCAAGACATCAATGCTTGATGCCCGGGAGGGTACCACGGATCGCACCATGCAATCCGTTCCGTCCGGATGCGGCGCGGATGATTCCGCCTACATCATTTACACTTCAGGCTCCACCGGGGAACCCAAAGGGGTTAAAATCCGGCATTCGAGTCTGGCCAACTATATCGTTTGGGCAGCATCCGTCTATTTGAAATCGGATCAAGATATCTTCGCTTTTTATTCCTCATTGTCTTTTGATTTGACGCTTACCTCCCTGTTTGTTCCTTTAACAAGCGGGACGCAGCTTAGAATTTACCCTCCAAATCAACATGGATATACATTAAGCCGCATTATTCAAGAGAATCAGGCAACCGTGATGAAACTAACGCCATCACATCTTGCGCTGCTGCCGGATATAAACCACGGCCAGCCAGCGCTGCATACGCTAATCGTGGGCGGAGAGAGCTTAAAAACAAGCGTCGCCGCTAAAATTCAAGGGATGTTCGGGCCTGAGCTGTCAATCTATAACGAATATGGTCCAACCGAAGCAACAGTCGGGTGTATGATCCACCGGTTCAACGCTTCAGCCGACCTTGAACCTGCGGTCCCGATTGGTATTCCCGCCGCAAATGCGCGGCTGTACATCCTCGATAAAAATAAACAAATGCTGCCTCCGGGTGCGATGGGCGAGCTGTACATATCAGGTCCCGGTATTGCAGAGGGCTATATTAACCGTCAAACGTTAACCGAAGAACGGTTTCTGCCCGATCCTTTTGCAGACGGTCTGCGGATGTACCGTACCGGAGACAGGGTGAAACTCAGTGAAGGGTACCTCATGCATTATTTTGGGCGGCATGACGATCAGGTCAAAATCAGAGGCAACCGGATTGAACCGGAAGAGGTCGAACATGCTCTGCTCAATGTGAGAGGCGTTCGCGAAGCGGTAGTATTCGCAGCGGGCGAAGGCCAGCATGCTGAACTGTTTGCTTGTGTTGTACTCGACTTACCTGAAGAAACCGCCGGGCTGAAGCAAACCTTGTCCAGCATTTTGCCTCCATCGCTGATACCTGACCGGATTGCTGCCGTACCCGAAATCCCTTTAACTTTAAACGGCAAAGCGGATAAGCAGCGGCTGGCTAATATGATTCGCAGCCAGCTTGCGCCGCAGATGAATCAGCAGGGAGCGGAAGCCTCTTATTCGGATCAACTGCTGTCGGCTTTGAGAACCGTGCTGGAGAAGGGGCAAATTCAGCTGGAAGATCAGTTTTTCGCTTTGGGGGGAGATTCCATTAAAGCCATCCAAGTCTCCAGCCTGTTGAAAACTCAGGGACTGGATCTTAATGCGGCCTCCATTCTGGATTATCCGCAGATCAAGGATATGCTCCCTCATCTCAAGCCGGACCGGAACGCGGAAGAACAGGGGATGGCCGTTGGGGAGGTTATACCTGCTCCAATCCAATCCTGGTTTTTGGCTCAGCAGTTTGAAAACCCGGATTATTATCTGCAGTCCATCCTGCTGGAAATTGCGGACAGCATTACCGAACACGATCTGACCGAGGGGCTAAAGGCGTTAATCCGGCATCATGACTCACTTCGCATATATTATGATACCGGCGTCAAAAAGCTTGTTTATAACCCTCGTCTCCCGGTCGATGATTTTCAGCTCGAAGTCATACAGGTGGACGGACTCTCCGGAGATGAGGAAGTGCAGGAGCAAGAAATTGAGCGCAAAATAACCGCCTTCAAGCGGAATATCCAGATTACCACTGCGGAACATTTCGCCTTCCATGCTTGTCTGATCCGGATACCGGGGCGCAAGAGACGCCTGCTGCTGGCCGCTCACCACCTGTGCATTGACGGCGTATCCTGGAGAATTGTGCTGGAGGACCTGGAACGGGCAGTGGTCCATCAGCTGCCGCTGCCTCCCAAAACGGCTTCCTTTCAGCGATGGTCCCGCTCGCTCGCCGAGCGATCCCTGCCGCTGTTTCAGTCTGAAGTGGAGGTCTGGAAGCGAATCGGGGAACGCGGGGAGCATGAGGGATTGGCGGGGAAACCATGGCCGCCAGTCAGAAGAAGCGAAAGCTTAACCCGGACGTTTTTTTTCAGCCAAGACGAATCTGACTTGATCCTTCGGGGTCCTATGGGTTTGCGGGCGGCTGAACGGTTACAAACCGCGCTTGTGCTGGCTTGGCAGGATGAATTTCCATGCGAAGAGCTGACGGTCTGGATGGAAGGGCATGGCCGGGAAGCCTTATTCTCGGATCTGGATATCTCACGTACCGTAGGATGGTTTACCAGTTTATACCCGGTGAAATTCCAGCTCCATAAGGGCCAAGAGGTGAAAGAACGAACATTTGCCATCCTTCGCCAGTTAAATGAAGTCCCCCGGAAAGGGATCGGCTATGGAGTACTTGCTTATTCACTAAAGCAGATTCCTCCGGCAGCACCCGGAATCCTGTTTAATTATCTCGGCGAATTTTCGCTTCAGGAGGAAAAGGGATTCCGCCTCCTGCAGGAGGCCGGCGTGCCGGATATTGCACCTGAAAACCAGTTTCCTTTTCAACTGGAACTTAATGCGCTGACGGTGGATAAACAGCTCCAAATTCGCGTAATGGCTTCTCCGGCAGTTATGGATTCTGAACGGCTGGAGCGTTTGATCCGCGGGTACAGATCCAGAGTTACTTGTCTAGCCTTAGAAGCGATTTCCGGAATAGAAGAGGAGAGGGACTTCAAGCCCGAAGACTTCGACGCGGTTGACCTGACCCAGCAGGAGCTGGATGCGTTATTCAAATAAAGGGGGAACGGAATGCGCTTGCAATGGGTTCTTGTGCCGGTTTTGATGTTGGGCTGTGTCTTCCCCGCATGTACCGGTCCTGCCGCGGCTGCGGCAAAGCTGGATTCACAAGCTGTCGATAATTATGTCGCGGAAATAATGGACAAGGATAACCTTCCGGGAGTTTCCGTCTCAATTGTCAAAGGGGACGAATCCTACGCCCGGGGATACGGATTCGCCGATCGGGACGCCAGCCTACCGGTTACGCCTGACACCTTATTTGAACTGGGATCAAACAGTAAAGCGTACACAGCGGTTGGATTGCTGCTGCTGGCGGAACAGGGGAAAGTGGACCTCGAGGCCCCGGTCACCCGGTATCTTTCAGAAGTCGAATGGAGGTTCAATCAAACGCAAGCGGAACCTTTGGTAAAGGATTTTTTATATCAGACCAGCGGGATGGGCAGTAACTCCGTGGCACTCATTAACCCGTCCAATCATGACAAGGCTCTGCAGGATACCGTTCGTAACTTGGCGGATCAACCTTTATGGAACAAGCCGGGAGAGCGTTTTCTATATTCCACAGGTAATTATGATGTGCTGGGAGCTGTAATCGAGCAAGTGAGCGGGCAGTCCTTTGAGTCTTTTATGCAGGAACAAGTGCTAGCGCCGCTTGGACTAAAAGACACTTATGCCGGCACCGCAAACTTACCTGCGGAGGCCCGGATGTCCAAGGGATACAAGCTGGGCTGGACCGGGAACCGCAGCTACGATGCCCCAATCTATCGGGGGAACATTCCGGCTGGCTACATTATGTCCGGTTCCGCGGAAATGATCCGGTGGCTGAAGATTCAGCTTGGACTGCAAGAGGGAATACCCGATCCGCTGCGGCGTGCGGTAGAACGGGCTCATTTGCCCGATGACAGGGTAACCGAAACGTTAACGGAGCCTTATGACACTCCGTTCCGCTATGGCGGGGGCTGGCTCGTGTTTGGTCAAGGAGAGCGGGCAACTTGGTCGCATGGCGGGAATAATCCCAATTTTTCGTCCTATATCATTGTTGATCCAACGAACCAAACCGGGATTGCCGTAATGGGCAACCGGAACACAACCTGCACGTTCGCTATTGCCCAGGGACTGCAAGCTCTGCTGAAAGGCGAAGAACCGGCAGTGGCGCCCAAGGACATTACAAGCACCTCCAACCTTGCGGCTGCTGTTCTCTTTTTCCTTACAATGCTGCTGAGCCTTTGGACATTATATCGTATCTATAAAGCGGCAGCGGCCCGGCGGCGGGGAGGGCGTGCTTTTGCCGGATATACACCAAAAGTGTACATGAAAACAGCGTTCTGGATTTTGTTCGCCGGCCTGATGCTGGCAGCAGCTTGGTACATCCCCAAGCTGCTGTTCTGGGGATATCCCTGGTCATTTATTGTCGTTTGGGCCCCCTTTACGGTGGCACCCGCCATGGTCTCATTGAGCGTAACTTCCGTTTTGTTCGCCGGCTTGAGAGTATACACCGTGCTTTTTCCAATTACACACGAAGATCGGCCAGCCCGGATCGCGGTCTGACGATCCTATACAGGAGGAGACGAATCGATGCGCATCGGCAACATTCCAGATATTCAGAACTTTAAACAGCTCCTGGAGCAATGCAAGGAGGAAGGACTGATTACCGGCTGGGAGCTTCCTTACGAACAGCTGCTGACCCGGCTGGAAGCCGCTATCTTCTTTTTCGATGCCGGTTCGGATGAGCTTCCCGGTGAGTTGTATACCCGGTTTGCCGCGTATCCCGGTCTTGTCATACGGCGCAACGAAGGTACTATGTCCCCAATGGGCTATCAGCTTACATTTCAGTAGTATGCGAGGAGGAGAAGGGGATGAAGATCAGGTTGTTTGCGCTTCCTTATTCCGGGAGTTCGGCATCCATTTATTTGAGATGGAACCGTTTGCTGTCCGAGCAGATCGAAGTGGTTCCGCTGGAATTGCCGGGGAGAGGCAAACGGTTCAGCAGCAAATTATGCGGCAGCATGTCCGAGTTAATCGAAGATTTATATGTGCATGTAAAGGACCAAATCAACGAGCAGCCTTACGCCATTTACGGTCATAGCTTAGGCGGTTTGGTTGCTTATGAGTTAAGCGTCAAATTAATGGAACAAGGCCATCGAATGCCTATGCATCTGTTTTTGTCCGGCTGCAACCCGCCGCATCTCCGTTACGGAGAGGAGAACCTGCATACGCTTCCGGATGCGCTTTTTCTGGAGCGGATAATCGAACTTGGAGGTACGGCTCTGGAACTGCAGTCCAATCCGGAGATGATGCGGGTGTTTGTGCCAATCATCAAGTCGGACTATAAAGTTTATGAATTGTACGCCGGACAAGGCCAAGTAACGGAGCTGCCCGTCGATTTTACCGTAATGACAGGCACAAAGGATCCGCTGATGCCAATGGAGCACGGACGGCAGTGGGAAAACTACACCCAAGGTTCCTTCCGTTTGATCGAGATGCAGGGCGGACACTTTTTTATACATGATCAGTTGGACCAAGTGATAGACGCTGTGGAGAATGCCCTTATTGTCCATAAATGAGGAGGCCTTCGGATGAAAATAGAAAAGAGCAAGGTGCAGGATATCTGGCCGCTCCGTCCCCTGCAGGAAGGAATGCTGTTTCACTATTTGAAAGGAACCGAGGAAGGCAGGTACGTGGTATGCCTCATGCTAGGAATAGAAGGGGCTGTGCGGGACGAGTGGTTTGTTCAAGCCTGGGAGCAGGTCTTTCAAGCAAATGATGTATTGAGATCGGTGTTTCGCTGGGAGCAGCTCCGTAATCCGGTTCAGATTATTCTCAAAGATAAACAGCCGCCCTTGGAAATTCATGATCGTTCAAAGGAAAACCTCACCTCTCAGATGGAGCAAGAAATCCAGGCGCACGAACGTTCCACAACGTTTGATCTGGCTGAAGAGACGGTAAAAATCACTTTATACAAGTTCCGTAATGCGTGCAGGTTGTTTCTAACCTATCATCATATTCTTTTGGACGGATGGAGTTTGGGGCTTGTGCTCGAAGAGTGGCTGTCTGCATACCGCGCGCTTTCCGCTAACCGCATGCCGGCTCTGCAAAATAAAACCTCCTTAAAGTCCATTATGGCCGCAATCCAGGCCAAACAGGACCGTCAAGCGGATGCGCGGTTTTGGGCGGAGCATCTTTCGGATTATGAAATCAAGCCGCCCGTCCAACCGTTCTACAAAGCTTCGCGCCACAGGTTCAAACAAGTTACCCAACATGTCTCTTCGGAGACTTTGACCCGCCTGCAATCGTTTTGCGGGGGAGCGGGCATGTCCTTGGCCACGTTCCTTTACGGTTCCTGGGCGATGCTGATCAGCCGGTTTACCTACAGCGATGATGTGGTATTTGGTACAACCGTGTCCGGCAGGGGGATCAATGCGAGCGGCATGGACACGGCGGCCGGGATGCTGATTAATACGGTTCCGCTGCGGATTCGCAGCCATAAAGAAGAAAATGTGAAGACGTATTTCAAAAGAGTACATAAATTGTTGGCGTCCAGGCGGCCTCATGAGTGGGCGGGTTTGTCCTCTATCCGCAAAGATGCCGGACTGCAAGGGCCGGATGAGCTGTTTGACACCTTGGTCGTGATCGAAAATTACCCGCTTGATAAAAAATTGCTGCAAAAACCGGGACATCCGGCGGGCAAAGCAGGCGAGCTGTTTTTTAACTCGTACCGGATGGAAGAGCATACGCATTATCCGCTGACGCTGCTGGTTAATCAAGATGAAGGACTTGTGCTCGATTTTATCTATGACGGCTCCAAATATGAGTATTTTGTTGTACAGCAAATGGCGGACTGTTTCGTGAAGCTGCTGCTGGATCTGGCGGCGAATCCCCTGCAAAAAACGGCGGATATCGCATTGGTTCAAACGGACCAACCGATGCTAAACGGTCTGCTGACGCCTTATCAATCCGAACTTGATCTTGAGTCCTTAAGTATTCCTCAATTGTTCGTTGAGACAGCGAGGCGTGATCCGGACCGGACAGCGATGATTTTTGAAGGCAAAACCGTTACGTATGGTGAACTGGATGCGTTGTCCGATGTTATCGCCGCGGAACTCAGGCGGAAGGGAGCCGGGCCCGAGCAATGCGTGGGTATCCAGTCCCACCGCAGGCCCCAGACGATAGCAGGACTGCTTGGCATCCTTAAGTCGGGGGCGGCCTACGTGCCGATTCACCCGGATTATCCGGCTGAACGCGTAGCGTACATCATCAAAGACACGGCGATGAGATGGCTGCTGGGCGAGCCTGAATTCACGGCAAAATATGCCCGGTCAACGGGCGTCGAAGGCATCGACGTCGAACATCCGGCTGCGGAAAAGGTTGGGACGGATTCCTTTTTTTCTAATGGGCAATCTGTGGTTCGCGGCACCAATCTGGCCTGTATCGTGTATACCTCCGGTTCCACTGGAGTGCCCAAAGGCGTCATGATTGAACATAAAGGCATTGTAAGACTGGTAAAAAACACCGGGTTTGTTGACTTTCGTTCTACCGATGTGGTGCTTCCTACATGCCCTTTTGAATTCGATGTGTCCAACTTTGAGATTTGGGGAGCGCTGCTGAACGGGGCCGCCCTTTGTCTGCTTTCCCAGGAGAAGCTGCTGATGCCGCAGGTGCTGAAGGAGGTTTTGTTGGAATACCGGGTGTCTCTTATGTGGCTGACGACACCGCTGTTTAACCAGCTTGCCGCAGTGGATGCCGCGTTGTTTAGGCCGCTCCGCTATCTGATCGTTGGGGGAGATATATTATCGCCTTCCCCTATTCGTAAGGTACGTAATGCTTGCCCTGAGCTCACCCTGGTCAATGGCTACGGTCCTTCGGAAAATTCGGTACTGTCGACAGCGCTGCATATCACCAAAAATTACGAAACACGGATACCGGTTGGACAACCCATCACCCGGTCAACCGCTTATGTTGTCGACCGCTACAATCAGCTGCTGCCGGCGGGAGCCGTTGGCGAATTATGTGTGGGCCTGGAGGGAGTGGCCCGCGGCTATTTGAACAAACCGGAGTTGACCCGGGAGAAATTTATCCCCGATCCCCTTTACCCGGGTTATGTCATGTACAAGACCGGGGACTTGGCCAGATGGCTGCCTGACGGCAATCTTGATTTTTTTGGCAGAACAGATGATCAGGTTAAAGTCAGGGGGTACCGGATTGAACTCCGGGAAGTCGAAACAGCCTTAAGCCGGCTGCCCGAAATCGAAACCTGTGTTGTCTTGGCCACACAAATTAAGCAGGACGAAAAAGAACTGGCCGCTTATTATACAGCGCATAAACCTGTGCGGGTTGCTGCGGTCAGGGAGCAGCTTGCGCAGCATCTTCCGCCTTACGCAATACCCACAAGGTACATCCAGGTCGATGCGATGCCGCTGACGCTGAACGGAAAAATTGACAAAAAAGCGCTGCTTCAAACGGCGCATCGGCCGGCTTCAGGGAGCACCGGGGATATTGGGGCTTTAGGGGGAGCCGGAGCATCCGGGGATATTGGAGCATCCGGGGATGTCGTGGCTTCCGAGATTAATGGAGATATTGGAGCTTCCGAGTCTTCGGGGGCTATGGAGTCGCACAAGACTGCCGGAGCGATGGGTTCTTCCGCACTTCCGGCCGCATTTATGGAGCAAACCGTGCTTCAAATCTGGAAAGACGTGCTGGGTACCGGAGAAATTGGCCTCGACGACGCCTTTTTCGATATCGGCGGCAATTCGCTGTTAACCATACGTATCAGCGACATGATACATCAGGCTACCGGCCTTGAACTGTCCGTAACGGATCTGTTCCAGTACCCTACGATCCGCGAATTATCGGCATGCTTGACTAAACGGCAACAGGCCGGTTCACAAAAGGAAAATGCGGAAAGCCAACGCATGCAGGAGGCAGCGTCGCACAACGCCGACATTGCCGTCATCGGGATGGCGGGGCGGTTTCCGGCGGCAGATAACCTGGAAAGGTTTTGGCTTCAGCTGCAGCAGGGCAGGGAAGGCATCAGCTTTTTTACGGAGGAAGAGTTGCGGCAATCCGGCATTTCGGCTGAACTGCTGCAGCGCTCCGATTACGTCAAGGCAAAAGGAATGCTTGAAGGCATTGAATATTTTGATGCGGAGCTGTTTGGCTACAGCGGACAAGAAGCAGAGCTTATGGATCCGCAGCTGCGGCTGCTGCACGAAGGAGTCTGGGCCGCACTGGAGGATGCGGGTTATGATGCAGAGCGTTACCCGGAAGCAATCGGCTTATTTGTGGGCGGTACGGTGAATCTGGACTGGGTGAATCAGCTGTATCATCGGCTGGATGACGACACGGACCGCTGGAGGGCATCCCATCTGAATGTACATTCACTGAGCATGCCGATTTCCTACAAAATGAATCTGAAGGGTCCTTCGCTTACAGTCGAAACCGCCTGTTCCTCCTCGCTTGTAGCGGTTCACCTGGCCTGCCAGTCCCTGCTGCGCCGGGAGTCGGGTATCGCTTTAGCCGGCGGCGTATCGGTTACCGTGCCGAAGAAGTCGGGGTATGTGTACCAAGACGGGATGATCAAATCTCCGGACGGGCATTGCAGGGCATTTGATGCCAATGCTAAAGGTACCGTAAGCGGTGACGGCCTCGGGGTCATTGTCCTTAAAATGCTGGAGGACGCTCAGCGGGACGGCGACCATATCTATGCGGTAATCAAGGGATCGGCGGTTAACAATGACGGGACGCGCAAAGCCGGATTTACGGCACCCAGCGTAACAGGGCAAAGAGAAGTCGTGGCGGCGGCGCTGCGGGCCGCATCAGTCCCGGCCAACTCGATCAGTTATGTGGAGGCGCATGGAACTGGGACGCCGCTGGGAGATCCGATTGAAATTGAAGCTTTATCCCACTTTTTTCCGCAGGGGAATCATCGCTCGACGGCCATTGGATCGGTCAAAACCAATATCGGTCATCTCGACGCGGCTGCCGGCATCGCCGGACTAATCAAAACGGTGTTGTCGCTGCATCACAAACAGCTTCCCCCAAGCCTGCACTTCAGGGAACCCAATCCTGGCATCGCGTTTGACCGGACCTCTTTGTATGTCAACGGAGAGCTGAAGGACTGGGTTCCAGCGGGGGCTTATCCGCGCAGGGCGGGAGTCAGCTCGTTTGGCATCGGCGGCACCAATGCCCATGTCATAGTTGAAGAAGCGCCGGCCGGATTAACACACGACAGTCAGATTGAGCCGGAAAGTCCAGGTTATCGGGAGAAACCGGGAAATCGGGAGAGATTAGGTTACCGGGCGAGACCAGGTTATCCAGTGAGATCAGGTTATTCGGAGGAAATCTTCGTATTCTCCGCCTTAACGGAGGAAGCGCTGCGCCGGAAGTGTATGGACATGCTGGATTTTATGGAGCGTAACCCGGAAGGGGACATTCACGATATAGCCTACACCCTTGCAGTCGGCAGAAAAGAGCTGCCCTGCCGGATCGCCTTGACGGCCTCCAACCGGCAGGAACTGGCTGAAGGACTGCAGGCATTCCTTCAGCGAGAAACGCCGTTTGTCAGCCTTCAGCCCGAGCAGCATATTGTGTTCCTGTTTCCGGGCCAAGGCTCGCAGTATGCCGGGATGGCCCAGTTCCTATACGAATCGGAACCGCTGTTCCGTGAGGAGATGGACCGCTGTCTGCAGATTGCTGGATCGGTCATGAGTTTTGATCCGGCGGAGCGTTGGCTGCAGAAATATGCACCGGGACAAGCCCAAACCACTGGCTCACGGCAGGGCAGCGTTTTGAATGCGATTGACCAGACAGAGGCTGCTCAGCCGCTGCTGTTTATGGTTGAGTATGCGCTGGCGCGCCTGCTTCAGCAATGGGGAATCCAGCCTGTGGGCATGATCGGGCACAGCTTGGGAGAATACGTGGCTGCATGTATTTCCGGCGTCCTGTCGCTGGAGAACGCAATTCAGCTCGTAGTACGGCGTGCTGCGCTGATGCAGCAGATGCAGCCGGGATCGATGCTCAGCGTAAACCTGTCCTATGACAAGGCGGCTGATTTACTGCGGGAGTGGCCGGAACTATCCGCTGCGGCGAGTAACGGACCGGAACTTACGGTCATCTCCGGTCCGGCGGAATCCATAACCAAGATGGCTTTAGAGCTGCGGCAAATGGGAGTGGAGCCATTTCCGCTCCAGGTCTCTCATGCTTTTCATTCCGCCATGATGGAGCCTATGCTTGATGATTTCAGGAGGTTCGCTTCGGAAATGGAGCTGTCGGCACCCGCCATTCCTTACATTTCCAATGTGACGGGATCGTGGATCACGCCGGAACAGGCTGCCGACCCGCATTATTACGCTTCCCATGTGCGCTCGACGGTGCGTTTCAGGGAAGGAGTAGAAACACTGGCGGAACGCCTGAAGCCGGTTTTCCTGGAAGTTGGACCGGGAAGGACGCTGAGCCAGCTTATACGCCAGAACAAGGATATTCCGGAGTCCGCGCCCGTCATTGATCTGATTCCGCGCCAGCGCGAGAAAGCACTGGGAGAGCGCAAATGGCTGGAGGGGCTTGGGGCGTTATGGATGCATGGCGGAAAAGTCGACTGGGCTGCCTTTTACAGCAACCGGCCTGGTAGGCGGATTTCTCTTCCCGCTTATCCGTTTGAACCGCAATATTACTGGAAGTATCAATCGGTAACGGATCCGGTACATGTTACCCGCGTACCCAGTGTCAAAGAGGAACAGCGGGACGTAGCCGGCTGGGTTCACATTCCGGAGTGGGTGGAAACGGAGATGGAGGCGGCAGCGGCGACTGAAACGGATAATTCCAAGGTGCCGCATTCGGAACTTCGCACTGTTTTGCTGCTTGGAGATCCCGGGACCTTGGCGGACCGGTTATTCGATGAACTGAAGCGGCAGGGGCATGAAGTGATTCGGGTTTATCCGCAGCAGGGCTTTAGACGCGTATCTGAGCACATGTATGTCCTGGAACCGGGTAATGCGGAGCATTACAAGCAATTGTACGGGTATCTGGCGGAGAACGGACAGCCGCTTCCAAGCCGCGTTATCCATCTTTGGGCCATGGGGGATCGCAAGGGAGAAACGGAGCATAACCAGGAGAACGGCCAAGAGACGCTGGACCGTTCTTTATACAGCGTGATGTATCTTGTCCAGGCAGCGGGGAGCGTCTCCAGCGGCAATCCGGTCTACTTCACCTTCTGCACTCAAGGAATGGAGCGGGTCCGTCCTGAGGACAAAATCAACCCTTTGAAATCGCTGCTGACAGGGGCGGCTAGCGTAATCCCGCTGGAATTCCCGCAGCTGCGGGTTCATTCGGTTGACGCCGATTCGGAATCCATTGAACAGGACCCCGTGCGCCTCATAGAGTGGCCTGAGGAATGGAAGAGAGAGGCAGACCAAGTGCCGCCTAGACAGGCGTTGATCCGAACCGCGCTGCGCCACTGTAAGAGTTATAGTCATCGTTTTCAACGTAAGGAGGACACACCGGTTTATCGTTCCTCTCCGGTACTGCAGCAAGGCGGCAGTTATCTGATTACCGGAGGACTAAGCGGGATTGGTTTAGTGCTGGCCCACTATCTGGCGGAGAAGTATCATGCCAAGCTTACCTTAATCGGTCGTACTCCCCGCGAGATGAAGCGGGAAACGGAGCGCATGGTGCGTAATGGAGGCCAGGTGCATATTGAAACGGCCGATGTGTCGGACGCCGCCGCCATGAAACGCATTATCGCCGAAACGGCGTTGCGGTATGGAGGTTTGGACGGCGTGTTCCATGCTGCAGGAGTTGCGGATATAGGGGGGATGCTGCATTTGGTCACCCGTGAACATACCGAATCGGTGTTAGCGCCAAAGGTGGCAGGAACCTGCTCGGTTTATGAGGCAATGAACACCCTTGAGGTTCCGCCTTCCTTCCTGGTCCTGTTCTCTTCGGTCAGCGGTGTGTTCGGGTCTTTCGGCCAAGCCAGCTATGCGGCGGGCAATGCTTTCCTTGACGCCTTTGCCCAAGCAAACAGCGGAAGCCGCATCCGGGTGATAAGCATCGACTGGGATACCTGGAGCGAAACCGGCATGGCGCAGGACGCACTCCGCAGGCATGGGAAGCGGGAGGAAGCGGGACAACCATTGGTGATCGAACCGTTACAGCTGCCGCATCCTTGGCTTTCCGGCCGAAGCGATACCTGGTGGGACTCAGAGTTCACGAAAGCCGGCACCCGGGAGCCGGGATTACAAAAAAGACAAGTTCTGAAGCAGGAAGACCGGCCAAACCTGACCACCTATGTCGCGCGGCTATCGGCCGACCGCGATTGGGTCCTGGACGAGCATCGTCTGCTCGGAACCTCCGTGCTGCCCGGAACGGCGGTTCTGGAACTGGTGCGGGCGTCCTTTGCCGATCTGGCCGGAACGTACGGGATGGAAATTCAGGAACTGCTGTTTGTGAAGCCGATCATTGTGGAATTGCAGGCTGAGATCCGAATTACTTTCCTCTCCCAGGAAGAGGAGAAATGGATGTTCAGCGTCATGCTCGCAGGGGAAGATAGCGTTTGGCATGAACACGCAAAAGGCACCGTTTCCAGTGTGGTCACTTCATCTTTCGAACCTTTGGACCGGGAACGCCTGAAACGGATGCAAGACCGGCTCCAGCCTTGGGAAGAAGAAGTTCATGACTTTTCTCCCGAGAGAGAAGATTCCGTCCAAAGCTTGCAGTACGGCAGGCACTGGAATGCTGTCCGCCGGATGTGCCTGGAAGGCGAGACAGGGCTTGCCGAGCTTTCTCTCGAGGAGGAATGCACCGCGGATGCGCAGAACCTCCCGATTCATCCCGCTTTGATGGACCGGGCCACCAGCTTTATGGCGGCACAAAGCGAGCCAGGAAAAGCATATCTGCCTTTTGCTTATAAAAATGTACGCATTTACGGAGCTTTGCCTCCGGTTACCTATAGCTTCGGTGAAGTTTGCGGGAACAACGGGGACATGCAGTCCTTCTCCTTCAAATTATGCGATGCGGAAGGTCAAGTACAGCTGGATGTCGGCGAATTCATCATGAGCAGAGTTCATAACCGGTCCATAGCAGATACTCCGTTGCCGCCGCTGGACACCGATTTCAGACTCCCTGCAGCGGGCAACAGCCGCCTGTCGCTCGCTGAGCCGGGCAATCTGGAGGGACTTCATTTCCGCACAGAGTTCAGGCATAAACCGGGTCCGGGTGAAGTGGAGATCAAAGTGGCGGCCAACGGTTTGAATTTTAAAGAAGTGCTGTATGCGCTCGGCATGCTCAAATTGCCATCTTCCCATCCGTTTGGGTTCGGACTGGAATGTGCCGGGACGGTTACACGTGTTGGGGAAGGCGCAGCCGGAGTGAGTCCAGGGGACCGCGTCATGGCGATAGGCGGAGGATGCCTGGGGAAATACGTTTGTGTTCCAGCTTCTTCAACTGTACCTGTTCCTGCCGGGCTATCTTTTGCGGAGGCGGCAACCATTCCAATTTCCTACATGACCGCCTATTATTCGCTGATCGTTCGCGGGCAGCTCTCCCCGGGGGAGAAAGTCCTGATCCATTCCGCCACAGGCGGCGTCGGACTGGCCGCCGTGCATATCGCCAAATGGGCGGGTGCCGAAATTTATGCAACAGCCGGAACCGAGGAGAAACGGGACTATCTTCGTTCCATCGGCGTTCGCCATGTATGTTCCTCCCGTGACCTGAAGTTCGCGGAAGAGATCCGGACAGCTTGCGGTCAGGTGGATGTCGTGCTGAATTCGCTGACTGGAGAAGCGGCGGAGCTTGGGCTTTCTCTCCTCGCTCCCCATGGCAGATTCCTGGAGCTTGGCATCCGGGATATTGCAGAGAATAGAGCACTCGGCATGCAGGCATTTGCGGATGGCATATCTTTTTCGGCGATCAGCGTGGATACGAAGCTGCCCCAATTCCATAACTTGTTCAAGAAAATAGTGGAGCTGCTGGAGACGGAGGCGATTCCCCCGCTGCCGCTGACGGCATACCGCATTGGGGAAACAGCCGAAGCGTTCCGGTTCATGGCATCCGCCCGCCATATCGGCAAAATCGTCATCTGCCAAGACGAGACGGCGCAGCTTCCCGGAAACCCGGAGACCAAAATGACCGGGGGTATCCGAAATGCCGAGGGTATGGAGGTTTTGGAGCTCATTTTGCGGGCTGCTTTTTCCGGCCAAACCGGTGCGGCGTCCCAGTACCTCTTATCCGTATCGGATCTCGGTGTCCGCCGGCATGGGCTTATGCCGGGCTTGACGGATGGAATCACCGTGGATAAGAAACCTTTGGGCAAGGTACGGACCAGGAAGCGGTCTTTCATGAGTGTGGAATATGCCGCTCCGGTAACGGAGACGGAACAACAGCTGGCCGCTGTTTTTATGGATTTTATGGGACTTGAGCAGATGGGGCTGCACGATAATTTTTTTGAAGCCGGAGCGACATCGCTTGATCTGATTCAGATCAATACCAGAATTAATGCGCTGACGGATAAAGATCATTCAGTCGTCAAGCTGTATTCCTACCCAACGATCCATGAATTAAACCGGTACCTGTTCGGGGAAAATGGCGGCGGGCAGACAGACCGGCAGGAAACCATGCCGGAAGCCGGGCAGCAGGAGGATTCGAAACGTAAAGCAAACCGGCTGAAAACCCTGGAGTCAATTAAGGGATTGAGGTGAGTACGGTGGACAACGAGGAAGTTAGCAGCCGGGAAACCGGGCTGGAGATCGCCGTCATCGGCATGAGCGGCAGGTTCCCGGGCGCCGATGATCTGGAGCAATACTGGGAGCTCCTAATGAAGGGGGCAAGTGCAGTTTCTTACTTTCAAGAGGAGGAACTGATCTCGCATGGGGTGCCGGAGCACACCGTCAGACATCCCCGTTATGTAAAGGCCAAACCTTACATTAAAAATGTTTACGATTTTGATGCGGCGTTGTTCGGCTATGCGCCCTGGGAGGCCGAAAACATGGACCCCCAAATCCGTCTGTTCCATGAATGCGTATATCATGCACTGGAGCATTCAGGTTATCATTCGGATCAATATGACGGAAAAATCGGTATGTACGCCGGCGCACCGCTGGATATCGAATGGACCGGCCGCCATTTGTCCCAAAGCGGCAGCAGCCAGGAGGTGCTGGAGACCGGCATCGTTTCGTCCAAGGACTTTTTAAGCCAACTGATTTCCTACAAGCTGAACCTGTCAGGGCCAAGTTATACGCTTTATACGGCTTGCTCGACTTCCTTGGCAGCTATTCATCTTGCTTGCCAAGGGCTGCTGCTGGGAGACTGCAATCTGGCTGTAGCGGGAGGCGTCACGCTGGAGCAGCCCAGCTTGTCGGGTTATCTCTATGAAGAAGGCAAAATCCACTCGCAAAGCGGGGTATGCCGGCCGTTCGACAGCCGGGCTGACGGCACGATTTTTGGTGAAGGCGCCGGGGCGGTTGTGCTGAAGCGGCTGGCGGATGCTGTACAGGACGGGGACTACATTCATGCGGTAATCAAAGGATCGTCCAGCAACAATGACGGACGCAGAAAAGTCGGGTTTGCCGCGCCCAGCCTGGAAGGCCAGAAGGAGGTCCTTCGCTCGGCCTGGGAGTTTGCCGATATCGACCCTTCGACAATCGGTTATATTGAAGCCCATGGAACGGGCACTAAAGTGGGCGATCCCATTGAGTTTGAAGCTTTAAGACAGTTGGCCGGTCAGCGGGAGGCACGTTTGCCCATCGGTTCCGTAAAAGGCAACATCGGTCACCTTCATGCGGCGGCTGGCATTGCCGGGTTTATTAAAACGGTTTTCGCTCTGGAGCGGGAGACCATACCGCCAACAGCGGGTTTTGAGGAGCCTAACCCGCTGCTGGAAATGGCGCACTCCCCGTTTTATGTAAACCGCCAGCCCCTCCCTTGGAAGCGGAAAGGCGCACCGCGGCGTGCCGGGATCAGTTCATTTGGGGTGGGCGGAACCAACGTGCATTTGGTTCTTGAAGAAGCGCCGCCGCGGCGATTGTCTTCCCCTGCAAAAGGCATGGTGATCCTGCCGTTTTCGGCTAAAAGCGCGGCTTCGCTTCAAAACAGCCTGCGCGATATGGCGGCCTATTTTCAGCGTCAGGATGATGTGAATCTAGCCGATGCCGCCTATACCCTCCAGGTGGGAAGAGGGCAATTCAATTACCGGGCGGTATGCATGGCGGAAAGCACGGAGGAGGCGGCTCAACGCTTAAGCCGGTTGGCGGAGAATGCCGTGATGATGCCATCCAACCAGATTCAGGGCGGTCAACAACCCGTGTTTATGTTTACGGGGCAGGGCTCCCAATATCCGGGCATGGGGGCGGAAATGTACCACGAATACAGCGTATTTCGCCAAGAGCTGGACAAGCTTGCGGAGATGCTTGCTCCAAAGCTGGGAACCGATATCCGGAAGTTTCTTATCCATCAAGACGATTCTTCCGCTCAATCTGGACCCGGCCTGTCCGAGCTTAACCAGACCTGGCTGGCCCAACCTGCACTTTTTGCGCTGGAGTATGCTCTGGCCAAGCTGTGGATCAGCTTGGGGATCAAGCCGGCGCTTATGGCGGGGCACAGCATCGGTGAATATGTGGCGGCAACGCTTGCCGGAGTGTTCCGGCTTGAGGATGCTTTGGATATTGTGGTAGCCCGGGGACGTCTCATGCAGTCCGCCCCGGACGGCATAATGGTGGCCGCCGCGGTTCCGCCATCTGAAGCCTCTTTGTACACCAGCGGCAAAATCTCGCTTGCTGCGGTAAATACCCCATCACTTTGCGTATTCTCCGGCGGGGAGGCGGAGTTGGCTCAAAGAGAAGCAGAGTGGGAGGGACGCGGGGTGTTTTACCGGCGGCTCAATACATCGCACGCCTTTCACTCGGCAATGATGGATGACATCCTGGAACCGTTTAGGGCCGTCGTTCGGGGAAAAACCTTGTCCGTGCCCCAAACACCGTTTTATTCCTGTCTGACCGGTGAACTGATCACCGGCGAGATGGCCATGGATCCTGATTACTGGGTAAATCAGCTCCGGGGTACTGTTCGTTTCAGTGCCATTGCGGCCCATTGTCTGGCCGACGAACGCAATATTTTTATTGAGGTGGGTCCCGGCAAAACATTGTGCAGCTTAATCGAAGCCCAAGCGGACGGAAAACGGCTTGTTTTGTCTACACTGGGTTCCCGTTCGGAGACGGAACGCCATTCCTTCCTGGAGAGTTTATCCAGCCTATGGCTGCAGGGTGCTGCCGTTACGTGGGAGGCACTGCATACAGAAGTCAGCCGTCAGCGGATCCCGCTGCCTGTTTACTGTTTTGACCGTCAAACTTATATGCCGCCGTCACCGTCACCGTCACAAGCGAGTGCAACTGGAAAGGCCGAAAGCAAAGATCATGGCAGAGCTCTGCTGTATCAACCCGTATGGAAACCAATACCTCTGCCCGAACTTAAGCCAAAAAAGGATCTTCGTCCAGCCGTTTGGCTGATCCTGCAGATCTCCGGCAATCTCGGCCCGTATGCAGTTCGTATGCGCCAAAACGGAGACAGATGTATTACAGTTCAGCCTGGTGCAGCATTCAGCCGAAATGGTCCTGAATCCTATACGCTGAATCCCGCTTCAAAGGATCATTTCCTGAAGCTGGCGGAAGAACTAACGCGGGAAGGAATAGGTATCGATTGTTTGCTTCATGGCTGGTGTCTGGAGGAAAAAGGGGAGGCTGATTCATTATCTCCGCCGCAACAAACGTCCGGCAGTACGGATGATCACGTTCACGGATATGTCTCTTTGCTCCATCTCCTATCCGCGCTGGGTGATCAAGTCCTCAGCGAAGGACTGCAGTTATATGTAGCCGCCTCCGGAATTGCCGACGTCTACGGTTCCGCAGACACTCAACCGATCCGTGCGGCTATGATGGGTCCGCTGCTGGCGATCCCGCACGAATTTCCCGGATACCGCTGCAAAATCATTGATGTACACGGCCTATCCGGTAAACAACTCGCGGCGCGGCTTGAGCAGGAAATCACGTCGCAGGATGAGGACGGTCTGGTTGCCTACCGGGGAACGGCCCGGCTGGTCCGGCAGTTTGAGCCCATCCCCTATGCGGCGGATCAAGCGGGTAAGGACTCCGGCGAAGCCATAGCTGCGATGCAGGAAGCGGCAGCCGCGGCCGAAATGGAGGACAGACAGGTCATTTTGTATCTCTCTTCATCGGAAGATCCAAATCTGCTCCAATTTCTTGCAAGCCGCAAGGAGGTTTCGGTTCTGCGTTCAGCGGGAGAAAATCTCCGCGAGATCGAACAAGCGGTAGCAAATGCTGCAGAATTGACCGGCCGGATTGACGGCATCATTTTCGAGCCGGCCCTGGATTGGACGGACATTAGAACGCTAAAAGAGAGGGAGGATGCGGAGGACGCGATTTCGCAGTGGAATAACAACATTACGGTGTTCAAGCACTTAAACGCCTGCCTCGCTGCATGCGGAGCCGAGCTGGGATTCGGCTGGATTCTTTCTTCCCTCGCTTCTGTGGTGGGCGGTTATGGATTATGCGGACTCGCAGCAGGTGCAAGTGTTAACGACGCGTTAAGCGTTAGCAAATTCGGCTCCGCTATCACCTGGGCGCCGGTTAACCGGGATTTTATCCGCAAGGGAGCGTATCCGGTTACGGGCATTACAGAGGAAGAGGCGGTGTCCACGTATAAGCAGCTGTGGGCGCTGCGGGACCAGCTGAGCCGGGCGGTTATTTCGGCGGCTCCCCTCAGGGACAGGGCAAAAAATAAGGAACGGCAGCGATTAGAAGCGGACCGAAACAGCCCCGTCAGCCCCAGACCGTTGGCAAGCCCAGTCGGATTCCTGGAACGTTCTCCCCGTTTGGGACCCTGTCTGCATCCGGTCACGGAAGCGGAAAAGGTACTTTGCGAACTGGCTTCAGAACAACTTGGTGTACATCCGGTGGGGATAGAGGATCATTTTTACGATTTGGGCGGTCACTCGCTGCTGCTGATCCGATTGTTGTCGCGCATCAAAGATGTGTTTCGTGTAGAGCTTCCCTTAAGCACCATGCTGGAATCCCCGACGGTGAGCGGCGTGCTTGGCGGGCTGGAACGGGAATGGGGGAGTCGGGAGGTGCTGGAGGAAATTGCTGTTTCCTTCAGGGAGTACCAGAAGCTGATGTTGGAAGAGCTGAAATGAGAGGAATTCCGATTCGGATTCAGTTGGAGGATGATAGGATGAATCGCATTGCGGGTGTGGTAGGTTCCGGAGTGATGGGCAGCGGTGTGGCACAGGTATTTGCTCAGGCAGGTTACAAGACGATTGTGGTTGACCGCTCGGAAGAACAAATGGAACGGACAAAGGATAAAATCCGCAGCCAAGTTCGTTTTCAGAAAATGATGACGGGTACAGCTCCTAAAGAAGATGCAGAGACGGTGCTGGACCGCATTCAATTTACAACATCTTTGGCAGATCTGCAGCCGTGCTCTTTTATTGTGGAGAACGTGACCGAAAATTGGGACATCAAGCGGGGAGTTTATGAAGAACTCAACAAGATTTGTGCGCCTGATTGCATTTTGGGGGTGAACACCTCCGCGATCTCCATCACCCGGGTGGCTTCGCTGGTTCAGAATCCGGATAGGGTAGTGGGCATTCATTTCATGAACCCCGTGCCCCTGAAATCGATGGTAGAAGTGATCCGCGGGCATCACACCAGTGAAGAAACTTTAACCGTTACCCGAGACGTTCTGCAGAGTCTGGGCAAAGAATGTGTTGTAGTCAACGACTCGGTTGGTTTCGTTACGAACCGGGCGATGATGATTTTTGTAAATGAAGCCGTGTTTATGCTGCAGGAACAGGTTGCTACAGCCGAGGACATCGACGTTTTATTCAAGCAGTGTTTTGGCCACAAAATGGGGCCGCTGCAAACTGCCGACCTTATCGGGCTGGACACAATCCTTAAATCCCTGGAAGTGCTGTATGACGGATTTAACGACAGCAAATACCGCCCTTGTCCGCTGCTCAAAAAAATGGTGGATGCCGGACTGCACGGGATGAAATCGGGGCAAGGTTTTTATTCTTATATCTAAAAAGAGGAGGTATGCGGTTATGACACACGATGAAATCAAACAAAAGGTGATTGAATTTTTGACCCGTTCGCTGCGGAACAAAGAGTTGGGTGAAGACGAAAACATCATGGAGCTTGGCCTGGTCCATTCCTTGTTTATGATTCAGCTGATTATGTTTATCGAAAAAAATTTCCAGGTGGAAATCGACGATGACGATCTCGACATGGAGCAAATCGGGACGGTTAGACAAATCGTGTCCCTCATAGAGCGCAACCAGCAGACTGGAGTGTCCCTCTGATGAATAAGACAGCGACCATCCCAGCCACCGTCCCTGCACCTGCCGCCGCAGAACACATTCGTCAATTTGTAGAAGAACAGGTTGTTCCCACCGCTTCCGATATGGACCGGGAGCAGCGGATCCCGCCGGAGGTTTTCCGGAAAATGGCGGAAGCTGGACTATTTGGCCTGTCTATTCCGCAAAAATACGGCGGATCGGAGACGGACTATCCTACGCTCGGCATTCTGCATGAGGAACTGGGCCGCGGCTTTGCTTCGGTTCAAAACGCTTGTACCGTGTTTGCCATGGTCTGTAAACCCTTGACGCGGTTTGGAAGTGAAGAACAAAAGGAAAAGTGGCTCCCGCGGATTGTCTCCGGTGAAGTTATTCCGGCCATCGCCATAACGGAACCCCATGTGGGGAGCGATATTGCGAAACTGGAGACAGCGGCCGTGCTTGAAAATGACCAAATTCTATTAAATGGCACCAAAAAATACATCACGCTTGGCCAGGTGGCCGATTTATTCCTCGTGTTTGCCCGCCTGAACGGGCGCGGCATTGCGGTCCTGGTGGAGCGGGAGACCCCCGGTCTGCAAATCACCCCGCTGCCCGGGCTGATGGGACTCCGGGGGAACATGCTCGCCGAGCTCAATTTCGAAAATTGCGCAGTCCCGGCCAATCAACTGGTTGGCAAGGTGGGTTATGGATTTACCCATTTGGCCAACTATGCCCTTGATGAAGGCCGTTATACGACCGCCTGCGGCAGCGTCGGCCTGGCCCAAGCCTGCCTAGAGCACAGCTTGTCGTATGCGAATGAACGGACCCAATTTGGCGAACCGCTGCGCAAACATCAGCTGGTGCAAAAAATGCTGACCGAAATAATTACAGAGGTTAAGGCCGCCCGCGAGCTGTGCGCGGCTGCAGGCCAGATGCGCGAACAAGGGGACCCTGCCGCCATTACGGATACCTTGATCGCTAAATATTATGCCTCCAAAACCGCCGTCCGGTCGGCGGATCACGCGCTGCAGATTCACGGCGCTTCCGGTTGTATTCACGGAAACCCGGTGGAACGCTTTTACCGGGACGCCAAAATCATGGAAATTATCGAAGGCACTTCACAAATGCATGAGCTGCAGATCGCAAGAACCTTTACTTTATAACTTTGTGAACCCTGTAATTGAATCTTCAAGCGAACAGTGGAGGAATGTCAATGACCGTAAAGTTGGCACTGTTGTTTCCGGGCTCCGGTTCCCAATACAAGGGTATGATGCGCAGTTTGTATGAATCTTCGTCTACCGTAAAGCAGACGCTGGACGATGCGGACCGTATTTTGGGGGTAGAGCTGTCCCGGGTCATGCAGAACGGAAGCACCGTGAAATTGAACCGGATCGGCATGATGCTCCCGGCCATTTGCGCCGCCAGTGTCGCCCATTTCCGCTTGTATTTGGAGCAGACGGGGATCGAGCCTGCTTATATGGCCGGGCACAGCCTCGGAGAATATTCCGCGTTGATTTGCTCAGGCGCGTTGTCCTTTGAAGACGGACTGAAGCTGGTGCAGTTCCGGGCAAAACTCGCGGAAGAAATTATGGAGAATACGGGCGGCGGCATGAGCATTTTAAACCAAGTGGACCCCGCCAGGGTTGAAGCTTTATGCGCACGGCTAAACGGCCCGGGAAGGGAAATCGGCCTGGCATGTCTGAATTCATCTTCTCAAACGGCAGTATCCGGTATGGATGAGGTCCTCAAAGAACTGGAGCAGCAAATTACGGATGAAGGCGGAAAAGTCACCTATCTTCTCGGCAGTGCGCCCTACCATTGTGTGCTAATGAAGCCGCAGGCGGACCTTATGGCCCGTGAGCTGGAAAAATACCAATGGAGAATGCCGTCCTGCCCGGTTCTGTCCAATGTAACCGGCCTCCCATACCGGTCTGTCGATGAAATTTTGCATAATTTGCCACAGCAGTTGTTCAGGCCCGTGCAATGGCATAAGTCCATCCGTTATCTGAGAGAGCAAGAGACGTCGTTATTTCTGGAGATGGGACCGCAAAACGTTCTGAAAACCCTTCTGACGGAAGAAGGCTCCGGAAAGATTCAGGTTTTGGCTCATGATGAAAAGGCAGACCGTGTGAAGTTAGCGGAATACAGGCTGAATAACAATCATGCCGAAACAGGAGCGGCGCATCCCAATCCGGCCGCTGCCTCCTCGGCAGACCAACGCTTAAAAGCTTTACAAATGTGCCTAACCCATGCGGTAACCACACGAAATCATAATCAAAACGGAGAAGCCGGGCAGCATTCCTTACGGTTGTACGAACAAGTGAAGCGGACCAAGCAGGAGATTGATGCCAACCGTTTGTCACTTACGGATCTGCATTTAAGTGAGGCATTTGCTATGCTCCTGGCGGTATTTGAAGATAAGCGGACACCCGAGGCAGAAAGACAACAACGTCTGCGGCTAATTCATGATAAAACCGGTCTTGGCCCTTTGTTGGCAGAAACGCAGGGTTCATCCGAATCCAGGGGAGGCAGCTTATGAATCACTTGGAGAACGATGAAGACCTGTTACGCCAACTTGCAGAATTCAACCGGACGGCGTGCGGCTATTCTGCCGATCTGACCGTGGTCAAATGGCTGGAAGAGGCGGCGGCGTCTTCAACAGACCGGCCCGCTATTTATGATGACGACCGGGTTTACACTTACGGCAGCTTGAATCGCGACGCCAACCGTTTAGCCTATGCGCTCATGGAAAGAGAAGTAGAGCCGGGCAGCATTGTGGCAATTAAAATGCAGCGGTCCTATCCCATGCTGGTTTGCATCTACGGCATCTTGAAAGCCGGGGCGGCTTATCTCCCGCTGGATCCGGGCGGGCCGCCTTCACGGCTGAACAAAATGCTGACCGACAGCTCAGCCGCTTTGGTCCTTGTTAAGGATCAATCGGCAGAATCGGGAGATTCGCCGTATCCGGAAGGTTCGCATTCCGCTGATCCGGATACCGAACAGATTACCCTGGAAGCCCTTGAGCTGGAACGTTATCCAGATAGCAATCCCGGGGTGGTGCTTCGCCCGGATGATCTGGCTTATCTCATTTATACCTCCGGGTCAACGGGGGACCCAAAAGGGGTGCTCCTGGAGCACGGCGGACTTATGAACCGGCTGGAGTGGATGCAAAAAGCTTTTCCGCTCACGTCAAACGATGTCCTGTTCCAAAAAACCGTGTACACCTTTGACGTATCGGTCTGGGAGCTGATGTGGTGGACGGTGTCGGGAGCTTCCGTTGTCCTGCTGCCTTCAGGCAAAGAAAATGATCCGCGCCGGTTCGTCAAGCTGATTGAACGGCATGGGATCAGCGTCATTCATTTTGTTCCTTCAGTGCTCCGTTTGTTTTTGGAATATGTCGGAACCGGCTTTGACCTCCGGCGGCTGAACAGTCTCCGTTACGTGTTTTGCAGCGGCGAAGCGCTGCCGGCCGACCTGGTGCGACGGTTTTATACCGTTTTCCCGGAAGAACACGACATTAAGCTGATCAATCTGTACGGTCCGACAGAAGCAACCATCGATGTTTCATCTTACTTGTGCGAACGGAACCATGAACTGACTCAGCCGGTGCCTATCGGCAAACCAATTGACAACACGCGGTTTTATATTTTGCGGGACGATCTTACGTGCGCCGGGCTTGGCGAAACAGGCCAGCTGTATATTGGCGGCACCGGGCTTGCACGGGGGTATTTAAACAGTCCGGCATTAACTCATTCCCGGTTTGTCCCCAATCCGTATGAGGCTGGCGAACGCATGTACCGCACGGGAGATTTGGCGTACTGGACCGGCCAGGGAGAAGCCGTGTATGTAGGCAGGGAAGATCATCAGATCAAGCTTCGCGGTTTAAGAATTGAACTCGGGGAAATTGAACATTGTCTGCTGCGCTGCGGACGGATTAACAACGCCATTGCCGGGGTGCATCTCAATGAATCGGGAGACCAGATTCTGACGGCCTACGTGGTTGGAGGCACCGGTTCCGGTGCGGAGCTTCAGCGGGAGCTTCAAAACGAACTTGCCCGCATGCTGCCCGAGTACGCGATTCCTACACATATCGTAAAAGTGGAGGAAATCCCGCTTAAACCGAACGGGAAAGCGGACAGGGGCGTGTTTTTTCCGGTACGGAAAGAGACTACCGCACATCGCTAAGGGAGCGGAGTAATGATGAATGATGAGCTGTATTTAAAGCTGCTTAGAAAAAAAGGGATTGCGGTCCCCGGCCAACAGGAACTGTCTGGTTCAGGGCGGAAAGGGCCGTTTGGTTTGTCGGATGCGCAAAGGGCCATCTGGTTTTTGCAGCAGCTGCATCCCGGGAGTACGGCCTTTAATAACGGAATGGCGCTCAAGCTCACCGGGAAGCTGAACATCCAAAGTGTGCGGTCGGCGCTGGACGGGATAATGGACCGTCACGAAATTTTAAATGTAACTATCGCAGCCGAGCAAGGCGTTCCGCAAGCCATTCCTCATAACAAAACACCGGATTTTACATACCTTTCACTTGAACAGGAGATTCAGAGTGCGGAGAATCCGGCAGCGATGGAGATCATTACCCGGCTTGCCGCCCGGACAATGAAGCTGGATGCGGACCCGCTGATCTCCTTCACCCTGCTGCGTATTGGGGAAGAGGAACATGTGCTGGTGATCGCCATGCATCATATCATCTCGGACGGTTGGTCCAAGTCCGTGCTTCTTGAGGAATTTATCCGGTTTTATGAAGCGGCCGAATTAAACAGACCGTCAGGGCTCCAGCCGCTCCCGCTGCAATACAGGGATTACGTAGATTGGCTGGAACGGCAGGCAGGCCGGAGCGAATACGAACGGGACCTGCAGTTCTGGCTGGATAAGCTGGAAGGGGCGCCGCCGCTGCTTGAACTGCCGACGGACTATGGCAGGAGAAGCGAAGCAAGCGGGCGGGGCGGACTCGAATATTTTCAGCTGGATGAAGAGCTGTATGGACAGGTGCAGGCTTACTGCAGAAGCGGGCAGGTCTCGGTCTTTTCCTTTTTGCTCACTGTTTTTAAAACCCTGCTCTACAGGTACAGCGCAGCGGAAGACCTGCTGGTAGGGACACCTGTCGCCGGTCGGCCGCGGACGGAGCTGGAAGGCCTGATCGGCATGTTTGTTAATTCCGTGGTGATTCGCAGTAAGCCTAACGGCCGGCTGTCTTTTGCGGAATATCTCAGACAGGTACATCAAGAGAGCATACAGGCTTTGGATCATCAGCAAGTCCCGTTTGACCGGATTGTGGAAAAGCTGAATCCTTTCAGAGACCAAAGCTATCATCCGGTATTCCAAACCATGTTTCAAATGGACAATCTCCCGGTACCCCGGATGGAGATCCAAGGTATCCGGTTGTCGGTCATTCCGCTGGACGCCGGGTTTGCCCAAAACGATCTTTCCGTATCCTGCTGGGAACAGGATGGCGTGCTTAAAGGAACGTTCGAATTCAGTACAGACCTGTTCGCAAGACCGACCATCCGCCGCTGGATTTCCTGTTATATTCAACTGATCCGTTCCGTCCTCGCCAACCCGATGGAAGTGCTGGAACGGCATAATCTCCTGGATGAGGAGCATTTCCGGTTGGTTACAGCGGATTGGAACGTTACGACGGCATCGCTTGAGCCGCAGATTTCTTTTGTTCGCCGGATCGCGCAGATGGCGCTGGAGGACCCTGAGCATTGTGCAGTGCTGGATGGAGAAACGCCTGTAAGCTACGGGGAATTGGAGAGTGTGGCCAAGCGGCTCACGCAAACCCTCTTGGACAAAGGGGAGGTCAACCAGATGCCGGTCGTGGTATGCCTTCCGTCTTCGGCAAAGTTTGTGGCGGCATGTCTGGCCGTGTCCAAGGCTGGCGGTGTAGCGGTTCCGGTCGATCCAGAGCAGCCGAAAGAGCGAATTCATTCCATATTAAAAGAGTTGGGCAGCTATTACATCTTCAGTGACCGGAAGTTAGTTTCCGAGCTGAGACTTCCCGGGGAAAACTGTATACATCTTGATGATCTTGCTGATATAAAAACCTCAAAACGGCAGATTCAGCAGCAGGGTTGTCCACCGTTTGAAGAAACGGGGAGGATGGCGGATTCAGGGGACCTTGCGTATATTGTTTTCACTTCCGGCACTACCGGCGTACCTAAAGGAGTGATGCTCGAACACCGCAGCATCGATAATCTGGTTCACTCGTTTATTACATCCTACCAGGCAGGAAAAGCCGACCGCTTACTGCCCGTTACTTCGGTCGCTTCGTCCAGCTTTATCGGCGAATCGCTGCCTATCCTGGCGGCGGGCGGAACCTTGGCGCTCCCGGACCGGGAGACCGTACTGCATCCGTCCCGGCTGTACGAATATATGGAGAAACATCAAGTTACGATGCTGAGTACGGTTCCCTCCGTGTTAAAACGGCTGAATCAATCGGGAGCGCCCGCCGGCTTAAGGCTGATATTAAGCGGCGGAGAACACTTAAGTCCAGCGCATGTCCAGCATCTGAAGGACATTACGATCGTTAACGGATATGGATTGTCCGAGTCGGGCGTATGCAGCACGTATTCGATTTTTAGGCATGAAGCGGAAACCTCACAGCGCGCCGCTTCCTCTGTTGGCCGGCCGGTCCTAAACCAGCAAGTGTATGTGCTGGATCATCTCCTGCAGCCCGTGCCTGTCGGGGTACGCGGACAGCTGTGCATCTCGGGACGAGGGCTGGCAAGAGGGTATTTGAATCTTCCGGAACTCACGCACCGGAAGTTCCGGGATCATCCGTTTTTACCGGGCGAAAAACTTCTGTTAACGGGAGATTACGGCTGCTGGAATAGCGAAGGGGAGCTGTTGTTCGCTGGCCGGGAAGACCGCCAGGTACAGATTCGGGGTTACCGGATTGAGCTTGGTGAACTGGAACAGCATCTGAACGCTTGCCCTGAAGTTGCCGAGGCGGCCGTATATACCCAAATGGACCCGGAAGCGAACGTTCGGCTGATTGCTTATTATGCGCTGCGGATACCGCGCAGTTTTACTGCAGAACAGCTCTCCGTATGGCTGGACTCGCGCGTCCCTGCTTACATGAAGCCGTCCGCTTATATTGAACTGGAGAGGATTCCGTGGAATTTGAACGGGAAGCTGGATACCTCGGCGCTGCCAGATCCGGATAGGCAGGGAGAACACCGGTCTTCAGTCTACGACAGACCTGCAACCACCACTGAACAGCAAATTGCCCATGTCTGGGAAGAGGTGCTCCAGCGCGGCGATTTTGGGGTAAATGATAATTTTTTTGACTTGGGCGGACATTCGCTGCTGCTTGCCAAGGTTCTCGATTTACTGAATCCACGGTTTGGCGATCGTTTGACGTTAATCAGTTTGTTCAAATATCCTACTATCCGTTCGCTGGCTATGTACTTGAACGAGGAGGCGGAAGATCCTTCGGCATCGGCGCTTCAGGCGAAGGCGGAGCAGCAAAAAAATGCGTTTCGCCGGTACCGGAAAGCCGCTTCCGCCGTGGCGTCCGCCGGCACTGAAATAGAGGGAGGAAGATGACATGAGGTATCCGGAGCATCCCTACACAGGAAATGAAATCGCCGTCATCGGAATGGCAGGCCGGTTTCCAAAGTCGGCCGATCTTGACGAGTTTTGGGACAACCTGGTTCACGGCAGGGAGTGTATTACCTACTACTCCGATGAGGAGCTGGAGGAAGCCGGAATTGACGGCGGTATTTTGCGACACCCGAATTATGTGAAAGCAAAAGGGGAAATTCGCAGCCTTGATGCATTTGACGCCTCTTTTTTTGGGATTAATCCAAAGGATGCCGAGCTGATGGACCCGCAGCACCGGATGATGCTGGAATGCGCCTGGGCCGCTCTGGAACACGCCGGCTACAATCCCCAGGAAGCCCCAGGTTCGGTAGGGGTTTATGCCGGCAAAAGCATGAGTTCTTATCTGTTCCTGAACTTATATCCGCATATTCAGAAAATGCTGGCCACCGGCAATTTGCAAGCCGCCATCGGCAATGACAAAGACAGCATGGCAACAACCATCTCTTACCGTTTAAATCTGAAAGGGCCGTCGATGGCTGTTCAATCGTCATCTTCCACCTCCCTGGTCTCCGTTTGTATGGCTGCCCAAAGCCTGCTGACCTATCAATGTGATATGGCGCTGGCCGGAGGGATCACAGTAGGTCCGCCGGAACGTTCGGGCTATATGTATGAACCGGGCGGCATCATGTCTTTCGACGGACACTGCCGCGCTTTTGACGAAAACAGCAGCGGGTTTGTTCCAGGCAACGGCTACGGGTTAGTGGTCCTCAAAAGATTGGATGACGCTTTGAGAGACGGGGATACGATTTGGTCGATTATCAAAGGATTTGCCGTCAATAACGACGGATCGGAGAAAGTGAGCTATACAGCGCCCAGCGTCAACGCCCAGTCGGAGGTAATCTTCCAGGCGCAGGCCCTGGCGGAAGTCGAAGCCTCCACAATCGGGTATGTGGAAGCTCATGGCACGGGTACACGAATGGGAGACCCGATTGAGATTCAAGCCCTATCGCAGGCGTTCCGGCATTCCACGGAGGAAACGGGATTTTGCCCGATCGGCTCGGTTAAGACCAATATCGGTCATTTGGATTCCGCAGCGGGAATCGCCGGGTTAATAAAGGCTGTTCTGATGCTGCATCACAAGCAAATCCCGCCATCCTTAAACTTCAGTACGCCTAACACCGCGATTGATTTTGAACACAGCCCTTTTTATGTCAACACGCGGCTCCAGGATTGGCCGGCCAGGTCTTACCCAAGGCGCGCTGGCGTAAATTCGCTTGGCATGGGTGGAACCAATGCGCATTTGATTTTGGAGGAAGCTCCAGAACGGAACGTGGATCATACGGAAGACCAATGGCATCTCCTGACCGTGTCCGCCAAAACCAAAACGTCCCTGGACGAAAACGTAAGCAACTTCTACCGCTATTTGCAAAAAGATGATTTGTGTCCGCTTGAAGATGCGGCGTATACGCTCGCAACCGGACGAAAAGCCTTTTCCCATCGCGCTGCTTGGGTTTGTTCCAGCCGGGAGGAGGCGGTGGAGATGTTAAGCCGGTACGAGGAAGGGACGGCCGATCTCTATTGCGCGGAAGGGGTTTCTTCTAACCGGCCGCTTGTGTTTATGTTTACGGGTCAAGGCTCCCAGTACGTTGGCATGGGCCAAGGCTTATACCGGGACGAAAAAATGTTCAGACAGCATTATGACCGCTGTGCCGATGTCATCCGCCGCTGTACAGGGATTGATATTCTTCCCTTGATGCGCTCGAATGGGCTGGGGGAAACGGACGGGGAGGAGACATTGGATATTCATGCGACCTCCATTACCCAACCTCTGCTGTTTGCCGTGGAATACGCGTTGGCCCAGCTGCTGATCAGTAAAGGAATTGAACCGGCAGCCATGATTGGCCACAGCCTGGGTGAATATACGGCAGCTGCGGTAGCCGGCGTATTCCGGCTTGAAGATGCGCTCCTTCTTGTTTGCCGGCGGGCGGAATGGATGATGGGCATGGAGCGCGGCGCGATGCTAGCCGTCGGCGTAGACCGTGAGCGAGTGAATTCATACTTGGAACAAGAGCTCGCTTTAGCAGCTGTCAACAGCCCTGGGATTTGTGTCGTGGCCGGGTCCATATCCGCAATCGATGCGTTGGAGCAGCGGTTAACCGGAGAAGGGATCTTTAATAAACGATTGACCACCTCGCATGCGTTCCATTCGCCGCTGATGCGTCCGGTGGTTGAACCTTTTCGCGATTTGCTGTCCCAAATCGAATTCCATGCTCCATCAATCCCCATCATGTCCTGCTTGACAGGTTCATGGCTGAAGAACGAGGAAGCTGCCGATCCGGAATATTGGGTGCGCCATATAACCGAGCCGGTTTTGTTTATGAGGGGCATGGAGGAGCTGCTTGCCGATCCGGAACGGCTTTATATCGAGGTCGGGCCCGGCGTCACGTTATGCGGCCTGGCACGACAAAACCATCGTGCCGATGGAGAGCGTCTGTTTGTCTCCGCCATGAAACCCGGCTCCCTACAAGAGGAGGACGGGAAATATTTGCTGCGGGCGGTGGCTCAAGTGTGGGCAAAAGGCGGAACCGTGCAGTGGAATAAGTTCTACGCTGGCAAACAGCGCAACCGCGTTCCGCTGCCGACCTATGCTTTTTCGCATGAAAGCTATTGGGTTTACCCGGAACCTTCGGAGGCAGCTTTAAATCCGCAGCCTTCCGCTTTCCGGGAGACTTTGGGCAGTCGGCCAGCCGCGGATGTGGATAGAGATGTCCGGTCCGCTGCAGAAGGCGCTGCGAAACATGCCCGGCCAAAGCTGTCTTCGGCTTACCTGCCGCCGTCGACGGATACGGAGCGGCAGCTGGTGGATATTTTGGAAGATCAGCTGCGGCTTAGTCCTGTTGGCATCGACGACAACTTTTTTGAACTGGGCGGTCATTCCCTGCTTGCCACGCAGGTGCTGGATAGAGTGCACCGCCAGTTGGGCGTCCGGCTGCCCATGGAGACGATTTTCGTGCAGCCTACCGTCCGGGAGATGGCGGCTTATCTTGAGCCTTCCCGCCCATCCTCTTTGCAGAACCCGGCCATCGAGGAGTTGTTCTACGAGCTGGCCGCTATGGGACAGACAGAAGCGGCAGCCCGCGAAGACGGCCGCCAGAACGGCCGCGATCCCGATGAGCGTGGAGGGAATGGTTCATGGGACAACAAATAACTTTGTCCGCTTTATCGCCTGAGCAAAAGCAGTGGTTCAAACAGCGGATGCGAGAGCGGCAAATTCCAGTGACGGACATTCCGCTGGAACGCCAGGACAGACAAGGCCGGAGTTTCCCTTTGTCATACAGCCAGGAACGATTGTGGCTGATGGAACAAATGGAAGACGCGGGCTCCAGCTATCATCTTTATCAGGCGATCCGGATCACCGGGCGTCTGGACTATGATCTTTTTGAACAAAGCCTTAAGCTTCTCGTTCGGCGGCATGACAGTTTCCGTACGTATTTCCCCCTGGAGGAAGGAGTCCCGGTCCAATCCGTAGCAGAGGATACGGCTTTGCACGTTCAGTACTATGACGTAAAGGGAACGACCCGGGAAGAGCAGATTCAGGATTTGACATCGAAGGCCCTTCTGCTGGTTAATAAAGGCTTTTCGCTGGATCAGCCTCCGCTGGTTCGGGCCGGCTTGTACCGGCATTCCCTCGAAGAACATGTGCTGGTGTTTGTGATCCATCACATCATTTCGGACGGCTGGTCGCTCAAACTGCTGACCGAAGAATGGATACGAATATACAACACCCTTCTTCAAGGAGGCCATCCCGAAGGATCTTCGGCTGCGTTTGATTATCCGGATTATGCCGTCTGGCAGCGGGAATGGATGGATAAGGAGATGCTTCGGGAGGAGATCAGTTATTGGGAGAAGCAGCTTAAAGGAGCGGACCCGTTTTTTACGATACCGCCTGATTATGCCCGTCCCAGACAGCTTACCTTTGCCGGGAAGACAATTAAGGTTCATGTGGACCGGGGACCTCTTGAATCGTTAAGAGAAGCCGGCCGCAGCTCGGGGGCAACTTTGTTTATGGTGTTACTGGCCGCCTTTAAACTGCTGCTGTCCCGCTATAGCGGCAGGAAAGACGTGATTGTCGGCACGCCCACGGCAGGACGCTGCAGAGAAGAAACGGAATCCATGATCGGCTGCTTTGTCAACAATGTAGTCCTGCGTACGGATATCGGGCAGGCGGTCAGCTTTGCCGAAGTGTTACGCCGCACGGCCCGGACAGTCATGGGCGCCCTTCAGCACCAGAACGTCCCGTTTGAAAGCGTCCTGGATACAGTGCGGCCGGAAAGGGACCCGGCTTACGCTCCCTTGTTCCAGCTCTTTTTTATCTTTCAGCAGGGCGGTGAGTCGCTAGGTTCCATGCAGGGAGCGAGGGTTACGCCTCTGGAGCTTCCTAACACCTCTTCGAAATTCGATTTGACCCTGGAGGTCATTGAACACCCGGAGGTGCTGGAGCTTTCGCTGGAGTTCAATTCAGCCTTATATGCCGAAGAGACGGCGGTTTCCTTACTGGAGAACTACGTGTGGCTGCTTGGACGGCTGTCTGCGGAGCTGCATACGCCGCTCTCCGCCCTGAATATCGTATCACCCGCTGAAATCCGGCGGCTGCAGGAGGCTGCTTCCGGTCCGGGGGTTGCTTATCCGAAAAACGCCCGGCTGGACACGATGGCTGAAGAACACGCCCGGCGTACGCCTTCCGCGACTGCCCTGATCTGTTCTGGGGAGCAATACACGTACGCAGAGCTCATGGACTTGGCCCGGCGGCTGGCTGCTTATCTGCAGCATGCAAATGTGGCGGGCCCTTCGCGCCGGATCGGAATTTGCGCGTCTGCTTCGCCGCAGCTGGCTGCAGGCATCCTTGGCATCCTAAAAAACGGCTGCGCCTATGTGCCTTTGGACCCGGCATTTCCCGAACAGCGGCTGCAGTATATCGCCCGTCATGCCGGGTTGGACTGCGTCCTGGTGGATGATCCCGCGCTGGCGAGGATGTTTGGAGGCATTACCTGTGTTGATATCGGCAAAAACAGCTCCTGCTGGCAGGATTCGGGGCTTCGTTACCGCGAACCCGGCGGGGAACGGTCAGGCTTAGCGTACATGATCTATACATCAGGCAGCACAGGACAACCCAAAGGGGTACCGATTACCCACCGGAATGCGGTTCATTTCTTGAGCGCCATGCAGCAGCTGCTGCAGGTCCGGACCGAAGACTCGCTGCTGTCGGTCACCACCTGCTCCTTTGATATTTTTGTGCTGGAGCTGTTTCTGCCCTTGTCTCAGGGAGCGGCCGTCATATTCCCGGAACGGGGAAGCTCCGGGGATGCGCAGCGGCTGATTCGGGAAATCAACCGATACCGTCCTACAATGATGCAGGCAACACCGGTCCTTTGGAAAATGCTCATCTTGGAAGGATGGCAGGGATCGGAGCATATGACCCTGCTGTGCGGGGGAGAGGAGCTTCAGCCCGATTTGGCTGCGCAGTTAGTGCAGCGGGGGAAAGAAGTCTGGAACCTGTACGGACCGACTGAAACAACGGTATGGTCGCTTGCGCACAAAGTTCAGGACCGCGGCGGATTTCAGGCTGTGCCCATCGGCCTGCCGATCGGACGGACAAGCTGCTATATTCTTGATGAAGAACGCAGACTGCTGCCTATGGGAGCGGTCGGCAGCCTGTATATCGGAGGAGACGGCGTGTCTCCCGGATATCACAGTCAAGAGGAGCTGACCAGCCGGAAATTTGTGAATGCTGAGCCTTTCCCCGGAGACAGACAAAGGCTGTTTGACACCGGCGACCTTGCACGGTGGCTTCCGGACGGAACCATGGTGTACTGCGGACGTGCGGATCAGCAGATCAAAGTACGCGGTTTTCGCATTGAACCTGCTGAAATCGAGCAGCGGCTGCACGAAGAGCCAGAGGTGGCGGCAGCGGTTGTTGTCGCTGCGGAGGACGGTTCAGGCGGATGGATTTTGGCAGCTTATTGGGTAGCTTCCGGTGGAGTGGAGGCAGGGGAGGACTTGGCCAAACACTGGAAACACAAGCTCCGGGAAACGCTGCCGGGTTATATGGTACCGGACCGGTTTATCCAGGTGGAAGAGCTCCCGCTGACGCCCAACAAAAAAGTCGACCGCCGCGCTTTGGCAAAACGCCCGCTATCCCGCGGTGCGGCATCGGAGCATTACCGTCCGCCGGCGGACGAGACGGAACGCCGGCTTGCAGAACTATGGGAGCGTGTCCTGAACCGTTGTCCGATTGGCGCGGATGATCATTTTTTTGACTTGGGAGGGAACTCCTTGTCCGCTGTAAAGCTGCTTCATGAGATCAACACGGAATTAGGAGCCGGCTTGACCTTGCGGGAGTTGTTGGAGTACTCCACCATTTCCAGACTCGCCTCCCGGCTGCGAAACGGGAATGGAACCGGCGGTATTCCCGCCCGCCAACAGTTGGAGCTCCCCCGTTATGCGGCTTCGCCGGAAGATGCATTCGAGCCGTTCCCGCTGACGGAAGTGCAGATGGCTTATTGGTCGGGCAGGCAGGCGGGAGATTCGCGGAGACAGATAGCAACGCATGTGTATCAGGAAATGGATTTTGAAGCTTTGGACCTGGAGCGTCTGGAATACTGCTTCCAACAGCTGATTGCAAGACACCCCATGCTCCGGGCGGTCATTAAACCCGATGGCGTTCAGCAGGTGCTCAAATCGGTTCCTTATTATCCTATTGAGACGTTTGAGGTGTCCAAATGTACAGAAGCAGAGGCCAGCCGCTTGCTGGATGAAATCCGGCAGGAGTTATCGCATCACGTTCATCCTGGAACCTGGCCAATGTTTGCCGTAAAAGCCGTGAAGATGGCGAAGAACATTACACGCCTGCACTTCAGTCTGGATCTGATGATCGCTGACGCGCGCAGCTTCCAGATTATATTAAATGATCTGGCGGAGTTGTACGCTAATCCGGAGGAAAAACGGCCCGGGCTTGAAGCCAGTTTCCGCGATTATGTGAATTCGCTTGTAAGCATGAATGCGCTGGAGCTGTTTAAGCGGTCCCAGACGTATTGGCTGGAGCGGGCCGACCGGCTGCCCGCCGGTCCGCTGCTGCCGCTTGCCGGACCCGGCATCATGGAAGACAAACCTCAATTCCGGCGTCTGAAAGCGCGGCTTAGCCCGGATACCTGGAGCAGCCTTCGCCGGCAGGCGAGAGGGCGGAACATGACCCCGTCCGCGCTGCTGCTGGCCGCTTTTGCCGAGGTGCTTGCCCTTTATGCAAAAGAACCGAGGTTTTTGCTGAATTTGACCTTGTTTAACCGGCTGCCCATTCATCCCGAACTAAATGAAGTGGTGGGCGATTTCACCACAGTCAGCCTGCTGGAGGTCGATTACAGCGCCGCAGCTCCGTTCCACCAGCGGGCTCTCCAGCTGCAAAGCCGTCTTTGGTCCGATCTGGATCACCGGCTGTACAGCGGAATTCGCGTCACGGAGCAGCTGCTGCGGCGGGGGATTTTGACTGAACCTGTTCCGGTTGTGTTTACAAGTTTGCTGGATATGTCCCAAGGGGAAACGTCCTCCGGAACCGTGTTCGGGCAAATCTTCAAACAGCGCAACGAGGAGATCACGGAGGCCCGCAGCATCTCCCAAACCCCGCAGGTCTGGCTGGATCATCAGGTTGCCGAACGGGATGGGGAACTGCATTTTAACTGGGACGTGATGGAGCGGATTTTCCCTGCCGGGATAGTGGACGAGATGTTTGAGGGGTACTGTTCTTTCCTTCAGGCACTCGCCGTCAGCGGCGAAACTTGGGAAGAAGAGCTTCCATTGTCGGGTTCGGGTGCAAGCCGCTTTAAACATCGGCTTCACCTGCAGCAAATCGGGGAGCTGCATAATAGTCCTCCCGCCTGCAAGAATGGAGTTCTTCACCAGGACTTTGAACGTCTGGCTTGTGAGATGCCGGAGGCGCTGGCGCTGATCATGCCTGAAGGCTCTTTGAGTTATAGGGAGCTGAACCACCGTGCAAACGCTGCGGCAAGAGATCTGCTGGACCGGGGCGTTCGGCCGGGAACCCTTGTGGCTGTCGTCATGGACAAAAGCTGGGAACAAATTGTGGCGGTGCTTGCGATCCTTAAGGCCGGAGCGGCTTATCTTCCAATTGACGCCACTCTGCCCCGGGAACGAATTTTGGAGCTCATGGAAACAGGCAGGGTGAAGGCGGCATTTGTTCAGTCCGGCATACTACTGTCCGGCAGCCATTCTCTGGAATCCTGGTGGCCTCCAGCAGTGGACAAACTGAAAGTTGCGGACCTGAGCCAGGAGCTTCCCCCAGAAGCGGTTCATAACATAAGGGGCGCGGATATCCGGCCGGACCAGCTCGCCTATGTCCTGTTTACCTCCGGCAGTACGGGAAAACCGAAAGGAGTTATGATTGAGCACCGGGCCGCCCTGAACACGATCAAGGATATGAACTCAAGATTTTCGCTTGGCCCGGAGGACCGGATTTTAGGTCTCTCCTCACTAAGCTTTGACCTGTCCGTTTACGACCTATTCGGTGCGCTGAGCGCCGGAGCCGCTTTGGTTCTGCCGGAACCGGACCGGCTGCGCGACCCGTCCCACTGGATGGAGCTGATAACGGAATATGGAGTGTCCATCTGGAACAGCGTGCCTGCGTTTATGAGCATGCTGGTTGCTTACCGCCGCACTTCCGCCCGGCTGCCCAAGCTCAGACTTTGTCTGCTTAGCGGGGACTGGATTCCGCTGGAGCTCCCTGCGGAGGTCCGGCGGTTGAACCCGGATATTCAGATTGTGTCGCTTGGCGGAGCGACGGAGGCTTCGATCTGGTCGATTCAGTACCCGGTAGACGAGGTGGATCCTTCCTGGAACAGCATTCCTTACGGCGTTTCCATGTCCGGGCAGCGGGTATATGTGCTGAATGCGCGTATGGAAGAATGTCCCGCGGCGGTTCCGGGGGAAATCTACATCGGCGGAGCCGGAGTGGCGGCGGGGTATTGGGAGGATCAAGAAAAAACGGAACGCCAATTTATTGTCTCCCCCGTCACCGGAGAACGATTATACCGGACCGGGGATTGGGGACGGTACGGAGCGGATGGAGTGATTGAGTTTATGGGGCGTGAGGACCTGCAGGTCAAAATCAATGGATACCGGGTGGAACTCAGTGAAATCGAAATTATCCTGCAATCTTATCCTTCGGTCAAACAAGCGGTTGTCCTGGCAGATGGAGAAGGCGACCGCAAGCGGCTGCGGGCATTCATCACGCTTGAAGCTGAAATCACGCTTGAAACTGAAATCACCCTTGACGCTGCGGGAGCGGGGCAAGTTGGCGAGGAGGCCATCAAAACTTTTATAAAAAGCAAACTGCCCGGCTACATGGTTCCGCAGCATATCCATTTTGTGACGCAAATGCCCTTAACCCCAAACGGAAAAATCGACCGCAAGGCGCTGCTGGAATCCGTGCCTGCAGCTTCTCTTGAAACCAAAGGGAAAATGCCGGGTTCCCCGCTGGAGCAGCAGATTACGGACATCTGGAAAAAGCTGTTGGGAATATCTCACATTGGTCTGGATGAGCATTTTTTCGACATCGGAGGCAACTCGCTGAAGCTGATCCAGATGCAGGCCGAGCTTCAATCCCTGCTGAACCGGGAGATTCCGGTCGTTGAGTTGTTCAGGCATACTACCGTATCGATGCTGCTTGAATATCTCGAACGGGACAACGGCTTGAACGGCTTGAATGGTATGCCGGCCGCGGAGGACGAAGCCGCCGCCAGCCGTGCTGAATTGCGTCTGGGCGCAAGAAGAACCCGGCGAAGATAACTTGACTGGAGGAGAGGAAACATTGAGCAACCTGCAAACGGATCAGGATGTAAGCAATGATATAGCCATCATCAGTATGGTGTGCCGATTTCCAGGGATAACATCTGTCGAGCAATACTGGGAGCTTCTGGCCGAAGGCGAAGATGCCCTTCAGCGGTCCTCCGCAGCCGATGGCGATCCGGGAATCGAACCGCTGCGGCGGCTTACCGGCGGTACCCCGATCCGGGTCAACACCGCGCTGGAGGACACCGCCCGGTTCGATGCATCCTTTTTCAAGCTGACGGCTAAAGAAGCGGAGATTATGGACCCGCAGCACCGGTTGTTTTTGGAGAGTGCCTGGGAAGCGGTTGAAAAAGCGGGGTACAACGTGCTGGAATATGAAGGAATGATGGGGCTGTTTGCCGGCGTAAGCTCCAGCACGTATCTGATTAACCATCTGCTCGGCGTACGGGAGCAGGAGGAAGCAGTCAGCGATTTACAGCTGATGATCGGAAACGATAAAGATCATATGACAAGCCAGGTGGCTTACCGGCTGAATATCCGGGGACCCGTTGTTGCCGTTCAAACCTCCTGTTCGACTTCCTTGGTAGCTACCCATCTGGCCTGCGAAAGCCTGCTCAGCGGTCAATGCGATATGGCTTTGGCCGGAGGGGTAACCATCAAATACCCCCAAGTGCCGGGGTATGTTCACCAGCAGGGCGGATTGACCTCCTCGGATGGCCGTCTCCGGGCCTTTGACGCCGACGCGACGGGGACGGTTTACAGCAACGGATTGGGGATTATTGTGCTGAAGCGGCTGGAAGATGCTTTTCGCGACGGCGATACGATTCACGCCGTCATAAAAGGTTCGGCGATCAACAGTGATGGAGCCAACCGGATCGGATATGCGGCTCCAGGGGTTGACGGGCAAGCCTCGGTTATATCCGAAGCGTTACATGTCGCTCAGCTGCCTCCGCAGGCGATCACTTATATCGAGACACACGGAAGCGGAACTCCGCTTGGAGACGATATTGAGCTCGAAGCCTTATCCCGGGCTTTCGCTTCAGTTCGGCAGACGCAGTACTGCGCAATCGGCTCGGCCAAAACCAATGTGGGACATGTCGAGATGGCATCGGGCATGGCGGGTCTGATAAAAACCGTGCTGGCTCTGAAGCACCGTAAAATCCCGGCCAGCCTGCATTTCGAAACCCCTAATCCGAGACTGGAAGAACCCGGCTGCCCGTTTTACGTAAACACCATGCTCACCGATTGGGAGCCCGGTTCCTACGGACGTTATGCCGGGGTCAGCTCTTTTGGTCTCGGCGGTATAAACGCGCATCTTGTATTGGCGGAAGCGCCGGACCGGCGGCGGGCAGAGGAAGCCGACAGGAAGGGCCGGACGGAGGAGCAAGCCGGCAAGAAGGGCAGGTCAGAGGAGAAATACGGGCTTTTGGCGATATCTGCCAAGTCAGGGACGGCTTTGGCGCGGATGTGCGCGAATCTGGACCGCTATTTGACAGATCATCCTGATACAAATGTGCAGGATATGACATTTACCCTCCATGCCGGCCGTGCGGTTTTTGACCACCGCGCCGCCCTGGTATTCCGGGGAATAGAAGATTTGCAGCAACAGCTGCGCCATTTCAGTGCGGAGAATCCGGCCAAATCTCTTCCAAGTTCAAAAGAAAAGGTATCTTTCCGCTTTTCTGCAGTGCCCGTACTATCCGACCAAACGGTATCTGCGCTCTATAAGAATAACAGTGTGTTTCGGGGGATTGTAAGCGAAGTCTCCCATAGGATAAGGGAGGTTTATCCCTACGATTTGAAGGCGGCCATACTCTCCGGCAGCGGTACAATTGACCCCTTAACGGAACGTCTCGCTTCCTGGGGAATTCAGACTGCATTGGCCCGCCTGTTGATGGAATGCGGCGCGGAGCCGTCTGACATGTCCGGTGAAGGCATCGGGTACTGGGTCGCCCAGCCGCTTACCGGGAACTGTACCGCCGCTTATGCCCTGGAACAGTTGGTGCAGCAGGACGAACTGATGGGAACTCCTGCCGGACAGCATCAAGGGCGGTCTGTACTCGAGTCGGAATGTGTAATTGAATTTGGCCGTCCGGCCAGCCACAGTCCGGAGCTTTCGGCTGACGGCGCCGATGTTCCAACTGTGAATCGGGAGCAGTGCTGGCTGCATACTCAGCTGGCGAAGCTGTGGCTTGCCGGGGGCCGGCCGGACTGGACAAGCTATTACGCGGATGAGCAGCGGACCAGGCTGGCGCTGCCAACTTATCCGTTTGAACGGGACATCTACTGGATCGGGCCGCATAACGGCAGACCTGCGCAACAAAACGGCTATGCTGCCATGTCGAACGTTTCGCAGCAAAGAATTACCGATTACCGGCAATCCATCAAACAGCTGTGGGAGAGTTCGCTTGGAGTGGAAATCGGCCGGTTGGACGAAACGTTTTTCGAGTTAGGGGGACATTCCCTGCTTGCCACCCAGATTCTTTTTATGCTGAACAAATCGTTTCGCACCGAAATTACAATGCAGCAGTTCTTTGATCACCCAACGGTAGAAGAGTTAGCCATGCTTGTGGAACAGCAGGTGAACAGCGGACTTGGCTTGTTCAGCGATCTCCCGGAGGTGAAGGCCGATAAAGCCGCTAGACACCAGCCATTCCCGCTGACGGATGTCCAGACCGCGTACTGGATTGGACGATCGACAGAACTTGACTTAGGCAACGTGTCCACTCACATGTATTTTGAAAATGATCTGCCTGATCTGGACCTTGCCCGGTTCGAGCAGGTGTTCCAACAGGTGATTGAACGCCACGAAATGCTCAGAGCCGTCATGCTTCCGGATGGCCGGCAGCAAATTCTGCCGGATGTGTCCAAATACCGGATTCGGCTGCATGATATGCAGTCCGCACCGGAGGACATAAGACGGCAGCACATGGATTCCATCCGGATGGAAATGTCGCATCAAATGCTGGATTGCTACAGCTGGCCGCTGTTTGACATCAGGGCCACCGTTCTGCCGGGCGGCGTTACACGGCTGCACACCAGCATCGACCTGCTGATCGCCGACGCCTGGAGCCTTGAACTGCTCATTCAGGAAATAACCGCTGCTTATCAGCAGCCCGAAACCAAATTAGAACCTTTGGAGTTGTCGTTCAGGGACTATGTCCTGGCTTGCGGGAACTTGGAGCACACCGATTTATTCCGGCGTTCCGAGGCGTATTGGCAGGACCGGCTTGATACTCTGCCCGCAGGACCGCAGTTTGAACTTGTGAAAGATCCGGCGCTGGTCGATAAACCGGAATTCAGACGAAGACGGCATACCTTATCCCAAGACCACTGGACCCGGTTGAAAAAGAAGGCCGAAGGGCATGGCCTTACGCCAACCGTCATCCTTTTGTCCGCTTTTGCCGAAATTTTGACGACCTGGAGCCGAAAGCCGCATTTCTCTCTGAATTTGACGCTGTTTAACCGGCTGCCGCTCCATCCCGAAGTAACCAAAGTGATCGGGGATTTCACATCCCTGACCTTGCTTGAGATCGACAACCGTTTGCCGGAACCATTTCTGCAAAGGGCACTCCGGCATCAGCAGCGTCTGCTGCAGGATATGGACCACCGCTACTTTAGCGGAGTCAGAGTTACACGCGAGCTGCTGGCAAGAAGCAAAGAACCATCCAAAGCGATTGTTCCGGTCATCTTCACCAGCATCCTGAACCAAGGCGGCGGCTCACAAGAAGCAGGCGGGACAAACACTGGCTCCGAACCGGCGGACAATCAGGAAGATCGCTACAGTGTTTCCCAGACCCCGCAAGTGTGGCTTGATCACCAGGTGATGGAACGGGGCGGGGAGCTGCAGATGAACTGGGATTCCGTAGAGGAATTGTTTGCACCGGGCATGCTGGACGAAATGTTTGCGGCATATTGCCGGCTTCTGGAGCTGCTGGCGACAACGGAGGAAATCTGGAAGGAGCCGCTGCCGCTAAATACACAAGAAACTGCTGCACTGCCGCATCGCAAACAGTTGGCAATCATTCACGCCGTTCAGGGCGAAGGAGATGCCTATGAAGCGGCCGATCGGCCAACTTCCTTGCTGGATCGCTATCACCGGCACGTCAGAACGCAGCCATACGCCAAGGCCGTAATTACTTCCGAACGGGAGTTGACCTATGGAGAGCTGAATGATTACGCCGATTACGTGGCCGAACAGCTTCTTGAGCTCGGAGTCAGTCCGGGAGATCCTGTCGCCGTGGTGATGACGAAAGGATGGGAGCAGGTCGCCGCGGTTGTCGGGATTCTAAAAGCCAAAGCCGCCTATTTGCCTGTGGATGCAACTCTGCCGCAAACCCGGATCGCTGAACTGCTGCGGCTTAGTGAAGTGAAGGCGGCCGTAATCCAGCCTGGCATCAGTCAGGCGGAATGGCCCGCCCTGCCGGCCGTACCGTTGACCACTTCATGCGTCCCGGAAGGAGTCTATGGGGAATCCGACAGCGGCGCGGCGGAGCGGTTGGCCTATATTATTTATACTTCCGGCAGTACAGGGGTGCCGAAAGGAGTCATGATAGACCACCGCGGGGCCATCAACACCATTGAAGCAGTCATTAACAAATTTGCAATCGGGCGTCACGATGTGATGTTCGGCCTGTCCTCGCTTAGTTTTGATTTATCGGTATTCGATATTTTTGGTATGCTGTCAGCCGGGGGCGCGATCGTACTGCCCGGCAAGGACCGCCTGCGCGATCCTGCCCATTGGGCGGAAATGATGGAGCGAACCGGCGTCACCTTGTGGAATACCGTCCCAGCCTTGATGAATATGCTGACGGAGTATGGCAGGGAGCTGGGGCCAAATCCGCGTTTCTCTTTGCGGCTTGTGCTCCTGAGCGGCGACTGGATACCGCTTGGACTGCCTGACGCGATCAAGCGCCTCTATGAGAATGCGGAAATTATCTCACTTGGCGGGGCCACGGAAGCTTCGATCTGGTCCATCTATTATCCGGTTGAACAGGTACGGCCGGAATGGGCCAGTATTCCTTACGGAAGATCGCTCCCCAATCAGCGCGTATACATTCTGAACGAGCGGTTTGAAGAGTGTCCGGCTGGGGTCTGCGGTGAGCTGTGGATCGGCGGGCTGGGCGTTGCGATGGGTTATTGGAAAGACGAAATCCGGACACGGGAGCGTTTTATCCGCCATCCCCTTACCGGCGAACGTTTGTATCGGACAGGCGACAAAGGACGATATGCCCAAGACGGGCAAATCGAGTTTATGGGCCGGGACGACCTGCAGGTAAAAGTGAGAGGCCACCGGATTGAACTGGGTGAAATTGAAGCGGCCCTAAAAGCCCATCCCTATGTTCAAGACGCGGTGGTAACCGCCCAAGGAGAAGGCGACCGCAAACGCTTGTCCGCTTACGTAAAAGTGGACCGGGAGCAGGCTTACGGCGTGGCCGGACTTCAGGGAGAAGAACTGATTACGGATGCGGTGGAACGGATGGTTTTTAAGCTGGGCGAACCCGCTCTCCGCAGAGATCTTTCCGGGACCGGATTCCGGCTGTACAGCCCGGATGAACCCGCGCAGTCCGTGGAGCCCTATCTGCGGCGGCGCAGTTACCGCCGGTTCAAAAACGGGCCGATCCCGCAGGAGGACTTCGGACGGTTTGTGGCCTGCCTGTCCCAGCGTACGTTTGACGGGCTGCCTTTTCCAAAGTTTCAATACGGCTCCGCAGGCGGTCTGTATCCGGTACAGGTGTATTTTTACTTGAAGCCGGATGCGGTGGAGGGCTTGCCATGCGGACTTTATTACTACGACCGCAAAGAACACCGGTTCCTGCTGCTGGAGGAAGACCCGCAGCTTGACGTCTTCATTCATTCTCCGGCAAACCGCCCGGTGTTTGAAGCGTCGGCTTTTAGCGTGTTTTTGATCGGCTGTATGGATGCAATTGCTCCGATGTACGGTCAAAAGGAAGGGTTCGGGTACGCCATGATGGAGGCGGGAATCATTTCGCAGCTTTTGGAGGAAAAAGGGCCCGCGCATGGCATTGGATTAATTCAGATGGGCACGTTGGGTTTTGACATGATCCGGCCGCTGTTCCGTCTGCGCAGCAGCGATGTCTATCTCCATTGTTTGCTGGGAGGCGGGATTGAACCCAGCCAAATGACGTTGGCAGGGCAGGTGGAAGAAATGAATCTGTATTCATCACACAAAGGGGAAGCATCGCAGGCCAAACCGGATATAGCCAAAGCGATGACGGCTTATTTGAAAGAACGTCTGCCCGCTTACATGATTCCTGCCGCTGTGCATGAGCTGGAAGATTTCCCTTTAACTCCGAACGGAAAGGTGGACCGGAAAGTCATTTCATCCATGATCCCCGCGCCGGATCCAGCCGAAGCAGTATCTTCTGCTCTTCCGGTACAGGCACAACGACCCGAGCTGGCCCGGATTCAAGCGGAGATTGCCGGCGCATGGGGCCGGGTGTTGGGCAGAGGCCACATCGGCCTGCATGATAATTTTTTTGATCTTGGCGGAGATTCGGTCTCCATGGTTGCCGTGTTCCGGGAGCTGCAAAGTCAATATGGCTCGCGTTTGACAATGGTGGAGCTGTTCCGGTACACCACGGTTAAGGACTTGGCGGAATTTTTGCTGCAAGATGAAGAAGCGGAGCGCGAAGAACGCCATCAGGAAGCGGAGAAGGACCGTGCACACTCCAGAAGAAACGCCTTGCACCAGCTCGCCGGGAGAATGGGAACTTCGAGGTGACTTTTGCTTTCAGCAGTTTGCTGTATTACAAATTGGGAGGGATGTTATGTTTAGGAGACTCGCTCTACTGTTATTATTCAGCCTGGTTGTGCTGCCTGCGGCCGATGCAGGCGCTGCTTCAAGTCCGGTTACGGTGAAGTGGCATGGTCAAACCGTGAAGTTTACCGGAGTCCAGCCGTTAGTCCAGGGAGATACCGTCTTGGTGCCCATCCGGCCGGTGGCCGAAGAATTCGGAGCGGATGTCAAGCTCACCGCACAAGGGAAAAAACAGCGGCTCACCATTACCACTTTTGCCCGGACCGCTGTTCTTGAAATCGGGAGCAAGCGGATGGTGGTCAACGAAAGAACGGTGAACCTGGACACGGCGCCGCAAATTAAACAATCTGCGATTCTTGTCCCGCTGCAAGCGCTGAAGGAAATTGGGTTACAGGTCAATTGGTCCAAGGACAAGCATTCCATTGAGCTGAATCCCGAATTCACGGTAGTCAAAAAATATGTGATGCCTGTTATGGTGGCCAGCGTGCGTTTCCGCGGACAATATGAAGAGATATCCGGAGTATACGAGAAACTGGATCAGCAGATCAAAGGGGCGGCCAACGGTAAAGGCTTCAGCTTGTATTATGAACAAAATTACGAGACAGGGCATGATACGGAAATTTGCATTCCTGTCAGCAAGGCTGTGGAAGGAGCCTCCATCGAGTATAAAGGCAGCCAAATCCCGGTTGTGACCAAAATTCTTGAAGGCGGATATTTCCTGTCCGTCGTGCATCAGGGTACCCCGGATACGCTGGGTAATGTGTGGGCGCAAATGGAGGAGTATGCCAAAAACACCGGTGTGAAGATTCTTTCTCCTTCAAGAGAGATCTATGTCCAGGAAGACCTTAAAGACTACCGGAAACAGGTGACGGAAATTCAGCTTCAGCTAAAAAAATAAGCGGCCTTATTCTGAAGGAGGAAACGATGATGGAGACAGTAACGTATGTTGAAGGTTTGTTTTGTTGGGCGGAATTGGGCAGCACGAATCCAGCGGAAGCGGTAAAGTTTTATACCCGGCTGTTCCCGTGGACTGTACAGGAATCTCCTTTTGGCGTTGACCAAACATACACCGTGTTCAGATATGACAACCGGGATGTTGTTGCCATGTACGGGCTTGGGGATACGGCGATTCCTTCGTATTGGGGCTGCTACATCGCTGTCAATGACGTCGAAGCCTCCAGCAAGAAGGCGGAAGCGCTAGGAGCGGAAATGCTGATTGCGCCAAGGCAGGTCGCCGAAAAAGGAAAGATGTGCGCCTTCCGCGATCCAACAGGCGCTGCTGTCGCTTTATGGGAACCGGGCGAACATCCGGGAGCCGGCCTGATTCACGCTCCTTACAGTATGGATTGGCATGAGCTTTACACCACCGATTTGAACGCAGCTGCCGAGTTTTATATAGGGCTGCTAGGCTGGTCCAAGGAGGAAATCCCCACTCCTGCAGGCACTTATCTCCAGTTCCGTGCTGACGGCCAGCACGCTGCGGGGATGAAGGCCATCTCGCCTGAAATGAAAGGAATGGCCAGCAGCTGGAGCCTTTACTTTCAAGTCCCCGACTGCGACGAGACGGTGCGGAAAGCCCGCGAGCTAGGGGCACAAATCATTGTGCCGCCCGCCGATGTGCCGGGTTCCGGCCGGTTCGCCGCCTTATGCGATCCTCAAGGCGCCTATTTTTCGGTACAAAGCGGTTTTCAGGCATAAGATCAAGGATCAAGCAGAAGTCCAAGCGGAAAGGACGAGTCCACTAAATGAGTTTTTTGCAGATTACGAAAGAAAATCTTGCGCATGAACATATTTGCTGTGCGCTTGGCGCCAAACAATATGAGGAAGCGGTCCGGGAGAAAAAGCGTTGGCTCGGTGAACGCATGGAAGATGGGCTTAAATTTTACCGGCTGAACGAGCGGGCCAAAGTGTTTATTGAATACCTGCCTGCCGAGAAGGCCTGGGCCCCTATCGATGCCCCCAATTATATGTATATAGATTGCCTGTGGGTTTCTGGGCGGCATAAGGGGAGCGGGCATAGCAGAAGTCTGCTGGAGCAGTGCATCCGGGACGCGAAAGAGGCGGGAATGGATGGGATCGTCCATTTATCGAGCAAAAAAAAGCTGCCTTATCTCAGTGACAAACGTTACCTGGAACACATGGAGTTTACCGTAGCGGATCTGGCTGCTCCCTATTTCGAGCTTCTTGTGTTGAAATGGAAGGAGGACGCGGTTCAGCCTGCATTCAAAGCTTCCGTTCGTGCTAAACCCGCTTCGGACCAAGGTATTTATATTTATTACACGGCTCAGTGCCCTTTCGCTGTTGGGGTACTGGATGATTTAAGGATGGTTGCAGAAGCCAAGGGCGTGCCGTTTCAGGCTCATCGTATCCGCTCTAAAGAAGAAGCGCAGCAGTCCCCGGCGGTGTGGACGACGTTCAGTCTGTTCTACAACGGCCAATTTATGACACATGAGATTATGAGTCCAGCAAAGTTCGAAAATTGGCTTGGAAAGTTGTTTTAGGCCTGGCAACAGTCCATATTCAAGGCAAGGTGGAGGGAGGAACGTTTATGGAAAAATGGGCCTATCAGACCGCTGCGGAGCTGCTGCAAAATCTTGCCGATGGCCAAGTGACTTCCCGGCAGCTCGTGGAATATTATTTCGAGCGTATAGACCGTCTGAATCCTGCAATCAACGCAGTGATTCAGGAACAGAGGGACACGGCTTTGCGCGAGGCGGATCAAGCCGATCTTGAACGGCGGACAGGCGCACTCCGCGGGCCGCTGCATGGTCTCCCAATGACAATCAAGGAGTCCTTTAACCTTAAAGGCTGGCGGACTACTTCGGGAGCCAAACATTTGAGCGGCCATATCGCCTCGGAGAACGCTCCGGCCGTTCAGCGTCTGGTAGATGCGGGCGCCATTATTATGGGCAAAACCAATGTGCCTGCCATGACATCAGACTGGCAGACTTATAATGATCTCTACGGCACAACCAATAACCCCTGGGACCTTAGGTTAAGTCCCGGGGGCTCCTCAGGGGGCAGCGCCGCCGCTTTGGCCGCGGGTTTGACCCCGCTGGAATTTGGCAGCGATTTGATCGGGTGCCTGCGGATCCCTGCCCATTATACGGGGGTTTATGCGCACCGCAGCAGTCTGGGCATCCTGTCGGTCAGAGGCCATATCCCCGGCGGCGATCCCGGCGATCCAAGCGAACCCGATTTGTCTGCCGCCGGGCCGCTCGCCCGCAGTGCAAACGACCTGCGGCTGATGATGAACACGCTGTATGATCCGTGGCTGGAGGTGCCGGCTCCGCCTAATTTTGCTGCGAATACGCTGAGAAACAAACCCAAAATAAAAGTGCTCACTTGGTTTGACGAAGCGGCACACGAGCTGGATGCCGCCGTAAAACGCCGGTATGAGCAATTCGCCCGGAAGCTGTCCAGCAACACGGCGATCGAAGTCCGCGACCGGATGCCTGCGGATATCCGGATGGAGGAGTTGTTTGAGCTTGCGATTCAACTGTCCGGCCGGCTGGTGGGGACTTCGTTTAACGCCAGGCAGCGCATGGTAGCGAGCCTGGCTTCGCTTGGCCTGCGCATGTCCAAAGCCTTTACTTCGGCGTTCCCCGAAGGGCTGGACAGATATTACGCGGCCATGAATGACGGTCCTGACGAGCAGCGGCAGACCGATCAATTGCGGCAGGAATATCACAGGAAATTCGCGCAGCTTTTTCAGGAATACGATGTGCTGCTGCTGCCGGTCAGCCCCGTGTTGGCCATCCCGCATATGCACCAGGCTGTACCCCGAAGAAGACTGGATGTGAACGGGCGGCCCGTCGGATACAATGAACATTTGATCTGGAATGTGCCTGCCACGGTATTAGGATTACCGTCAACCGTCATGCCTCTAGAGTACGAGGAAGGACAGCTGCCCTGCGGGGTCCAAATCGTTTCCGGTCCCTTCCAGGACCACATTACCATAGATTTTGCCGAAATTTGTGAAGAGATCACGGGCGGATTTGTACCGCCCAACGCCTATCGGGCATCAACCGTGTAGCCTGGATACGCTTGATCAAACCTATTAATAAATAAGGAGCGATTGTGTTATGCTGACTTATGATTTGACCTCTTTACTAAGCACGTTTGAACAATGGGCTTTATTTTGTGAAGAGCTGAAGAACCTCAGCGACAAGCAGTGGGCTTCCAGCCTCGAACCCGGAAAATGGTCTATAAAAGACATCGTCTGCCATATGATGAGATGGGACCGCTACTTTTACGAGAGTGCCATCCGGCCCATTGCAACTGGAGAAGAACTGACCCTTCGGCACTTAAATTACGACGAATTTAATAAGGAATCCATGGATATTGCGGTTTCCCTGACGCCGAGTGAGCTTGTGCAGCAAACAATCGACGCTCGAATGGATATCATCTCCGAGATCCATGCTATGCCGGCAGGAGTCAGGGAGGGCAAATATATGGACGCGGATGGGAATGAGTTTTATATCCCGCAATACCTGCAGGATTTTATCTGGCATGACCGCCACCATATGGGGCCGCTTCAGCAGTATCTGAAGGCGATTTGAACAGGGATGACAATCATACGCACCGGCAGGAGAATCTTTATTTTTTATTAGGAAGGCGAGCAGCATGAAACTATCGGCAGTATACATTGATGATTATTATCCCGATGAGGAATTTTACCGGCAAGCCGTGGCTCTGCTAAGCGAGGAGAGGGCGCGTAAACTGGAAAAGTTGCATTTTGCCGAAGACCGGGTCCGCTCGATACTGGGTGAACTGCTTCTCCGGATCAACCTGAAGCAGGTTTGGGGAATCGGCAGCGGCGAGATCCGGTTTGTTTACAACGAATTCGGAAAACCCCGCCTGGAACGTCACCCGCAGCTGCATTTTAATCTTACGCATTCCGGCCGATGGGTGGCGGCCGCGATTGACGAAGCTCCAGTAGGAGTGGATGTGGAACATATCAAACCGGTTGATCTGGGCATCGCCGAGCGTTTTTTTACTCCAAGCGAACAAAAGTATATACAAGGGGAGACAGACGGCAACAAGTTAACTTCGTTTTACCGGATATGGACGCTGAAAGAAAGCTACATCAAGGCGAAAGGAAAGGGATTATCCATCCCCCTGAACCGTTTTTCGGTTGAGCTGGCGGACGAGCAAATTTATGTAAATGATGTTTTGGGCGAAGATAAGGCCGCGTGGTTTTTTAAAAGTTATGAAGACCTGCCCGGATATGCGATGGCCGTCTGCAGCGCCCAATCTTCTATTCCGGACCAAGTGGAATGCAGGTCATTGCGAGAGATTCAATCTGAACTCCTTATGTTAAGTGAACTATAATTCTGATGACTACAAGCCGTAACGCATTGCAATCGTATTAGTGCAGAAATGCACAAGGACCAGGAGGACTTATGAATATCGACGAAATAAAAAAGATGATAAATTCAGGCGACATGTATGATGATGCCGGAAAAGAGGTATCCGCGCTTAGAGCTCATGCGATATCGAGATGCCGGAAGTACAACCAAAAAGTGAATGCGGATGATGATTACGATATGTCGATTTTAAAAGAATTGTTTGCCGAAGTGGGGGAGAACGTGTACATCGAGTCTAATTTCCGGTGTGAGTTTGGCTTTAACATCTCCATCGGTAATGACGTTTATATTAATCACGACATGATTATTCTCGATTGTAACGAAGTGAAAATCGGCAACGATGTATACATAGGCCCAAGAGCGGGACTGTATGCAGCCAATCATGCGGAAGATCCTGTTGAACGAGCGGAAAAAGGGGTGTATTCAGCACCAATCATTCTGGAAGATAACGTATGGCTGGGTGGTGACGTCAAGATTACGCCAGGCGTGACTATCGGGAAAAACAGCATTATCGGAGCGGGGAGTGTAGTGATCAAAGATATTCCGCCAAATTCCGTTGCTGCCGGAGTCCCCTGTAAAGTCATCCGGCCGGTCCAATTCTCAGACCATCCGTGGAGAAGACCGGTGAAATGAGTGGGCTTAGCCCACTCTTTTTTTGACAGGAAAATCAAGGCAATGGGCTGAACTCCGGCCCCAGTCGCTGTCCGCTTCTGAATTTCCGAAAGCCTGTAGGCGTTGTTCCTTGATCTTTTTTAAAGGATTGAATAAAGTGGTTCACATGATTGAAGCCCACCTTGCGGGCAATCTCGGTTATCGTATCATCGGCGGTTATCAATAGTTCGCAGCTTTTTCTGATCCGGTATTTAATAAGATATTCATAAGGCGTCATGCGAACTGTCTTTTTAAAACTTCGCGTACATTCCGAAATGCTCAGATGCGCACTATCGGCAATCTCCTGAAGCTTGATTGGGCTTGAGTAGTGCTGATGAATGAAGCTAAGCATAAGCTGTAACCTTTCCTGCTGCCGCTTCGCGTGTTTGGGCGCTTCTTCTTGCGGCAGCGAAAGGTTAGATATCAAGATAAACCAGAGCTGTACTGTTTTAATCGAAATCTCGTATTCCCATCCCCATCTCTTTTTCATATTAAACACTTTCCGCATGTCCCCAAGCATGTCCAATACCTGTTTTTCCCAATCTGTGTATCCTGGTATAACAATCGAAACGAAAGAAGATCGGGTGTAAGGAAGCACATAGTTTTCTTCCATCGTACTTTCCGCGTGAAAAGCGAGCAGTTTTTCAGGGAAGTTAAAGCTCACGTATTCGCCATCATGACTCAGTTGTGTCGCGACATGAAGAATCCCCTTGTTGATCAGGATCGCTTGGCCAGTCTTTAACTCATGATCGATTCCGTTTACCTGGATTACGAGTGTTCCTTTCGTTACCAATGTGATTTGCAGTTCTTGGTGCCAGTGCAGGTCGTTGAATCCCCGGCCTTCAGGAATACTCGCATAACGCGTGTGCGTGTACATGATGTAAGGAAACGAAAGATCGGGATACGCAATCGTCTCGTGCAGCGGCTTGGCCATAGGGGACATCTCCTTTCTAAGACGATATATCGATATAATATAGCGATATATTTACACAAAAATATAAACGACGATGATATTATTATATCAAATCTTCGGCTTATCACTAAAGCCTGTGCACAGACGACCGGATAAGACCTCTTGGAGGCTTTTGAATGAAAGAACGTAAATCGTCATCCCCGCTTCATCCTTACGTCTTGCTTTTTATTGCTATTTTGTCGGTTTCCGTTTCTTCGATCTTGATCAAATCTTCGGATACGCCAACCGCCATAGCAGGTATGTATAGGCTTTTCATTTCTACTGTTATCATGCTTCCGTTCGTTCCTTGGAAGACGGTCCGCTGTTCAAACATGAATATAAAGGATTGGGGCATGGTTTGTCTGGCAGGTTTCCTGCTGGGACTGCATTTCTTGTTTTGGATGGAATCCCTTGTGTATACCTCGGTGGCAAGTTCCATGGTGATCCTGGCGCTGCAGCCGCTGTTTGTCATGATCGGTTCGTATTTTTTATTCAGGGAACGATCCGGCATGCTGAGCGTGCTTTGCTTAGTGACCGCGCTGCTTGGCTCCGTCATTATCGCTTGGGGAGATATCGGAGTTTCCAGAGAAGCGCTGATTGGGGACGGCTTGTCTTTAATCGGAACCATAATGGTTTCAGCTTATATGCTGGCCGGACAAAAGTTGAGCCGAAAAATCGATGCGAATCTGTATAGTGTCATTGTCTTTTTCCTCGGCGGAATTGTTCTGCTTATCTTCAGCATGCTGCACGGCTTTTCCTTAACCGGTTACGAGTCTTCAGACTGGATGTATTTCCTTCTGCTAGCGATTATACCCACGATCTTCGGCCAGTATATTTTCAATCGGCTGCTAAAGTCGATCGGAGCTACAACGGTGTCCGTAGGTATTATTGGAGAACCCGTTTTGGCCATTATGCTGGCTTATCTTTTCCTGGGAGAAACCATCTCCGTCTTTCAATTTGTAGGCGGATTGATAACGCTGCTGGGTATGTTGATGTACTTTTGGCGGCAATCCCTTCAATATACTACGGCGGAACGTCTCACGCATTAACCGGCTTCGAAATGCAGGCGAATTATATGAAGGAGAAGATGATGATTCTGGGCGGACTTCCTAGATCCAAAGCTCTTGACTATGACGCAACGTCATAGTGCATAATTCCCCCTATAAACTACATGGGGTGAGAGACATGGATATCAAAACACTGCGCTCAGATCACGTTTATCAAAAAGTTGCTCAAGCATCGCCCGGGGACAAGCTTGAATTGTTCCGAAATGAAATGATGGCTCCTTTTAGGAAGCAGTGGGAAATTCAACAGATTCCTTTTAAAGCGGAAGAAGAAAATGGGTTCGATGTGATTACGTTTAATAGTATGATGCATCGCTCTCCTGACCAGATTACCCGGCAGATTTCAGCTGAAATCGAGTGGATTTCATCCGAATCTTTTTGGTCAGAGTGTGAGCAAGCTGTACGGAAAAGTCTAAGTTTGTTTATAAAACATGGAATTAACCTTCCTGTGTCCGACTATTGGTTTACTATACAATTAGGGAACCCGGAGAACCGTGCCTTGGTCATAAACGAAGGATATAGCGGCTTTGGGGGCATTCCGGGGTTTATCACATGTACCTTGCTGCCAAATGAATACACCATACCCCGAATGAAGGCTGCACTGGCGCACGAATGCAACCATAATGTAAGGTATCAGTTTATTCAGTGGGATCACACCGTTAACTTGGGCGAACTGATTGTCAGTGAAGGTTTAGCTGAAAATTATGCTACGTTTATATTTGGGGAAAAATGGCTTGGCCCTTGGGTAACCAAAACAAATGCTGAAACACTTAACAAGCGCATAAAGCCTGTGCTTAGAGAGCACCTGGAGTTAACCGGGTTTGATAACTTTGCTGCCTATCTTTACGGTGACGAAATTGCAGCACTTCAGAACTTTAAACCGGTCAACATGCCTTACAGCGCCGGCTACGCTTGCGGCTATTATTTGATCCAACATTATTTAAGACAAACAGGCAAGTCGATTTTTGAGGCAACTATAACGCCTGCTGCGCAAATACTCGATGAAGTAAAAGGATTTTGGGATGAAGAAACCATTATTAACGGTTAAGGATATTGTTCAGATTACAGGCATTACAGCCCGGACCCTGCATTATTACGACAGGATTCATTTATTTAAACCGGCTCATCTGACAGAAAAAGGGTATCGGTTATACGACCGAAGCAGTTTGGGGCGGCTTCAAACAATTTTGTTTTTGAGGGAATTGGATTTTTCCTTGAAAGAAATTGCAGACATTCTAAAACTGAGCGAGCAGGAGCAGAAAGAGCTATTAAAGAAACAGAGACAAACCTTATTATCGAAAAAACAAAGACTAGAAACTATCATGTCAGCACTTGAAGAATATGTAGCGGGTACGGATATCAGCAGTTTGCCTATCTTTAACCATACTTCTGTATTGCCTTTAAAAGAACAATATGCCAATGAAGCAAAATTCCTTTATGGGGACACAGAAGCGTATAAAGTATTTAATGAAACGTTGGATAATTTACCGCAAGATGAAAAAGCGGAACGTTACTCATCCATGGAGGCAATCTTTCAACAAATTGCGTCTTGCATCCATCAGCCTCCTTCGTCCGATGAAGTACAGCGATTAATTGAGGAATGGAAAAAAATCTTAATGCAGCTCATGAAATGCGATGCCGAACTGCTGGCTTGTATTGCCCATACCTACAAATTCGATGCGCGGTTCAAAAACTATTTGAATCAATACGGCGATAAGGATGTAGCGGATTTTCTTTACAACGCCATTATGTATAATCTCAATTTGGAAAAATAAAATGATTTCAGCGCAAAGTTCAGGCAGCGGCTGCACATTCGGCTGCGTCTAATGATGTCCAGGTCCTTTTGACGATGGAGGTGTTTACATCTTATTGATGTTACGCCTCCTTTTTTTGCAAGTTCATATTCCGTTCATACTCCGGTAACGAAGGGGACATCTTGTTTGATTACACTGTGAATATGCCGCTAAAAGCGGCTCTACAGATACCAGGACAGGAGAAGAGAAGCGTGACAAAAACGGTGGAAGTCAAACAACCCGGACCCAAAAGTCCAAAGAAACGGAAGGTATGGGTAAGAATATTAGGAAGTATATTTGGGGCGATTGTGCTGTTCATGGGCATTGTGTTTGTTGTTAATGCAATCTGCAACGGGATCGAAAAAAAGAAAATTGAACCGTACGGCCAATATGTCAATGTGGATGGCAAAAAAATGAACGTGCTTATCCAAGGCAGCGGCGAACAGACGGTCGTTCTCCTTCCGGGACAAGGAACCCCGTCGCCAGCGCTTGATTTCAAGTTGTTGCTTAATGAATTGTCCCCAAATTACAAAGTCATCGTCATCGAACCCTTCGGTTATGGGCTGAGCGACCAAACTGAAAAAGATAGAACAACTGAGAACATCGTCAGCGAAGTTCACGAAGCTGTTCAGCAGTTGGGAATAAACCGTTACGTGCTGATGGGGCATTCCATTGGGGGACTTTACGGATTGTCCTATGTAAACACCTATCCGGATGAAGTTGTTGCTTTTGTTGGCATCGACAGCAGTGTTCCCAATCAACCCGGCATGGACGTCAAATTGCCTTTAAAATCCATACAATTTCTTCAACAATCTGGACTAATGCGATTGCTCAAAAAAGTGAGCGGGGACCCCTATAAGTCACTTGCATTTGATGAGCATACCAAAGAACAGCTACGTTTGATTTCGAACCAGATCACCAGCAATCCAACGATGATGGATGAGTTGAGGCACCTTGGCTCCAATTTCAAAAATGCAGAAAAACTTACCTACCCTCATGATTTTCCGCTGCTGCTGTTCGTTCAGTCGAATAACGCGCACAATGAGCAGTGGATTCTGCTGCATGAGGAACAAGCGAAGCAATCCGCGTTGGGCAAAATGATCCCGATGGATGGATCACATTACCTGCATCATACGAAATTCAAAGAAATCGCCAAGGAATTCAAAGCGTACATGAAGCAAATCCAATAGGTATGTTGAGGGTCCGAATATCATGAAATTGAGCTTTTATAGTTATGTTAAATTGTGGCCGAGAACAAACCTTATCTTTGATCTGGATAAGATCTGTTCTCGTAGAAGTTTATAAAAAGGGGAGGATTCAAATTGAATGGGTCAGGCAGGTATCAAGAGTAGCGGGAGCTAAATATACATGTTACTAATAACAAAAAGTTTTCAAAACAATGACCAGCAGGATATAGAGTACCAGTATAGTAGCAGTAGAAGTGAACATGGGATAGCATCCTTTATCATAACTCATAGGGTAACACCTCCTTTGAATTATTACAATATACTGTAAAACCAGGCCAACTGTATGTGTGTTCACCTAAAATGGAGTAAATTTCTTCACAAAGCAAACAACGATAAAGTCAATACATGTAAGACGCTTGATTATGGTATGGCGCCTTTTGCAGTGGGGTTGTAAATAAGGTTTCGTATCGAAATGAGTACTTTAGAATAACATAAAGCCGCTGAAAATTATTCAGCGGCTCGTTGCTTTTACCTTAATATAAAGTTGGAACCGGAGAACAGTGGAATGAAACAATTGAACTTAATGCAATGGAATAAGAATTCCATCTTCCACCAAAAAACCTGTAGCCATAAGCTCTTACTTCTCCGACAGCGGTCAAAAAAAACCAGAAGTTGTCCCCGTTTCTTAGGCGCATATACGTGAAACGATACAAACAGTTTTGAAGTCCCCAGGGTGCCGGGTTATAGGGAGTCATTTGTTGCATATATGCCATATTAAGAGATTCACTCCTTAATGTGATTAGACTTATAACCACTTTATGCGCAAAGTCAATATTTGGGCTGGGTGTATGCCTATCAATATTGGCAAGATTGAATGAGGACGACCCTGCGCAGCCCTTTTTTGACAGAAGCGGTTTACTCACCGTGGGATATGCCTATCCCAATCTGGTGATATCGGAAAATTACAATGCGACGGGTTCGCCGTATTCGGCGCTCAAAACCTTTCTGTTGTTGGCGCTTGCGGAAGATTCAGCCTTCTGGACAGTGGAAGAGGTGGACATGCTGCAAAGGCCTGAGGTTACAGAAGAAACTCGCTTTGAAACATCCATAGGAATGTTCTTCCATTCATAACGTGTTAAAATAGAATTCAATTTAAGAGGGAGGAATCACTACCATGGATGTTAACGAAAAGCAATGTACGGCTTGTGGAGGAAATTCATTTGTACAAGCCACGGACTTTATTAATCTTCGCCCGCTGGACAAAAAAATGACGTTAGGTGCCGAACGGATTTACACGGTTTGTTTGGATTGCGGAGAAGTGGTCTCGATTAAAGTGAAGAATCCGGAAAAATTAAAATGAGCCATTAAATTTGTGAATGCCGGTGAGATCCTTAAAATGCCTTCAAACTGTCGAAAGACAAGGAAATCGTTTCATTGGAACCCGCGCCTGGCGCGGGTTCTTCTATTTCAAGATACCAATTATTTTGTCTCATGCGGACAGAACTTCGTCCACTTGCAAACCATGGATAAAGTTTCTGAATGATGCTTGAACACTCACGCCTCCCGTCCAAGCTGCGCCTCTACTAGCAGTTTCTAGTAATTAACTGATTCCGCTCAGGGCCGATTGAAATATACGAGATTTTTGCACCTATCATTTGTTCTACGTAATTTACGTAATTTTGTGCTTCGATAGGAAGATCATCAAATGTACGAGCTTTTGAGATATCACTTTTCCAGCCTTGGAGGTTTTTAAAAACGGGTTTGGCTGTTTCAAGTTTTGAAGTCACTGGAAAATCCGTAGTTACAATCCCTTCATCCAGCAGGTAACCAGTACATACAGGAATTTCATCTAAGTATCCCAGTACATCAAGATTTGTGAGGGCAACTTCCGTGGCGCCTTGAATCATACAGCCATAACGGGTTGCAACGGCATCGAACCAACCTACCCGGCGAGGTCTTCCTGTAGTGGCACCAAACTCGCCAGCATCACCACCACGTTGTCTAAGTTCTTCTGCTTCGTTACCCTCAACTTCTGAGACAAATGGACCGCTGCCAACGCAGCTGGAGTAGGCTTTGACAACAGTAATAATGCGTTCAATAGCAAAAGGCGGCAGACCGGCACCGACAGATGCAAAACCTGCAAGAGTAGAAGAAGATGTTGAAAAAGGGTAAATACCCTGGTCCGGATCGCGAAGTGCTCCCAGCTGCCCTTCTAGTAATATGTCTTCACCTTTGTTATAAGCATTGTTAAGCATTTTTGTAGTATTACAAATAAAAGGCAGCAGTTTTTTACCATGATTCAGCAGATACGGGAGCAGATTTTCGACTGAAATTGACTCTTTATTATATAAGTGTTGCAGGAGAATAATTTTTGTTTCAAATGCCTGACTCAACCGATTCCGTAATCTTTGCTGATCAAATAAATCAGCTGCTTGAAGGCCAAGTTTTGCATACTTATCTGAATAAAAAGGCGCAATACCGCGTTTTGTAGATCCAAAGCTACGTACGCCTAACCGTTCTTCTTCTAGCTCATCAAATATTCGGTGGATAGGTAGAACAACCTGAGCACGTTCAGAAATACACAAGCGAGGTTCGGGTACTCCTCGTTCAAGTAACTCTTCGCGCTCTCTGAAAAAGGCCTCTATATCAAGTGCTACGCCAGGACCAATTACATTGGTTACATGGGGTTGAAATACTCCGGAAGGTAACATGTGTAAAGCAAATTTCCCATACTTATTAATAATAGTATGCCCTGCATTGCTCCCCCCTTGGTAGCGTACCACATAGGATGATTTCGATGAGAGGTAATCTGTCATTTTACCCTTACCCTCATCGCCCCAATTTGCTCCAACTATAGCTGTGATAGTCAAATGTATTGCCTCCGTATCTTGTATTGTTTACCATATCATTATATTTTCAGGCATTTTCCATGTAAAATTGTAATTACTAATGACGATCATAAGAGGGGTAATGCCCAATGAGTTTGAGTTTAGAGTGGTACCGTGTTTTCTATTGGACCGCAAAATTAGGTGGAGTAACCAATGCAGCAAAGAAACTGCATATTACTCAACCTGCTGTTAGCCATACACTTAAACAACTAGAATCAAGTCTTGGCGGCAACTTGTTTTTTCGGTCGCCCAAGGGTGTAACTTTAACATCAGAAGGAGAAGTGCTTTTTCAATTTGTAGAACAAGCGATTCAACTCATTGACCAGGGAGAAACTAAGCTTATTGAAATGCAAAATTTAGTTTCTGGAGAGATTAATATAGGCGCTAGTGATACTTTGTGTAAGCATTATTTGTTACCGTATTTGGAGCAGTTTCATAAAGATTATCCTGATGTTAGAGTTCGAGTGACTAATCGTACAACACCGGAAACCATTGCTTTATTAAAAGAGGGGATCATTGATTTTGGGGTCGTAAACCTTCCAGCAGAGGATCCAAAAATTCAATTCAAAAAAAGCTTGGTTCAACAAGACTGCCTGATTGGCATCCCAAGGTTTGCTGATCTTTTGGGAGAATCAACTACCCTCGGAGAACTGCAAAAATATCCTTTATTGATGCTAGAGACGGGAGGGAGTACACGTTCCTACTTGGATAACTATGCATTATCTCATGGTGTAATCTTTAATCCGGATTTTGAGTTGGGAAGTATTGACCTTTTGGTAGAGTTTGCTCTTAGCGGCTTTGGACTTGCTCTTATTGTGAGGGACTATGTTCATAAGGAGTTAGCTTCTGGAAAGCTTGTCGAAATACCAATAGCCCCAGCAATCCCGGAGAGGCACATTGGAATAGCGGTTCTGAAGGGAGTACCCTTGTCCAAAGTGTCTGAACGTTTTCTAGACAAGATTATCCCTTTCATTGATTAAAAAAACGGTCTTCCATTTTTTTCGTTAGAGAGGTGTTATTCAAAGTGAAACCGAGCAATTTATCAGACATATGCTGGACTGGATCAGAACGGGCATATCTTAATCTGCCTTCATTGGATGAATATCAGAAAATAACAATCGGTCGGTATGGGGGCAACACTGAGAATGGAGCTTACAAAAATGAAGATGGTTTATTAATCTGGCAAAGTAGTTCATGGGAATTTGTAACCTTAATTGATGCACACAACTCATGTGATAGTGCAGAACTAATTATAGAAACACTTAATGAAATTGAAAGCAAGATTAAAGGGATTCTCAATAAAAAAATAGATGTATTGTTCGATCATATTGAAATGCTGCTTATTCAAACATTCAAATCAAATAGATTTAAGGAAAGATGCCGCTCCTTAAAGGGTGAAGCTTCTTGCTTAATCTGTATTCGAAAAGAGAACGTCCTTTGGTGGTTTTCTGTTGGTGATTGTCAGCTATTCCTCGTACATAATGATTTGGAAAAATGGGGGCAATTACGTTTAAACCAAAGAAATTTCTACGAATGGATAGGCAAAGTGAATACGTTTGATAAGACCGTACCAAGTTATTCACTTGGACGCAGGGAACTTAGAACAGGAATCAATTACATTATGTTAATTACAGATGGATATCTTGAAGCAAAAGAAGCTACGATCTCAATCTCTGAGCTATGTCGTGAAGAGAATAGGATTATTCACTTCCTAAATAGCCTGCATAGTCAGCAAACGGTGGATAGCACCACATTAGTGCATTGGATCATAAATAATGAGTTAGATGCAGCACTTCCTTCCGGCTAATGGTGAACACGTTACTTTCTACGCCATCTGCCTAACCTTACAAGCGTGTAAGGTAATATTCACCTAAATCAATGGTACCAACCTTGCGGCTCCTCTAGAATACTCCATTGAAAGGACTATATTTGAGGGGGAGTTGGCGTGAGGGTTTTTGAAATGCTGTTATTCTTGTCAAGTGCTTGTACGTTGGCATTTCTGTTCATTGTCAATCAGCGTATCCGAAAATTAGCTATGCTCCTGACAAGCGGAGCAGGCACCATTTTTTTAGTGATCCATTTGCTTGTCGAAGGATACAGGGTTCAGCTTTTATTTTTATATGGATTTACGGTTCTGATGCTTATCCTTTCACTAATCGGCTTCTTCAAAAAACCGGCAGCCGTTCGCACTGCCTCGCGAATCCGCAGGATGCTGGGCCGCCTTTTTATCGGGATTGGGTTAATCGGAACAGGTTGCCTAGTCTATGTATTTCCCGTATTCGACTACCCGGCGCCAACCGGCGAGTTGAAGGTGGGCACGCAAGTCTTTCATTTCATTGATTCAAGCCGGGAGGAGACCTTTGGCCCCACCGCAACAGGCAAAAGGGAATTGATGGTTCAGGTATGGTATCCGGCCCAAACCGGCTCCGGCCAATATGCCCCCTTTATTCCTGATACCCGGATTTTAAGTTATATGGCTGCAAATTATGGTCTTCCCGGGTTTACTTTTCAACACCTGAAATACGTAGCGAGTCATACTTATTTGGGGGCCGAAATCTCATCCGCACAATCTTCATATCCGCTGATCGTTGCAAATCCCGGCTTCGGTTCTTCCAGGTTCCTCCATACGGCGCAAGCGGAAGATCTTGCGAGCCATGGATATATCGTGGCCGTAATCGACCACACCTTCAATACATTTGCAACCGAGTTTCCGGACGGCCGAATCACGACCAGCACAACCAGCGGCTTATTTTCGCCCGACCATAATTACCGGACGGAAAGAGAGAATCGCGACAAATTGGGGAAGGTACTAACAGATGACGTGACTTTTGTGCTCGACCAGTTTGAGCTTATCCAATCCGGGCAGCTTCCAAGCCGCTTTAAAGGGAAAATGGATCTCAAGCATGTCGGGGTGTTTGGTCATTCTATTGGCGGAGCGACGGCCTATGACGCCTCTTTTGATCCGCGAATCACGGCTGGAATAGACTTGGACGGAGGGCTTTACCGGCTGCGTGAGAGGGAGAGTCTGCAAAAACCGTTTTTGTTCATCAACTCGGAAAGTGAATATGAAAATTTAAAAAGGGTGAAGGAAAACCCGGTTTACACGGATGAAGAGCTTGAACGCATGGGTTCAACAAGAGAGTGGACGGATCAAGTTACGGAAGATAAAAAGCTTGAGCTTAAACGGATGCTTGAAGCGGTCGGCGAGGGGGGACAAGTCCTCTATATAGATAATACGGAGCATTTGAATTTTACCGATGTCCAGTTCGTTTCTCCTATTTTCAAAATACTGGGCATTACCGGCAAGATTTCGCCTGATCGAGCAAACTCCGTTATCAATGCCTATATGCTGGATTTCTTCGATAAGTATCTGAAAAATCAAGGCGGAAACTTAATGAAAGAAGCGGACAGCCGCTTTCCGGAGGCGAAGTTCGCAACCCCGCTATTATAAATGAAGGAACAAGACAGAAGCGTTTTTTCAACTTGTGCCACATTCAACAACATGCTCCCTTTTAAGTAGACTGGTTTAAATAAACCGTTACTTAAAGGGGAGTTTTCTTTTGTCAAAATATAAGAGCTATGATCTGCCCGAGCATCAAACTATAATAGGGAACAGGAACTTAAGCTATACCAGCCGGGACGGAACGTTCTTTAAGGGGTGCGTATTGGAATGACACTTAAAAAAAGAATCTTTTACCTGTTTTTTCTTAGCGCCTTTATTCCCTTTATGAGTATTTTTGCGATTTCTTATTACACGATAGACTCCATATTTGCAAATAAAATAGATGACGGCATCCGGAGCAATTTACATCAAGTGACTTCATCTTTGGAAAATTCCCTTACCAACATGAATCATGTGACTCAGCAGTTGTCTTATAGCGGTACAGTGGGGAAGAAACTGGGCGAAGTGTTAACGCCCTCTTCCAATATTATTGAATTGATCGAAGCCCGTGACGAGTTAAAAAGTGAATTAAGTGTAGTGACGTTTACCAATCCCAACATCGGCTTGACCACTTATTATTTCCAGCAACAAGGCACGACACAATTTAATAATGCTCCCATAAAAGAACATTTTTCACCTGAATTATTACCTGTGCTTTCCAAAGGCTACGGGATCACCTACCATGGACCACACATCAGCATGAACCGGTTTGACGATCAAATCGTTTTGTCCGCCATGAGAAAAGTGAAGCTCCCGCAAAAGGACAATGTATATATCTACGTCGAGTCCGGCTTCCGGCTTACCCAAGATTTCCTGAACTACAATCAATACAAGGGAGCGCTATCCCACCTGATTTTAAATGGGGAAGGCAACATTATTTACAGTGAAGTTCCGGAGGTCATGGAGGTTGGTGAAAATTTTTCGCGTCTGGCGAAAGGCAGCATCAGCGACGGCATCACGCGTGGTTACCATTGGTTTAAGCAGGATTCCGCGCAAAAATGGAGTGTCGTATCCGTGATCTCACAGTCTAAGTACCAGGAGGAGAAAAATCAGTGGCTGCTCCAAATCTTATTAGTCGCCTTATTTTTCCTGGGTTTTACAGTGTTCCTTGCTTGGTTGCTGTGGAAGATGGTATACAAACCACTCAGCTTGTTCCATTCGCAAATCAATGAGATGTCGCAGAGTCCACAAATCGTAAGCAGCCAGACTCGAACCCAAATCCCTGAATTTGATCGGCTGTTGCGAGAATTCTCAAAGATGCAGCACCAGATTAGTGATCTCTTCGTCGAAGTGCAGTCCAAAGAAAAAATCCGTGCGGATTTGGAAGTGGAAAAACTGCTGTATCAGATCAATCCTCATTTTTTAATGAATACGCTGGATACGGTGCATTGGCTGGCGGTCATGAACGGACAAGAGGAGATTGACAAGCTGGTACAGTCTTTAAACAAACTTTTGTATTACAATTTAGGAAAATTAGGACAAGCCTCCTCAATGAAAGAGGAGTTGAACGCACTGAGACAATACCTCATCCTTCAGCAAATCCGTTATGACTTTGAATTTGACGTGCGCATCTCAGTAGAAGATTCTGTGCTTGAAATCTCGGTGCCGCGGTTTATTTTGCAGCCTTTAGTTGAGAATTCACTTTATCATGGACTAAGTGATAAGGGATTTATTCAAATTGAAGTTACCTTAACTGACACGTTAAACATTATGATCCAGGATAATGGAGCGGGGATGACCGAGGAAGCCATTCAACGGCTGTTGAACAATCGTGTGGCTGAACATAAAAAAGTAGGGATGGGCATCGGACTTAATTACGTTCACCGCATGCTGAAGGCACAATACGGAAATGAAGCACAGCTGGTAATTGAAAGCGAATTGGGAACGGGGACAAATATACTGCTCATCCTGCCCATAAAAAGAGAAGGTGGCTCGGCATGATTAAGGTATTGATTGTAGACGACGATAAGCTGGTACGAAAAGGGATTCGCTCCGCGATGCCTTGGAAGGAGTTTAATATGGAGGTTGTCGGAGAAGCCAGCAACGGGTTAAACGCGCTGGAATTCCTGGAATCTCAACCGGTCGATTTGATGCTGACAGATCTTGCGATGCCCATGATGTCCGGCATTGAGCTGATGCGTGCGGCCAGACAGCGTTATCCCGAGCTTTTTATTGTCGTATTAACACTCCATCAAGATTTTGATTACATCCAGGAAGCGCTGCGGCTGGGCGCCATCGACTATATCGTGAAGGTGCAGCTCGAGAAAGAGCAGTTTGAACACGTGCTGAACCGGATTCGTAACCGCATGGATGAACTGTCGAACACCAAAAGAAAGCTGCCGCAGCCGAATGAGACAAACGACCGTTACCGCAAGGTATATGCGCTTGTTTCACTGGAACGGAAGTCCGGACAATTTTCGTTTACTGAACTTGAGCCTGGTGAAGACGAATTCAGGATGGAAGTGGATCGCAGCAGTTGGATGTGGGCGGGGCCTGCGGACAAGGAAGAACAGCTTATCCATAAATTGCAGGGATATCTGAATCAAATTCCCAAGAGTGTTTTGCTGGTCCTATCCGATGTGCAGGAGCGGTCGTGGCTGGAAATTCGAAACTGGATTATAAATTATACAGAAACGCCATTGTTTTATACCTACACTCCCGACCATCCGGTCCTGGCTGTTTCGATGAATACGGAGGTTGACTCCTTCCCGGCAGAACCGCCGCAGGACGAAGATTTGGATCATATAAAACAAAGCTGGTTTTTAACTCCATGGTCTCATAACGATTATTACTTCGATCAACTCCTTGAGCAGCTCAAAGCTTTGAGGCTGCATAAAGAACAATTAACTGGACTGCTGTATTCCATCGTTATGGAGTGGAATCAATTTTTTGCCCAGACAACGCTCGGCAGAATCTCCATGATTCATTCTTTTCAGTCCTGGTACGAGGTAGAAAGTTGGATCAAACAAACCTCCTTGAGTATTCGTAAGACGGATGAACAAACTACCTATTCACATGAGATTGTTGACGCCGTAAAAAAAGCGGTCATCCTGATGCAAAATGAATTGGACCAAGTCTTTACGGCTTCAGAACTATCCCGTCAGTTCAACATCAGCCGAAGTTATTTTAGCCAATGCTTCAAGGATCTGATGGGCAAAACGTTTAATGAATACTCCCGGTATATTCGGATAGAGAAAGCTAAAGAGTATTTATTAAACACCAATAACACGATTTTCTGGATTGCCGAGCATGTAGGTTATACGGACGAAAAATATTTCAGCCGGATATTCCGCGAGCTGGCAGGTGTTCTGCCAAGTGAATACCGGCAGCAGGGCAGAGGGGACACTAACCCGCCCTCAACCTCCACATAACCCAATGAATTAAGCCGATAAATTCCGTTTCAGAAGATGTCGGCTTTTTTGCCCTGCTCCGATTCATTAGCGAGGTTAGACAAATGTAGTTTTGTTAGTTAGATAAATGATCACAAACGCTACGTCTACTTTGGGGTCACGGCAGGAACTGTATACATTCCTCTATCCTAACAAACGCTTAATCCCTATCCCGATTAAACTTCACGGTGTTGTAAGATGAAAGCGGAAACAACAAAACGTAGCCATTACCTGAATAAAGGGGAGCCGAATGATATGAAAACGAGTTGGAACGTGTTAACTAAACGTCTGGCTGTACTGTCGGTGACTGCATTAATGATGTCGGCGCTTGCAGCCTGCGGGGGGACTTCCGGTCCTCCTACTGCGGAGGAAGCGGGTAAATATGAAACGGCCCCGGGGGATCCGTTTAGTCCTTACAAAGACGAAGTAACCGTAACCTTGGGACGTGTGACTACAGCGAACCCCAAACTGCCTGCAGGCGATACGTACGAAAACAATGCTTACACTCGATTGGTCAAAGATACGCTTAACGCTAAGATTAAAGACCAATTTGAAGCCAACGGAGAGGATTACAGCCGTCAGGTTTCGCTCGCGATCGCATCCGGGGAACTGCCTGACATGATGCGTGTCGACTCCAAAGATGAACTCAAAGAACTGGTGGATAATGATCTGATTGAAGATATGACGGAGATTTACAAGCAGTATGCCACAGACAATGTCAAAAAAACGTATGACTCCTACGATGGACGCGCCTTGGACAACGCAACAATTGACGGGCGTTTGATGGGCCTGCCAGCCACCGCCGTGGATTCCGCCCCAGCCATGGTCTGGGTACGTCAAGACTGGCTGGATATATTGGGCATCCAGCTGGATGCCGACGGAGACGGTACCATCAAACTCGAAGATGTAGAAAAAACGGCCGAGGCATTCCTGAAGTCGGATCCGGGTCAAACCGGTAAACCGGTGGGTATCCCTTTTGTCAACACACTGAATACAACAGACTATAACGGATCGGCCTATACGATGCTGGGCGTTGCCTCCACCCAAGGCGCATACCCGCAATACTGGATGAAGGATAAAGATGGCAGCATTGTTTATGGCTCGACCACAGCGGAAACAAAGCAGATGCTGGGTATTATGGCGGACTGGCATAAAAAAGGCATCATTGACCAGCAGTTTGGCACACGCACATTTGATGAAATTACCGCGCTTTATACAAATGGACAATGTGGAATTGCGTTTGGCCCATGGCATATCCCTGACTGGGGATTAAGCAGCGTAAAGCAGATGGACAAAAACGCCAAATTTTCGGCTTACGCCTTGGAGGATGCAGAGGGGAAAGTCAACGTGGCCCATGCCAATCCATCCAATCAGTTTATCGTGGTGAGAAAAGGATATGAACATCCGGAGCTGGCCATTAAAATCATCAATTTGTTCTACGATAAATTAGCAAATGATAAAAATGTGAAAACCTCCATGCCGGAAGCCGCCAAGTATTTGGAAGACGGGGTAGACGGTTCTACCCGGCCCTTTAATATCGAAATCAACTCGGCTACTTCGCTGCTGGATGATTATTCTGACGTCGTCCGCGGAATTAAAGGGGAGATCAGCCTGGATGAGGTCCGGACAACCGAATCGAAAAACAATATCGGGAGCATCAAAACGTATCTGAACAATATGGATACCGATAATGTAACGGCGTGGTCCAAATACCACTCGCGTATCAACGGAGTAGGGCTCATTGATAAACTGACACAGGAGAAGAAGTTCGTTTGGATGACACCGGCTTTTTCCGGCACAACACCAAGCATGAAACAGACATGGGCCAATTTGACCAAGATGGAACAGGAATCCTTCATTAAGATTGTGACAGGTGCAGAGCCTCTTGATTATTTTGATACGTTCGTCAGCGATTGGAAGAAACAAGGCGGAGACCAAATCATTAAGGAAATTGAAGCAGAGACCGCGTCTGAGTAATAAACAACGAGGTTTGACGGGGCTGCGCTGTGACAGGCAGCCTTGCTTTCAGAAAGGGGCCCATCTATGCAGCAGGGGAAATCCAAAGCAAAAGGCCGGTTAGGCACCGGTGCCATGTATCATTTGATGATGCTTCCTGGGATTTTATTTTTACTGGTATTCAGTTATGTGCCGATGGTAGGCATCATTACGGCATTCCAGGATTATATACCGGCCAAAGGGATGTTTGGCTCGGAATTTGTTGGACTGAAGCATTTCATTTATATGTTCAAGCTGCCGGACATCGCCCAAGTCATCAGCAATACGTTGGTGATTGCCATTGCCAAGATCGTATTAGGAACATTGATGGCGATCATTTTTTCTGTACTGTTAAACGAGATCCGCATCAAATATATAAAAAAATCTGTACAAACGATCGTGTATCTCCCTCATTTTTTATCCTGGGTTGTGTTGGCGTCAGTTGTTGTCAATATGTTCAGTTTGGACGGCATTGTGAATCAAATCCTGACGTTTTTTGGTCTTGAACAGGTTAATTTCCTCGGCAGCAACCATTGGTTCCAGCCCTTGATTATTGGCACAGATGTGTGGAAGGAATTTGGTTACAGCTCCATTGTCTATTTAGCTGCCATTACGTCGATCGATCCGGGATTGTATGAAGCGGCAGGAATAGACGGAGCCAGCTGGTGGAGAAAAGTATGGCATATCACACTGCCAGGAATGCTGCCTATTATCCTGCTTATGGGTGTAATGAGCCTGACCAACATTTTAAGTGCAGGTTTCGATCAAATCTATAATCTGTATAACCCGGTAGTCTATGAGACGGGAGATATTCTGGATACCTATGTGTACCGGATTGGGCTTGTCGGCCGGCAGTATAGCTTTGGTACGGCTGTCGGGTTGTTTAAGTCCGTGATTGGCATTGTGTTGCTCTTATCCGCCAACCAATTGGCTAAGAAATATACCGACCGGAAAATTTTCTAAAGGAGGCCAAACCTGTGACCTATGCTGCAAATCTAAAAAGTCGAATGGGCAGGTTGGTCATTTATGCCATTATTATCATGCTGGCATTGATCTGCCTTCTTCCGTTATGGAATATTGTGGCGATATCCTTCAGCAGTAGCGAAGCCGTCTCGGCGAACGCTGTAGGGCTTATTCCAGTTAACTTTACAACCGCAGCGTATACCAAAATTCTTGACGATGCCCAGTTTTGGCGTTCCTTTGGCATCTCTGTTATCCGTGTGGCGCTCACACTTGTCCTCAACATGATATTGATCATATTAATGGCCTATCCGCTCTCCAAGTCGAAAAAAGAATTTAGAGGCAGAAACATCTATATGAATATTATGATTTTTGCCATGCTGTTCAGCGGCGGGATGATCCCGGGTTATCTGCTGATCAAAAACCTGGATCTGCTCAATACCGTATGGTCGCTTATTCTGCCTGGGGCGGTCCCCATCTTTAGTGTTATTCTTGTGATGAACTTTTTTTCTGCCGTACCCAGTGCACTGGAAGAAGCGGCGTTTATCGACGGGGCAAGTCCGCTCCAGGTCCTCTTTAAAGTTTACGTACCCGTATCGATTCCGGCGCTTGCAACGGTAGCCTTATTCAGCATTGTTGGTTCTTGGAATGACTTTTTTAGCGGGCTGATCTACATGACCAAAGTCAGCAATTATCCGCTCATGACCTACATCCAGTCTTTGAATGTCAATATTGCCGAACTTCTACAAGCCGGCACGAACGCCAAGGAACTCAGCAGCTTGACGGAAATATCCAATAAAAATTTGAATGCGGCAAAAATTGTAGTCGCTGTTATTCCATTGTTACTGATTTATCCGTTACTGCAAAAATACTTTGTGACTGGTATTGTAGTAGGATCAGTAAAAGAATAAGGATGGGCTGGTAACAGATATCACTCCATCTATAGTGAATCGAAAGAGGTGGATTTGGCAATGAACGATAAAAAATGGTGGAAAGAAACCGTTGTCTATCAAATTTACCCGCGGAGCTTTCAAGACAGTAATGGCGATGGGATTGGTGATTTGAAGGGAATTATTACCCGTCTGGACTATTTGCAGCAGCTGGGGATCGGTGCAATTTGGTTATCGCCTGTGTGTAAATCCCCGCAGGATGATTATGGTTACGATATTTCCGACTATCAGGATATCGATCCGATGTTTGGAACCTTAGAGGATATGGAAGAGCTGATTGCGGAGGCCGGACAACGGGATATCCGAATTATCATGGATCTGGTGCTGAATCATACCTCCGATGAGCATCCCTGGTTCCAGGAAGCGAAAAAAAGCAAAGACAATCCTTATCATGATTACTATGTATGGAGAGATGGCGTTGAAGGAAGCCCTCCAAATGACCTGGGTTCCACCTTCGGTGGTTCAGCTTGGGAATGGGTGCCCGAGCTAGGGCAATATTATTTGCACCTGTTCTCTGTAAAACAGCCGGATCTCAACTGGGAAAACCCTAAAGTCCGGCAAGAAATTTACGGGATGATCATTTGGTGGATCAACAAGGGGGTAGGCGGCTTCCGGCTGGATGTCATTGATTTGATCGGAAAGGAACCCGACAAAAAAATTACCGGCAATGGCCCTAACTTACACAAATATATCAGGGAACTCAGCAAAGAGACGTTTCAAAAAGCGGGTGATCTGCTGACTGTTGGAGAAACATGGGGCGCAACGCCGGAGATCGCCAAGCTATACAGCAACCCTGACGGCAGTGAGTTTTCAATGGTATTTCAATTTGAACATATCGGATTGGACGAACAAGAAGGGAAAAGCAAGTGGGACCTTAAGCCCCTTGATTTTCTCCAGCTGAAACAGGTATTATCCAAATGGCAAACCGAACTGAATGAGGAAGGCTGGAACAGCTTATTCTGGAATAATCACGATCTGCCCCGCATTGTTTCCCGTTGGGGAAATGATGGAGAATATCGGGAGGAGTCGGCGAAAATGTTGGCGACCCTTCTACACGGCATGCGGGGCACGCCTTACATTTACCAGGGAGAAGAATTGGGTATGACGAATGTTCAATACCCTATTGAAGACTATCGGGATATTGAGCTGCTTAATCTGTACAAAGAAAGAACTGAACAAGGTTACACGATTGAGAACATCATGGAGTCTATCTATGCAAAAGGACGCGATAATGCCCGCACGCCCATGCAGTGGGATGCCTCCAAAAATGCCGGTTTTACTTCGGGGGAACCCTGGCTTAAAGTGAACCCAAACTATAAGGAAATCCATGCACAAGCGAGTTTGGATCACCCTGATTCCATTTTCCATTATTATCGCAAGCTGATTCAGTTAAGAAAAAAGAATGAAGTGATCATCTACGGAGATTACGAGCTGCTGTACCCCGAGGATCCAAGTTTGTTCGTGTACACTCGATCGCTGAACGAATCAAAGTTACTGGTTGTATGTAATTTCGATAAACTCCCGGCACCCTTCACACTTCCACAGGCGTTCGCCACCCGGCAGCCGATCCTATCGAATTATTCAGACAACGTCTCGGAAACAGAGCTGCGTCCCTATGAAGCAAGGATGTATCTTATTTAGCCTAATCTTAAGAAACCCGCGCCCAGCGCGGGTTTTCTTTTTTTAACAGCAAATCGGCACCGTTCCAACCGGCATATTCAGATTTATTTCATCGCAAAGGGTCCGGGAAATGTGTAACCTTTTTATACCTAATCCGTGTAAGCTAGGCCGGGATGGAGGTGGGGAGTATTGGATGATGACAATGAACTAATGATCCGGGTGCAAAAGGGGGATCAGCGCGCTTACGAACAACTGGTGTTAAAGCACAGAGCGAAAGCCATTGCCTTCGCTAACAGCTTTGTGCTTGATCCGTATACAGCCGAGGATATTGTACAGGAGAGTTTTGTGAAAATTTATATTAGCAGAGATTCTTACCGCCCCGCCTATGCATTTAATACCTATTTGTTTACGGTCATCCGCAACAGCTGCATCGATTATCTTAGGAGCAGGAAAACCAGACAGACACTGAATTCGGACACCGTTTCCCTCATAAGCGGCCAGCGCACACCGGAGGAAATCGTGAGCAGCGGGGAAAGGACGAAGCATATTTTTGAGACGCTGAACCAGCTGCAAGGCGATTATAGAACCGCCCTATATCTTTATGCTGTTGCTGATTTCAGTTATAAGGACATCGCCAGAACGATGAACAAAACCGTGCCGCAAATTAAGATTTTGCTGTTCAGGGCCAGACAGAAATTCAAAAACCAATATAAAGGGGTTGAGGCAGAATGAAAAGCGAACAGGAGTTTTTGAATGAGATGTGGACCACCATCGCAAAAATCGAGCATGAAGAGCAGCAAAAACGACAAGCCCGGCAGAAACACCGCTCATTGTTGATTCAAAATGGAATTATATACACGGCATTATGCGTGAACTTTTTGCTCCTGCTTTTCATTGATGTGACGAACCTTGACCTGCTTTATGGCGTCGGTATTGTATATCTCGTACTCGGCTATATGTGGGATTCTTTTTTGCACAAAAAGCTTTCAAATTGAATTGAGGAGGGGTAGAGGTGAAAACAGAAATAACGATTCAAAATCTGTCAAAAAACTTTGGACAAAAACAAGCGCTCCATCAGGTCTCCCTGCATCTGGAACCGGGGATGTACGGACTGCTTGGCAGAAACGGCGCCGGCAAAACAACCTTGATGCGAATTTTGTCCACTTTGCTTAACAAATCCAGCGGCAAGGTTACCGTATGTGGAATTCCTGTCGAGCAAGCCAAAAAAGTCAGACCGCTGATCGGGTATTTGCCGCAGGATTTTTCCGTTTATCCCGGAATGAGTGTGTATGAAGCCATGGATTATCTGGGCACATTATCCGATTTATCGAAGGCGGAAAGAGCGAAACGGATTCCCATGCTGCTGCAAAAGGTCAACCTTGACGATTGCCGGAAGCTCAAAATCAAGGCGCTGTCAGGAGGAATGAAACGCAGGCTCGGAATCGCCCAGGCTCTTTTGCATGATCCCCGCATTCTGATTGTGGACGAGCCGACCGCAGGCCTTGATCCTGAAGAACGAATCCGGTTCCGGAATTTGCTGTGCGAGACTGCCGAAGACCGGATTGTTATCCTGTCCACGCACATCGTGGAGGACATCGAAAAGACCTGCCAGAACATTGCCATACTTGACAAAGGGGAAATCATCTATCAAGGTTCACTGCAGCATTTTATTGGTGATGAACAGAACCTCGAGGATGCTTACATGAAACGGATGGGAGGACAGCAACGATGAGTCTGCTCCTCAAAGAATGCCGGCAAATCTCGAAAAGTATCATCTATTTTGTGTTTATTGGCGTCATTGTTTTGTTTTATGTCACCCAAATTGGCGATAGTATCGGCTCGGATATCCGTGAAGCACGCCAGCCATCCGCTTATAACATCGACAACCCGTTGATGAAACCGCCAGCCCATGCAAAGGACTACGGCAGCAGAGAGGCTGAAATTCCGGAGCAGGTTATGCCTGGAGCCATTGCAAGCCTAGTTCAGGAATATACCAATAATCAATATGCGGCCTATCCGTTTGGTTTTTATAAAAGCGTGAAGCTAAGTGAAGACGATCAGGCAAAGGTCGCAGATATTATTACAGAAATCACGGGAGAGCACCCTGACGCTCTACTGCCTGCCATACAGAAACAAATGGGGGAACAGCAAGCAGCAGTGTTATCCGGGAAAGAGACAGCTGCTACGGAAACGAATATTCCCATCAAAATTGCTTACGAGGCCTTTAGAAGCAAAATGGCTGAAATTGATGATATCTTGGGCGGCGGATCGAAATATGCTCCTGAATCGCTCAAGGAATTTGGGAAAGCTACGGTCACCTATGAAGAAAAACTGGCGGAATATAACGCTTTTATCAACGAGGATCAAATAAGCGGGGCGTATGCCCGATTGTTTTGTGACTATATGGGGATCACCATATCGCTTTTTTCAGTTTTTGTCCCCGTCGCATATGTAACCAGAGATCGTAAAGCCCGGATGAATGAGCTGATCTATTCCCGCAGAGCCGGTTCGGTTCACCTGATTGTGACCCGATATTTTGCGCTGGTTCTAATGCTGCTGCTTCCTTTTGTGCTTTTGTCGCTTCTTCCGCTGTTTCAATTGGTCCGGTATGGAATGGAAAATCATCTAACTGTGGATCTGTTTGCCTTTTTTAAATATATTGCAGCTTGGCTGCTGCCAACTATGATGACAACAACGGCCGTCGGATTGTTTTTAACAACGTTAACCGATACGCCCATCGCAATTGCTGTACAGTTTCTGTGGAGCTATTTGGATATCAACAACGGAATATCACGCATCTACGGCGGAGATTACGGCCTGGGATTGACGATCCGCCATAATTCCCTATTCCACCTGCAGACGATGAAGGATGACATCGGTGAGCTTGTGGTGAACAGGCTGTTCTATGTGGCTCTTTCGCTGGTGCTGGTGTTGGCAGCCATCCTGATTTATGAGATGAAGAGAAGGGGGAAGCTGGATCTCTATGGCCGTATCCAAAAAATATTTAGACATCGCCAAAATGCAGCTCAAGCTGACGCTTTTTCCTAATGCCTTATTGGCTGTTGCCATCGCCTTGATTACTCCGTTGTTGTTTGGCATCAACAATCTGGACAGCACAGCTTCCAGCGTTGTGCTGGAGCGGTTTGTGGCTCTAAGCGGAATTGTGTTATGTACCCCGCTGTTTCTGCCGGAACAGGATCACAGCATCAGGGAAGTGATTGAATCCAAAATTACTTCCCTTAGCGGAACTTATCTGATCCGGCTTACATTGGCAGTTGTTGTGCTGCTGTGCATCCTGAGCGGCTTTATCGGTGTCATGCTGCTGAACCACTGCCAGTTTGCTGCCGGGCCATTTATTTTCGGAACATTTGCTACCGCGTTTTTCCTGGGTTCCATCGGGTTTGCGGCCTATTCGTTGTCGGGCAGCGTGGTAATTGGCTACATGCTGCCGCTTGGTTATTACATGCTGAATATCTTTTCAGGCGTTAGGCTAGGAAAGCTGTATTTATTTTCTTTAACCAGCGGGAGTTTAAGGGAGAAATATTGGCTGCTTGGCGGTGGAGTTATATTGATTGGGATTGGAATTCTATATAGAAGTATGGTTAGAAAGATAAGGTAATGTTGGTGGACGGAGAGAACAGCGGAGGAAACAAACACCTATGAACAAAACAGCGATGAAAAAAACAAGATTCGCACCTAGGCTGACCAATTATTGCGCCTTAATCCGAATGAACAGTTATTTAAGGATATTACAGAGAGGCTGGCCGGAAGGCCAGCCTCTTTTTATAAAGAATGATTGGTTAACATTACGTGTAGAGAAGGGAAAGAGCGAAGATCCAACTGAAAGCCCTGCACCAAGGTGTCGCCATTCTGAATATCGGTCTCATAAGCACGCTTAAAGCCTAATCGCCCGTAAAGCCTGATAGCAGAGGCCATCCTATCCGAGGAGTGGAGATGAAGGGTTGAGGCGCCAGATGCGAGGGCTCTTTGTGCGGCTTCTTGAATCAGGAGGGTGGCAATTCCGCGGCCGCGGGCGGCAGGGGATACAGCAAGCAGGCGTAGGACGGGTGAATGAATACCTAGCTCAGGTCTGCCGTAGGCGGCTTCCGAAGAGTTGAACAGCAGCGCGCTGCCGACAATTTGCTGATCAACTTCTGCAATGATTCGTGCGAATGGGGCATCTCCATGGACGGAATCGAGGATCGACTGTTTATACTCGAGCCAAAAAGCTTCAGGCAACACAGCGGAGTACTGGCTGTACGCATCCAGAAGTACTGCGGCGATGGCTTCACGGTCACAGACCAAGGCGTCACGTATAATAATCTCTTTTGACATGTTTTCGATGACCCCCTTAGTAAACGTAAGATCCATTAAATGTCCTCATTATATTTAACAATCCCTAGTGTTATAAGAGGGGTTTAACAATTCCAATTAAAGGATAGAAAAATTCTATCTATATTTGTGATTGATTGAATTGCAACTCCTATGAAATCACTCGGATTTTGAGTTGACAAAAAAAGGGGCCCTGACTAAGATATATAGAAAATTACAAGTCGTCGCCGTCTTAATTCACTGTTTTTTAATCGGAATAGTCTATTAAAATTTAATCAAACCGACCTAAAAGGAGGGCTTGGAGTGAACATCGATAATATTGAGGCCTTTGTCTATATCAACCATTACGGAAGCTTCAATAAGGCGGCAGAAGTTCTGTATATTTCACAGCCGACGGTGACCGCGCGCATCCAATCGCTGGAGAAGGAATTGGATTGCCGGGTATTTGACCGGCTCGGCAAGCAGATTACCCTTACGGACAAAGGTAAACAGTTCCTGCCTTATGCGCAGCAAATCCTCCAAATTTACCAAAACGGTAAACATCAACTCCAAGCGAAGGGTCAGATACCGAATGAGCTGAGGATCGGCAGCACAGTATCGGTCTCCAATTACTTAATGCCGCATCTGCTGCATCACCTGAAGCGGAAATTTCCGCATATCCATATGAAGCTGACCACCGCTTCAACAGATGTGCTGGTTGCTAAGTTGAAAACAAAAGAAATTGATCTTGCCTTTATTCGCAAGGTGGTTAATCCGGCGATACAGGCGTTTCCGTTCTGTGAGGATCCGATTTCGCTGTATGTGCATGCTGGTCACCGGCTGGCAAAAGGCGGCCGTTCTTCTCTGCAGGATATCCGTCACGAACCACTGGTCTTTTTTGAATGCGGCTCATTGGACTGGTTGCGGCTGCACCGTGTCTTCGAGAGCATGGATCAGCCGCCGAATATTGTATATCAGGTCGATAATCTGGAAACCGCCAAAAAGCTTGTGCTTAGAAAAGCGGGCATCTGCTTTTTGCCGTCACTGAGTGTGCAGGAAGAAGTGGCGGCGGGAACGCTGATTCGGGTTGATATAGCGGAGACAGAGGGCATCTCCCTGGGAACCAGCCTGATTTCACTACACGGGGAAAATGCAGATTTTATAGAAACCCTGCTCGAGCTGAGGATCGGTAAAGCCGGAGATCGACAAATTGTATAGATGTATTAAAAAACTCTATTAGCCGGATGGCATCAGGCAGTGATAAAGTTAATTGCATATAATCACGACTATTTCGATGGGAATTATGAATTTAAATCGCGGACGGCTGGAGGTCATGACATGAGTGAGGTATACCGGTTGGCAGAACGGAAGGATGCGGAACAACTGTTGGAGGTTACATACCGCGCTTATGCGCTGATTCGCGAACTGGGATTGCATTGGCCGGCGGCAACAGCCGATCTGGCGCTGATTGAAGAGAACATTGCCGTAAATGAGTGTTATGTGCTTGAGATTGACGGAGTGATAGCTGCCACCATCACACTGTCCAAGGAAGAAGAGATCAAGAAGCTTAGCCCGCTGCCTTTTATCAAGTGGTTTGCAGCCCACCCGGATTACAGCAATAAGGGGTATGGCGGAAAGCTGCTCGACTGGGTGGAAAAGCATATTATTCTTGGACAATTGGGTTCGCCGGAGGTGACGCTGGCAACAGCACAGAAACACCCGTGGCTAGTTCAGATGTACGAGCGGCGGGGCTACGAACGGTTTCGGGAGCTGGATCCGCAGAATGGCGACGGCATTATGTATCTGCTGAAAAAGAAAATTATAAATAAACCACAAACCGCTCAAAGGGGATAGAACCATGAGAAAACCCGCTTCACTCCTATTCGCATCCATATTGACACTAGCGATTGCCGGCTGCGGAAATAACAGCAGCTCAGCAGGCGGCAGCGCCGGGAACAGCAGCCAGTCCGGAAATGGGGCTGACGCCGCCGCTGCAAACACAGCTGCTGAGACGGCTAAGGTTACAAAGATCACTGTGGGTACAGGTACGGCTTTTCCACAGGTATGCTTCATTGATGAGAACGGCAAGCTGACAGGTTTTGATGTGGAGCTGCTCAAAGAAATTGATAACCGGCTGCCGGAATATGAGTTCGATTTTCAAACCATGGATTTCAGTAACCTGCTGCTCAGCCTAGAGACTAAAAAAATCGATCTCGTGGCTCATGTTATGGAGAAAAATCCGGAGCGGGAGCAGAAGTACTCCTTTAATAAAGAAGCCTATGCCCACTGGAGAAACCGCATTGTAGTGGCCAAGGACAATGACACGATCCACACCCTGGATGATCTAAAAGGCAAGAAGGTGCTGACCGGAGCAACAAGCGCACAGGCGCAAATTCTTGAGAATTACAATAAAGAACATGACGACGCAATCCATATCGTTTACCAAAGCGGTACGGCTAACGATACAGCAAACCAGATCACCACTGGCCGTGTGGATGCCACGCTGGCTGCAGATTTCGTCCTGCCGATCATTGACCCGCAGAGCCAGCTTAAGGCTACGGGTGACGAGTTATCCTCCGCAGACATACTTTATGTGTTCCGCAAGGAGGATGCTGAGTCGCAAAAACTGTCAAATGCGATTGACGGAGCCATTAAAGAACTGAAGACGGATGGAACACTGGGCAAGCTGAGCACGGAATGGCTGGGTGCGGATGTTACGGCGGATTCGGTGAAATGATTAAGCCGGTGAGCACGGGAAAGGAGGGAGTTTATGGGCGCACCGTTTGATATCAGCTATGTCTTTTCCCTATTGCCCAAGCTGCTGGGAACTTTAGGTACCACGCTGCTGATTGTCGGCAGTTCCCTGCTGGCCGGAATGATTGCCGGTTTTCTTATAGCGCTGCCAAGACTGTATAAGGTGCCGGTGCTGAAGACCTGCTCCGAAATCTACATCTCCTTCTTCCGCGGCACGCCGATTCTGATCCAGCTTTTCCTCTTCTATTACGGGCTGCCGGAAGTACTGAAGCTGGTGCATGTGGATATGACCCGCACGCCGGTGCTGGTGTTTGTGATTTTGACTTACGGACTCCATACAGGCGCATATATGTCCGAAATGATCCGGGCTGCTGTGCTCGCGGTGGATAAAGGGCAGATAGAAGCCGCTTATGCAACAGGGATGACAGGGTTCCAGGCTTTTACACGGATTGTGCTGCCGCAGGCGCTTGGTATTGCCCTTCCCGTATTCTCCAATCTGGTGATTGCCCTGCTGAAGGATACGTCACTGGCGTTTACGCTGGGTGTGATGGAAATGACGGGGAAAGCGCAGACTCTGGGCAGCTTAACGCAGCATTTTATTGAGACGTATATCGCCCTGGCGCTAATCTATCTGGTCATCAGCTTTACGATTGAGAAGCTGCTGATGGTAGCGGAAAAGCGGCTGCTGCGGCATGAGATGCGGAGCACTCCGGAAAAAAGATCGTTCAAAATCAACAAAAACTGGTCCTACCGCCGTATCATTGCGGAACTGGGGCCGGGTAAAGGGGGAGCCGGATGATGAAGCTGGACCCGTCGTTTATCTGGACCGCTTTTGTGCAAATCTTAAGTGCAATTCCTACGACCTTATATATTACCCTTGTCTCTGTACTGATCGGCTTTGTGATCGGCGTGACGGTGGCCCTCATTCGGATATACAGAATTCCGCTGCTGCATCCGCTCGCTGTGGGGTACGTCACCTTTATCCGCGGAACCCCAATGCTGACGCATCTGCTGCTGATTTATTTCGGGCTTCCCGTGCTGATCGACAGTTTGGCGGTGCACCTCGGCTGGAGCTTTAGATCCGTATCGATTCCGATGATTGGATTTGCTTATATTTCATTCTCCATAACCGCAGGGGCTTACATGTCAGAGGTTGTCCGTTCCGGCCTGCTCGCGGTGGACCGCGGCCAGTTGGAGGCGGCTCATTCTATCGGGATGACCACACCTCAGGCGCTGCGGCGGATTGTATTCCCTCAAGCGCTGGCGGCAAGTCTGCCCAACCTGTCGAATTCGGTAATCGGCATGCTGCATGGATCTACGTTAGTTTTTACTGTATCGGTGGTGGATATCAACGCCAAAGCTCAGATTGTGGCTTCGACGAACTGGAAGTTTTTTGAGGCTTATCTGGCGGCGGCGCTGATCTTTTGGGGGCTAACGTTCCTGATTGAGCGCGTGACGTCGCTGATTGAGAAGCGGATCAATCTGTATAACCGGGGAGGAGTGGCATGATCAGGATTACGCATGTATCCAAGTCATTCGGCAGACACCAGGTGCTGAAAAATATAGATTTAACGGTCAAAAAAGGCGAGGTGGTCGTTATTCTCGGCCCAAGCGGATCAGGCAAAACCACACTGCTGCGCTGTGTGAACTATCTGGAGAAGCCAAACGACGGGGAGATTTCCATTGGTGATTTTAAGCTAAACTGCAGGCGTGCCCGAAAAAAGGAAATTCATCAGCTCCGGCAAAAAACGGCGATGGTATTCCAGCAGTACAATCTGTTCCGCCATAAAACCGCGCTGGAGAACGTGATGGAAGGGCTGCTGATCGTCAAGAAACTTCCGAAAGAGGAAGCAAGAAAACGCAGCATTGCGCTGCTTGAAAAGGTTGGCCTTGGCAGCAAGCTGGACGCTTATCCAAGCCAGCTGTCCGGAGGCCAGCAGCAGCGGGTGGGCATCGCCCGGGCATTGGCGCTGGAGCCGGAGGTCATTTTGTTCGACGAACCAACATCGGCGCTGGACCCGGAGTTGGTGGGGGAAGTTCTGGCCGTCATCCGCAAGATTGCCAAAGAAGGCATAACGATGATTGTAGTGACTCATGAAATGGGTTTTGCCCGCGATGTGGCGAATCATGTGGTCTTTATGGATGGTGGCGTTATTGTTGAAGAAGGAAGCCCGACAGAGCTGTTCAATCATCCACGCGAAGAAAGAACAAAGCAGTTCCTCAAGCGGATTACCCCTGAACTGAACTATTCCATTTAGGAGGCAAAATCATGGCCATTACAATCAGCGTGCTCGATCAAAGTCCGATCTATCCCGGAGAAACGCCGGAAGAAGCTTTCCAGCATACCATCAAGCTGGCGCAGCTGTCGGAACAACTGGGATTCCGCCGTTTCTGGGTTTCAGAGCATCATGATTCCGAGCAGGTGGCCGGATCTTCGCCGGAAGTGCTGATCTCACATTTGCTTGCGAAAACGGAATCGATCCGTATCGGTTCCGGCGGAATTATGCTGCAGCATTACAGTCCTTATAAGGTGGCGGAAAATTTCAATGTACTGGCATCACTGGCTCCAGGCCGGGTGGACCTGGGTGTAGGACGTGCTCCTGGCGGTCTGCCGCGCAGCACACAAGCGCTGCAGCAGGGGAAAGGAGATTCCCTAAGCCTGACGGATAAAATTATCGAGCTGGAGAAGTACGTACATAGCCGGCTTGGGGAGGATCATCCGCTGGCCGGGCTGAAGGCAGGTCCGATTCCGGGTATCCCGCCTGAACTGTACGTGTTAGGCGCAAGTGTAAGCAGTGCGGAAATTGCCGCCGAACTGGGACTGCCCTATGTGTTCTCTCTGTTTATTAACGGCGATCAGGCCGTGGCGCTGGAGGCGATCCGTGTTTACCGCAACGGGTTTGTATCTGCGGAAGGCAGGCAGCCGCAAGTGATTATTGCCTTGGCGCTGATCGCCGCCAGCACAGAGGAAGAGGCGAAGGAGCTGGCAGGAGCCCATAAGCTGATCCGGATTACACTTGCTAGCGGCAAGACGCTGACGGTGGCTACCCGAGAGCAGGCGGAGGAATTTTCCCGTCAAACGAACGAAGCCTATACCATCGAAGAACGGGAGCCGGAGATTACTAAAGGCACTAAGGAATCTGTACGTGAACAGCTATTGGCGTTGTCTGAGGCATCCGGTGTCGAGGAGTTCATCGTGACAACCAATGTACAACCGTTTGACAAACGGCTTCGCTCGTTTGAACTGCTGAGTGAAGCACTCGCCGAGGTGCCCGCCGAGGCCTAACTGAGGTGCCGGTTGAGGCATAACAACGCTGCTGAGTGACGCGCATACGTTGAGGTGCCGGCCAAGGCCTAGCTGAGCTGGCTCGCTGAAGTGCCAGTTGAGGTATAAGGCCAAAGGTGAAATCGGACAGGACGGCTTCAGAATTGAAAGCACAAGAAAATCGTATAGGGAAGAGAGCCTGCTTATGACAAACAAAGCATTCGAGCTGAGCTCGGAAGAACTCGGTGAACAATTGACCGGGATCCGCCGTCATCTGCACCGGCACCCGGAGCTGTCCAACGAAGAATTCGAAACAACCAAATATATCATTGCCTTACTGGAGCAGGCCGGAATCCGTATCGCAGATTACGGTCTGCCTACCGGAGTTGTTGCAGAGATTGGGGGCGGCAAGCCTGGTCCGGTTGTTGCGCTGCGTGCCGATATCGATGCCCTGCCGATCCACGAGGAGATAGGCGCAGATTATGCTTCACTGATTCCTGGGAAAATGCATGCCTGCGGGCATGATTTTCATACGGCGGCTCTGATTGGTGCTGCGTATCATTTGAATCAGCTGGAGGATCAGCTCCCGGGAACCGTTCGTCTCTTGTTTCAGCCCGCTGAGGAGAAAGCGCAGGGCGCGCAGCGGATCATCGCCAGCGGAGCACTGGAGGGGGTTCGCGCAATCGTCGGGCTGCATAACAAGCCAGACCTTCCGGTCGGAACAATTGGAATTACCGGCGGGCCTTTGATGGCAGCAGCGGACGGCTTTGTGGTTGAGGTTCTAGGCGGCAGCTCCCATGCAGCGGCTCCGGAAGCAGCAATCGATCCCATCGTAGCGGCCTCACAGATTGTAACTGCACTGCAGTCCATCGTCAGCCGCAATGTCAGTCCGCTGCACAGCGCGGTGGTCAGTGTGACGCAGATCCACAGCGGCAATTCATGGAACATCATTCCGGACAAAGCCGTGCTTGAAGGTACAGTCCGCACTTTCGATGAGGCCGTGCGGATCAAGGTGCTGGAGCGCTTCGAGCAGGTCGCGTCTGGAGTAGCTGCCGCCCTTGGAGCTTCCACGAAGCTGCGCTGGATCGGCGGGCCGCCGCCGGTGCTAAATGACGAGACTCTCGCTGCGCTCGGGGCTGAAGCAGCGGAAGCGCTGGGCTATAAAGCGGTGAAGCCTGTTCCATCCCCAGCCGGGGAGGACTTTGCCTTCTATCAGCGCGTGGTGCCGGGACTGTTCGTTTTTGTCGGCACCGATGGGAGCCAGGAATGGCATCATCCGGCTTTTAACTTGGATGAACGGGCACTGCCGGTTGCCGCCCGCTTCCTCGCGGATTTGGCCGTACGTTCGCTGGAGTACTATGCTGCCGGAGGAGGTGCAGAATTATAGATCAGCAAGCTAGTTATGACGTTATTATTGCCGGTGCTGGCTCGATGGGCATCAGCGCAGGTTATGAACTGGCCCGCCGCGGAGTGAAGACACTGCTGGTCGACGCCTTTGATCCGCCGCATACAGAAGGAAGCCATCACGGCGATACCCGGCTCATTCGCCATGCTTATAGCGGTCATCCCGTCTATATTGAACTGGCCCAGCGGGCAGATCAGCTATGGCAGGAAGCCGAGCAGTTGACCGGGGCAGAACTGCTGGTACGCTCTGGCGTACTCAATATAGCGGACAGTGCCGTCTATTCCTTCAGCGGCCGTCTGGCAGAAGCCGGGAAACGCAAGGTGAGGGTAGAGCACCTGGACGCCGAGGAGATTAGGCGGCGCTGGCCGGCTCTGAACATTCCGGAATCCTTCGCAGCAATGTACGAACCGGATGCCGGGTATTTGTACAGCGAGCGGTGTATTACTGCCTACCGCCAGCTTGCTCTATCACATGGCGCAGTGCTGCTGACGAACACTCCGGTAGTGAACATCACCGCCCGCGAAGGCAGTGTCACCGTCCACACAGCTAAAGGCGATTATCACGGAGCGTCGGCGATTCTTAGTGCCGGAGCCTGGTTCAGCGCGTTGGCGCCTTTTGTGTATCTGCCAATTAAGGCAGTTCGCAAGGTAGTCGGATGGTTTAACAGCGCACCGGATTTTGCTGCCGGGAATTTTCCCGGGTTTACGCTTGGAACAAAAGAAGGCGGCTATTACGGCTTCCCCGGCATCGGCGGAAATGGGCTGAAGATCGGCAGGCACGATAAGGGATTGGAATGGAAACCGGGTGAAGCGCTGGCGCCGTTTGGCAATGATACCAGCGACGAGGCAGACCTGCGGCGGGTACTGGAGGCATATATGCCGGGTGCCGCCGGGCGCCTGCTGAAAGGCTCTGTTTGTAAATATGAGCATACACCTGATGAAGATTTTATTATTGACCGGCATCCCGTCCACCCGAATGTGCTAATCGCCGGGGGATTCTCCGGGCACGGTTTTAAATTTTCCAGTGTCGTGGGAGAAATATTGGCAGATCTCACAACGCGCGGAGCGACAAGCCATAATATTTCGCCCTTTTCATTAGAACGTTTTACACCATCGGACCATTCGGTAGCAGAACTTTTACGGGAGGAAATTTAATGAGCAGCAGTCAAATCAGCGATTATCTGAATACCCATCAGCAACTGGTACAGGCGACAGCCGGATTAACGGAGGAACAGCTGAAATGGAAGGCGGTGCCGGCCAGTTGGAGTGTCACGGAGGTACTGGCCCATTTGGCCGATCACAGCATTGTCGTCTCCTTCCGCATCCGTGATATCCTTGCCGGTACAACTGCGCAGCTGCCGGTTTTTAACCAGGATGCCTGGATCAGCGGCCAATATGCCAACCAGGGAAGTGCCGCTGACAGCCTGGAGCTGTTCCGCAGCTTGCTGCACTATAACAGCCTGCTGTTTGACCGGCTTAGCGCTGAAGATTGGGAACTTAGCGGAATTAATTTTAAGGGCGAGACGGTGAGAATCACCGACATCATCCGCGGTTTCATTGCGCATGTGCAGACGCATCTTGCCCAGATCGAACGGATTAAACAAGGAGCTGCGGCTGCAGCAATTGTTCAGTGAGACTTAGCGAATACCTACGAAATGAATCACTGAACGATTGCTATCAAAACTAAGCGTATGCTTTCGGTTTTACTACCAAAACTTTGAGGAGGGAAAAAACATGGCCAAACCAAGACAACTGAAGCTGGGCGCACTGCTGCACGGGGTGGGAGGCAGCACATCGATGTGGCGTCATCCCGATGCCAAGCCGGATGCCAGTGTGAACTTTGAATTATACAAACAGTGGGTACAGAAGGCGGAGGAAGGCAAGCTGGACCTGATCTTCATTGCTGACGGTCTGTACATCAATGAAAAGTCCATCCCGCATTTCCTGAACCGGTTCGAGCCGCTGACCATCCTCAGTGCATTGGCTGCTGTCAGTACTAACATTGGTCTGGTCGGCACCTTGTCCACCTCCTACAGTGAGCCGTTTACTGTGGCCCGTCAATTCGGGTCCCTGGATGTAATCAGCGGGGGCCGGGCGGGCTGGAACGTAGTGACTTCACCGCTGGAAGGCTCCGCCTCCAATTACAGTAAAACTGAGCATCCGGACCACAGCAAGCGATACCGCATCGCAGAAGAGTATTTGCAGGTGGTACGCGGATTATGGGATTCCTGGGAGGATGATGCGTTTGTCCGTAATAAAGCGTCAGGCGTCTTTTTTGACCCGAAAAAAATGCATACACTGAACCACCAGGGAGAGTTCTTCTCCGTAAAGGGACCGCTGAATATTGCCCGCTCGAAGCAGGGGCATCCTGTAGTGTTCCAGGCAGGCTCCTCGGAGGTCGGTAAAAATTACGCCTCGAAGGAAGCGGACGCCATCTTCACCGGACACGAAACACTGGAAGACGCGAAGGCGTTCTACAGTGATGTTAAAACTCGCATTGCCTCGTTCGGGCGGAACCCGGATGAAGTTCTGATCTTCCCTGGCATTGCTCCAATCATTGGGGATACACCGGAAGAAGCTGAACGCAAATACCAGGAGGTTGCCGGACTTGTGACGATTGAAAATGCGCTGAACTACCTGGGCAGATTCTTCGAGCATCATGATTTTTCGCAATATCCGCTGGATGAGCCGTTCCCGGACGTGGGTGAACTGGGGCGCAATAGCTTCCAGAGCAGTACCGACAAGATCAAAAAGGATGCGAAGGAGCGGGGGTTGACGCTGCGTCAGGTAGCCATTCAATCGGCGACCCCGCGGAGCAGCTTCATTGGGACACCGGAGCAAGTGGCTGATCAGGTCCAGCTGTGGTTTGAATCAGGCGGCGCTGACGGATTTATGGTCGCAGCGGCTGTGCCGAACGGCTTGGAGGAATTTGTGGACCGGGTAGTACCGATTCTGCAAAAACGCGGACTGTTCCGCACGGAATATGAAAGCGGCACTCTGCGCGGAAACCTTGGCATTCCGGTACCAGAGAACCGTTACTCGAAGGCCTCCCAACCAGCGGGACAAATTTGACAGAAAAGAATAGAACCGTTCCAATGAAATAAACTAGCCGTTTACATACTGTCAGCGGCTAGTTTTTGACTTTACATAAACAGAAGGTTAGGTGTACTGAAATTCGATTCGAGCACAATACTCATACCATAATTAGAAACGTTTGGTAACTTTCTTCGCGTGTGCAGATGCTTTTTCCTAAATCAATGAACTAAGAAGATTACTGCCTGATAATGATATCACGCAATGGATGCTTACGCTTCATCTGCGCGAATTGGAGGAGAAGATCGTTAAGCGCACTATCCGGCCCAGGCTATAAACCGCCGCACGTAGAGTCATGTGCGAATATCTGACATGAAGCTTGACCTGTTAACTACCGCGTTGTATAAATTAGTATAATACAACACATAACAGGTTAGGGGCGCTGCATATGAAACTTGTTACAATCGGAGACAATGTGGTGGACTGCTATTTGGATCAGAGACGGATATATCCAGGCGGGAATGCCGTGAATGTAGCCGTTGCAGCCAAGCGCAATGGCGCTGAGAACTGCGCTTATATCGGAATTACCGGTGATGATGCAGCCGCTTTGCATGTGATTCACAGCCTGAAGATGGAAGGGATCGACCTTGCTCAGATCCGCCAGACTTATGGACCCAATGGGGAAGCAAATGTGACGCTTAACGAGGAGGGAGACCGGATTTTCATCGGCACAAACCGCGGGGTTCGCATGTCCTCCCTTTTGCAGCTTAAACTGACTGAAACCGATCTCGCGTATATTAGTACCTTCGATATGATCCATACGAGCGTAAACAGCGATATTGAGCATGAGCTTTCGCGCCTTTATCAAAGGCCGGTTTCCTTCGATTTCTCGACAAAGAACCGGTGGAATGAGAAGTATTTACGACAGGTTTGTCCATATCTGGCGTATGCCTTTTTTTCTGGCAGCGATATGGAGCGGAATGAAATAAATGATCTGATTGCTCTCGTACATGAACTAGGCGTAAAAGTGGTCGGCGTTACGCGTGGAAGCGAAGCAGCGCAGTTCTCATGCGAAGGCATCCGATATGAACAAACGCCGATGGCAGTCGATGTTTTAGATACAATGGGTGCCGGTGATTCCTTCATCGGCGGATTTCTGGCTTCCTACCACGGTACATGGAACATGGAAAAAGCGCTTCAGCAAGCGGCTTATTCGGCAGCTGCGACTTGCCAGCACTATGGCGCTTATGGATATGGAATCATCTTGGAATAACGTTCTCCCAAACACAAAAACGTGTAAGATTAACTTACACGTTTTTGTGTTTTTATTGGCCGGAAAAGAGGTTTTTGAAGTGATGATCATTAATATGACATGAGGAAAGCATTTACATTAGATTTTTTTGTTGACTTGCTTAATTTCCGATGGTATACAATATAATATAACAACATATACAATGTTAGCTTCTATGTTGTCAGCTTAAGGACTGGGGGGACGATATGCGGGTGGCAGGCGTTGGCTTTTGTTGTATAGACGTATACGAAAATCTAGACCGGTTGTATCCCACAGGAAACAGTGTCGATTTCGTGATTCACATGAGCCGGCTTGGCGCAGACGCGTCGATGGTCAGCGTAGTCGGCGGCGACCCTTATGGGGCGCTCATGATTAACAAGCTCCGTGAGGAGCGCATTGATGTGACTCACATGCATACGCAGGAAGAAGGACAAACGGCCATCTTCCGCATGGATCTGAACGGTAACGACAGGGTACACAAGGAAAAAGTCGAAGGCGTCATGGGCGATTTTGCCTTAAACGAAGGGGATCTGCAGTTCATTCTTCAACACCAGGCCATCCACACGAATTTGTCAGGCCGGATTGACCATCATCTTGCGGACCTCCGCAGCCAAGGCGTCCAGATTATCTATGACTTCTCCACCCGCACGAAACGC
>NZ_JBHOFD010000010.1:0-196877 GCF_046543445.1 Paenibacillus nanchangensis
GGCAAAGAGACGGACTCAGATTCCCTTATTTACGAGGAAAATTCATCGTTTGGATGTTTTCGGCACGAATAACGGATCTGGAGTCCGCAAGGCAACCGAAAAGCCCAGGAATTTCAGAAATAACGTCCTCTGAGTCCGGAAAGACCTCTGTATCGCGTTCCGTTTCCGTGGTAATTCGCTGCGGGTGTGTCACAGGAGAAGATTCGTTCCAAAGTATTATGTATAATGGAGATCGATCTGACAATAAACTGGTGACCTCGCCACATCCGTCCCCGACTTGGCATTCTTTCCATTCCATACGGATGAACAGTACTTGCGAACATTTTTCCATGAAAAGGTAACATTTTCCGCCCCATTTGTCGATAAAAGACGTTGAGTGGTGTTTGAGGCACCGGAAAACGCATAGTCAAAGGAGTAGAATGATGATTGCAAACCGCAAAATGACGAATTGGTTTCTTGTTGCCGCGCTGCTGCTGACCGTCCTGTTCCCGGCTGGAGCATTTGCTGCCGCAGGCGACGTGAACTCCATTGAGTTCGAGAGCTCGGCCAAGGTAACGATGACCGTCGGACAAACGCCGAAACAGCTGAAAGTCATGGCCAATGTAGAAGGCAGCACATCCAAACGCGATGTTACTGGTGCGGCTACATGGACCTCGTCTAACACCGGTGTGGTGCAGGTGGTTAACGGCCTGATTACACCGAAGGCAAGCGGTACCGCTCTGATTACGGCGACCTACAACCAGTCGGTGGCGACTATCGAGGTTGCGGTCACGTATCCAGTTAAGAATCTGAAGCTGGAGCATGCCGAGAGCGGCATTTACAAACTGGGCGACAGCGGAGACAAGCTGCAGGTGAAAGCTAACGTAACAGGCGGCCAATCCGAAACCGCGGTTCAGGATGTGACGGACGACGCCGAATGGAGCAGCTCGGACAGCAGCGTGCTGACCGTCTCCAAAGGCAAGCTGACGCTGGTAAGCGAAGGAACGGCGACAGTAACGGCTAAGTATAACGGGCAGACTGCCAATTTTAAAGCACAGGTCCAGCTGCCTTATTCCGCGCTTGAAATGAAGCGTGCAGGAGCTGTGATTGAAGAGCTGGAACTGCTCGCAGGCGACCAGCCGCTGGCGATTCAGGCGTTCACCAAGGAATCGTCCTCTGCAGGGCAGGACATTACGTCTTCTGCGGAATGGTCTACCTCCGACAGCAACGTTGTGGAAGTAACCAAAGGCGAAATCAAAGTCAACGCGCCAGGCAAAGCCGTGATTACGGCAAAATACCTGGGCCTCACCAAGTCGGTCACGGTCTATGTGCGTTCTCCTTATGAAGCGCTGATCCTGTCCCCTTCGGGCGACCGGATGATGTTCATCAACGAAACGCTGAACGTAAAGGCCGAAGTCCGGGACGGCGTAAATACCTCTGCCAATGTATCGTCCTCGGCAGCCTGGACGTCCTCCAACCCGATGTCGGTAACGGTAACTGCCGGTGCTGAAGCCGGAGTGGTAACGGCCAAAGTGGCCGGTACTTCGAATATCAAAGCCGACTACCGCGGCGTGTCCAAAGACGTGAAGATCACCGTCTATCCGACACTGACCCAACTGACGACGGACCTGAAAGAACAGTCGCTTTACCTGGGCGAAAACGCCAGCCTGCCGAAGGTCAGCGGAACCAAGCTGGACGAAAGCAAGCAGGACATCTCCCCGGAAATCGAATGGAGTTCGGATAATGAAGATATTATGCGCGTCAAAGACGGCAAAATCGAAGCCATCGCTCCCGGCACCGCGACACTGACCGGCAAGCTGAAAGGCGCAGACCTCTCCGGCGCAGCCGCTTCGATCCGCAGCCAGTCCGTAAGCGTGAAAATCACCGTGAAACAAAAAGTGCTGCTGCTCATGGGTCCGGAAGAAAACCTGAAGCTTGTGACCGGTGAAGAACAGCCGCTGCCTACCATAACAGCCGTTATGGAGAGCGGGGAAGAAAAAGATGTAACCAGCGAAATCGAATGGAAGCTTACCGGCTCCACCGCCGTTATTAAGGGCAAATCCCTGAAAGGTCTGGTTAAAGGCTCGGCGACACTGAAAGGCACCTATTCGAACGGAACAATCACCATTCCGGTCGCAGTTGAGCAAAAAATCGTGAAGATCGTCATCGAGCCGGCCAAACTGGCGATGAACCTGAAGCAGTCCAAGCCGCTGAAAGCGACAGGCTATTACAACAACGGCAAAACCGTCAATCTGGGCACCCAGATCAACTGGAAGTCTTCGGACGAAAATGTGGCGACGGTAAAAGGCACTTCCGTCAAAGCGGTAGGCACAGGCACCGCGACGATGACAGGTTCCTACCAGGGCATCAACGTGAGCTCAACGGTAACAGTTACAGCGAAGCTGACCAAACTGACTGTGGAAGAAAACAAGCTGAAGTTGGCTCCCGGTCAGTCCCAGACGCTGAAAGCAATGGCACTGTATGATACCGGAGCGACTACAGTAGTTACCGGTGTGACCACATGGACCAGCTCCAAGCCTTCCGTGGCCAAGGTGCTGCCTGACGGCACCGTAATTGCGGTGTCCAAAGGCTCGGCTTCCATTAAAGGCAAATTTGGCGGCAAAACAGTTTCCGTATCCGTCAAAGTAATATAATACAAAACAAGCGCGCCCTCTTCCGTTGATGCGGAGGAGGGCGTTTTTTATGCGAAAACGGCAGTTCTCCAAACGCTGGAGAAATTTCCGGAAGCGGCAGGGGTGTTTCGGAAGGCAGTGTTGTTTCGGAAGGCAGTGTTGTTTCGGAAGGCACGGTTGTTTCGGGAGACAAGGTTGTTGCAGAAGACAAGGCTGTTTCGGAAGACAGAACTTGTTCCGGAAGACAGGGGTGTTTCAGAAAACAAGGCTGTTTCGGAAGACAGGACTTGTTCCGGAAGACAAGGTTTGTTTCAGAAAACAAGGTTTGTCACAGAAGCTGGGGTGTTCCCCGATTACGACATTTTTTGCGGGAAGCCGGCAGGTTTAATGTGGAAATGGCGTCGTTTAGAGTATAATAATACAGCGAACGTTACGGGAGCCGGATTTCTTGCGGGACATGGAGATTTTTAGTGCCGCAGCCGGCGGTCGATCCGGTCCCAAACGGGCAGATAGCACAGCGGCAGGGCAAGCAGCGAACAGGCCACGTTAAAAATCGTCTGCGCATGCGCCACCTGCGCGCCGGCTCCGCCGCCAATCCAGGCGGCAATCTCCTGCAGCACGCCGGTCAGCGGCAGGAACAGCAGCGCCCCGCCTGCGTTCAGCGCCACATGCGTCCAGGCGACGAGCACGCCGGCTTTTGTGCCGCCGATCGAGGCGATGACCGCTGTGGCGCAGGTGCCGACATTGGCGCCCAGCACGATGGCGATGCCCAGTTCCGGCGGGAGCGCGCCGGAAGCGGCGATGCCCATCGCCATGCCGATGACGGCGGAGCTGCTGTGCAGCACGGCGGTCAGGACCGCGCCGGCGGCGAGTCCCCACAGGCTGCTCGCGGCGGCCCGCTCCAGGAACCAGCGGAACATGCCGCTGTCCTGGAGTGCCGGTCCGACCGACTGCATGACGGCGATGCCGAGCAGGACAAACGCGAAGCCTGCCGCCGCCAAGGCGATGAACTGCAGGGGCGCGGACAGCCGGCGCAGCGTATCCCGCGCGCGGGAGCCGGACGGCGGCAGCTCGCCGCCCATAACCGCCGCCGCCCAAAGCGTGGCCGAGGCGGCGAGGAGGTGCGGGGCCATCCGGCCGAGATTCAGCCCCGCCAGCTCGGTCGTCAGGCAGGTGCCGATGTTGCTGCCGAGGATGATGCCGAGGGTGCGGGCGTAGGTCAGCAGCCCGGCGTTAACCATCCCGATCGTCAGCACCGTCACGGCCGTGCTGCTCTGGAGCAGCGCGGTCAGCAGCGTGCTGGAGATAAGGCCTTTTAGCGGAGTGGAGGCGGCCGCTTTCATGCCGCGGTCCAGCAGCGGGCCGGCGAGCTTGGACATGGCCGTCTCCATCAGCTTCATCCCTGCCAGGAAAATCACGACACCGTAAAGGACGGGGAAGAGAATCTCACGGATGAAAGTCGGCATGATCAGGACTCCTTTCGGTGAAAGCGTCGGCTGAAATGGTTTTTTGGACAATGGTCTGCGGCGGTTTCTGCACACGACCGGCAAGACGTGGACGTGCAGCCTTCTGCTGCCCCTACCTAGAAACGAAGGCAGGTACACTTAAGAACAAAAGGACAACCCGGGTTTGTACACCCAATATATGAGCGCTCGGGCCGGGCCATGACAGCAAGTCCGGCTGCGGCGCGGAAGCGGTGAACGGCGAACAGCGAACAGTGAACGGTGAATAGTGAGCGGTGAACAGCGAACAGCAACAAGTACACGAGAACAGAATTACGAAGATATGGACGACGACGATAAGAAAGACGCAGAACAAGACAGTATGAACAAGTCAGCAAGAACAGAACCGTAAGAACAGAACCGTAAGAACAGAACAGGAGTGGATCAATCGTGGCAGAAGTTATTTTGCAGCGCGCCCGCAAGAAAAGGCTGGAGCAGGGGCATCCCTGGGTATTTGCAACGGAAATCGCGGAAATAAGAGGAGAAGCGGAGCCGGGAGAGCTTGTTCACGTGCATAATCATCAAGGCCGGCATTTGGCAACAGGGTATTATAACCCCGCTTCGCAAATCCGGGTTCGGGTCGTGTCCAGCTCCCCGCTGGCCGAAATGGATACGGCGTTTTTTGTTGAGCGGTTCACCCGCTGTCTGCGGCACCGGGAGCGGTTTTTGCCCGGAGCGGACGCGTACCGGCTGGTTTACGGGGAAGCGGATTTTTTGCCGGGACTGATTGTTGACCGGTTTGGCGATGTGCTGGTGGTGCAGCTGCTGACGCTCGGAATGGACAAGCGGCGGCAGGAAATCGTGGAGGCGCTGGTGCAGGTGGTTGGGCCAAAAGGTATCTACGAACGCAGCGACGTCTCCGTCCGCGAGCTGGAAGGTCTTGAACAGACGACCGGCGTGCTGTACGGCGATTGCCCGCGTCATGTGACGATTACCGAAAACGGGTTGAAGCTGGTCGTTGACATCGAACAGGGGCAAAAGACTGGTTATTTCTTCGACCAACGCGAAAACCGCGCGTCGATTGCGCCGCTGATGACCGGCTGGGGCGAGCGGAGCGGCATTATGCTGCAGCCGGTTTCGGATGCGGACGGTACGGTGCGTGAGGCGCCCGTTAACCGCAACGGCAAAGAGGTCACTTTTCCATACTGGGACGGGGCAACGGTGCTGGAGTGTTTTTCCCATACGGGCAGCTTCACGCTGCATGCCTGCAAATACGGCGCCAAAAAAGTCACCTGCCTCGACGTATCCGCCCATGCGATCGAAAGCGCAAAAACGAATGTCGAGCTGAATGGCTTCGGCGATCGGGTTGAATTTGTTGTGGACGACGCATTCCAGTATCTGCGCAATCAGGTCAAAGGGCTGGAAGAGCGGAACGAACGCTCGGGCCAAACGGAAAAGGCCGATACCTCAAAGCCGATGACCGCCGGAGGCGGACGGACGTGGGATGTCGTTATTCTTGATCCGCCGGCTTTTGCCAAATCGAAGAACGCCGTAAAAGGCGCCTGCCGGGGCTACAAGGACATTAACCTGCACGGCATGAAGCTGGTGAATGAAGGCGGCTATCTCGTGACAGCCAGCTGTTCGTACCACATGCGGCCTGAGCTGTTCCTGGAGACGATTCAGGAAGCGGCCAGAGATGCGGGCAAAGTGCTCCGTCTGATCGAATGGCGGGCGGCCGGCAAAGATCATCCGCAGATCCTCGGCGTGGACGAGGGGCATTATTTGAAGTTCGCGATTTTTGAAGTGCGCAGCAGGGAAGAGTAGATCTTTCGGCCGCATCAATAATGGACGTTTCATTTTTCGGCCGCATCCAATGACGTATGCTTCATTTTCCGACATGCATCGGAAGGTTTGTTTTCCGACATGCATCAACGGACGGGTCGTTTTTCGTCATGCATCACGGAGGTCGTTTCATTTTCCGTCACGTATCAAATACAGGGTCTGGTGTTCCGTAATGGGCGCCGGCCTTTTTTTGTCCATGTAAACGATCGATACGTAAACTCGTTCCAACAAACATATGTTCTGTTTTGGCCTGTCCGCTTATGGTATAATGGTCGGAGATTGTAAATTCGGATCAGGAAATGAACCGTCGGAAGGAGTTCTCAAGATGTCTGTAGCGTTCATGCTGGGCCGTTCGGGCAGCGGCAAAACCACATTAATATGGGAGCGGATCGCGGCTGAGCTGAAGCGGGAGCCGCTGGGCCCGCCGATTCTTCAGCTGGTGCCGGAGCAGGGCTCGTTTCAGGCGGAGCGCGGGCTGCTCGCTCATGCGGGTTTGAAGGGCGGCGTTCGTGTGCATACGCTTGGTTTCTCGCGGCTGGCCCACCGGGTCAAGCTGGAGACGGGAGGCAGCGGAGCGGTGCCGATTACCGATGAAGGCAAAAAAATGCTCATCTACAACATCATCCGCCGCCGCAAAGACGAGCTGAAGCTGTTTGGAGCTTCCGCCGACCGCCCCGGCTTTGTGGAGCGGCTCAGCCGCCTGCACACCGAGATGAAGCGCTGCTGTCTCGGTTCGGAGGATGTGCAGGGACAATTTGAACAGCTGCGCTCGGATGCGGAGAACAGTCCGATTTTGATGAACAAGCTGGAGGACCTGGGCGTGGTGTTTGCCGAACTGGAGCGGGAAATGTCCCAGCTGTACATGGATGAGGAGGACCGGCTTGGAGAGCTTGCCGCCAATATACCGGACTCCGATTTGATCCGGAATGCCGAGATTTGGGTGGACGGGTTCCACGGGTTTACACCGCAGGAATTCACGGTACTCCGCCAGCTGATGCTGCATGCCGCAAAAGTCACCCTCTCGTTAACGCTTGACGGCCGGTATGCCGGTGGCATCCAGCCCGGGGAGCTCGACATGTTCCATCCGGCAGCCACCTCGTACGCGAAGCTGCGCGGGATGGCGGAGGAGATTGGGGCCGATGTCGAAGAGGAGATCATCGCTCCCGATCCGCTGCCGCGGTTTAGCGCAAGTCCGGGACTCCGCCATCTGGAGCGGGGCTTTGAGCGGCGGCTCGTCTGGAGCGGACCGGATCCGGGCGACGCGGGGATTACGCTGCATGCCGCCGCCAGCCGGCGCGCGGAAGCGGAAGGGGCGCTGCGCGAGATGATCCGGCTGGCACGCGAGGAAGGCGCGCGGTACGGTGAGATGGCGGTGCTGGTCCGGAATCTGGAGGACTATGCCGAGCTGTTTGAGACGCTGAGCCGCGATTATGGCGTGCCCTGCTTCATTGACCGCAAGGTGGGCGAGCTGCATCATCCGCTGGCCGAGTTTATCCGTTCGTCGCTGGACGTTATCCGCCGCCGCTGGCGGTACGAAGACGTGTTCCGCTGCGTGAAGACCGATCTGCTGCTGCCGGAAGACGGCAGCTTAAGCCGGGCGGATATGGACACGCTGGAGAATTACGTGCTGGCCTGCGGCATCCAGGGTTACCGCTGGACGGACGGCCGCTCCTGGCGGGGCATCCCGAGCTTGTCGCTGGAAGGCGAGCGCGTGACCGACCCGGAGTTGATGAACCGGATCGAACGGTGCCGGGAAGCGGTGGTCTTGCCGCTGCAGGCATTTGAGAAGCGGGTGAAACGCAGCAAGACGGGACAAGACCTGTGTGCGGCGGTGTTCCGCCTGCTCGAGGAAACCGGCGCAGCCGGCAAGCTGGAAGAGTGGAGCCGGAGCGCACAGCTGGAAGGCCGCGCCGGAGCTGCCCGCGAGCACCGGCAGCTGTGGGGCGCCGTGCTGGATCTGCTTGACCAGATTCACGAGATGATGGGCCGCGAAGCGATGGACTTTGACCTGTTTGCAGGCGTGCTGGAGACCGGTCTTGCTGAGCTGCGGCTTGGTCTTGTGCCGCCTTCGCTGGACCAGGTGCTCGTCGGCAGCATGGACCGGACGCGGACGGCAGATGTGAAATATGCTTTTGTGCTTGGCGTGAATGAAGGCGTGGTTCCGGCGCTGCCGCAGGAAGACGGCATTTTGTCCGATCCCGAACGGGAGATGCTGGAGCGTTCGGGTATGGAGCTGGCGCCGGACTCGTCGCGCCGGATGCTTGATGAGCGGTTCCTGGTTTACAACGCCCTGACGGCGGCCAGCCGCAGACTGTGGATCAGCTACAGCCTGACGGATGCGGAAGGACGGCCGATGCTGCCGTCCGAGGTGATCCGCCAGGTGCGCCGGATGTTCCCGTTTCTGAAGGAACGGCCGCTGGCGGCGCTGCCGCTGCCCGGCGAACCGGACGAGGAGCAGACGGAATTTGTCAGCGGCCCGGCGGATACGCTGCGGCTGCTTGTCGTTCAGCTTAGACGGTGGAGGCAGGGCGAAGACATCCCCGCCCTCTGGTGGGATGTGTACAACTGGTTTGCTTCCGATCCTGAGTGGAAGCCGAGGCTGGAGCGGCTGCTGCGTTCGCTGTTTTACCGCAACCGGGGAGTGAAGCTGCGCCGCGAGACAAGCATGAGGCTGTACGGCGGACGAACGCTGCGCGGCAGCGTGTCGCGTATGGAGCGGTTTGTTTCCTGTCCGTTTTCACATTTTGCCTCGTACGGGCTGCGGCTAAAAGAACGCCAGCTGTACCGGCTCCAGGCGCCGGACATCGGGCAGCTGTTCCACGCCGCCTTGAGCGAGATGGCGCTCAGGCTGAAGAACGAAGGCCGCGGCTGGGGCAGCTTGTCGCCGGAGGAATGCCGCCGGGAAGCGGATGCGACGGTCGACCGGCTGTCGCCGATGCTGCAGGGCGAAATCCTGATGAGCTCAAAGCGGTACGGCTACATCACCCGCAAGCTGAAGAACATCGTCGGACGGGCTTCGGTCATCCTGGGCGAGCACGCCCGGCGGGGCAGCTTTGAGCCGATCGGCCTGGAGCTGGACTTCGGGCCAGGCAAAGAACTGCCGCCGCTGCGCCTGACGCTGCCGAACGGCTGTGTGATGGAAGTGGTGGGCCGGATCGACCGGGTGGATATGGCGGAGGGTGAGAACGGCGTGCTGCTGCGCGTCATCGACTACAAATCCAGCCAAAAGGATCTGAAGCTCCACGAGGTCTATTACGGTCTTGCCCTTCAAATGCTGACTTATCTGGATGTCCTGCTGACCTATGCCGAGGAGTGGATCGGCCGGCCGGCGCTGCCTGCGGGCACGCTGTATTTCCACGTGCACGAACCGCTGCTGTCGGCGGCAAACGGCATGGACCGGAGCCAGGCGGAACAGGAGCTGCTGAAGCGGTTCAAAATGAAAGGGCTGCTGCTTGCCGACAAGGAAGCGGTTGGTCTGATGGATACGGGACTGGACAAAGGACATTCGTCCATTGTCCCGGCAGCGGTCAAGAGTGACGGCAGCTTTTACAGCAGCTCGTCGGTCGCTACGCCGGAGCAGTGGAACCGGCTGCTGACCTCGGTCCGGAGCACAATTAAGGACATCGGCACCCGGATCACCGAAGGCGATGTGGAAATTACCCCATACCGGATTCAGCAGGAGACGGCCTGCACATTTTGTGCGTTTCGTCCGGTCTGCCAGTTTGACGAGGCGGTGGAGGGCAACGGTTATCACCTGCTGGGCAAACCCGGCAAAGAACAAATCTGGGACCTGCTGTCCCGCGGCGAAGGAGGTCAACCGTCTTAATGAGTACTTTAGAGAAACCGGCAGGGAGCATATGGAGCGACGATCAGTGGCGCGCGATTGCCGAAAGCGGAGACGACATCCTCGTGGCCGCGGCGGCGGGCTCGGGCAAAACTGCAGTGCTGGTGGAGCGGATTATCCGCAAAATCAGCCGCGAAGAGAACGGGTTCAGCGTTGACCGGCTGCTGGTGGCGACGTTCACCAAAGCGGCGGCGTCCGAGATGCGCCAGCGGATCCGCGAAGCGCTCGACCGCGAGCTGGAGCAGAACCCGGGGAATGAGCATCTGCAGCGGCAGCTGGCGCTGCTGGGGAAGGCGTCGATTACGACGCTGCACTCTTTTTGCCTGGAAGTCATTCGGCGTTACTATCAGCTTATTCCGCTGGACCCTGGCTTCCGCATTCTGAACGAGCAGGAAGCGGAGATCATGCGCCAGGAGCTGCTGGAAGAGCTGTTTGAGGATAAATACGGGGAAGCCGGGGAAGACGGCGTGTTCGTGAAGCTTGTGGACTGGTTCAGCGGCGAACGCAGCGACGATGCAGTCCATGCGCTGGTCCAGCGGCTGTATAATTTTGCCCGAAGCCACCCCTGGCCGGAGGCGTGGCTCCACGAGACGGCGGATGCGTTTATGCAGCCCGATACAGCGGCGCTTGGCGGCACGGCCTGGGTGAAGAGTATCCTTGGCGAAGCGGAGCTGAGTCTGGCCGGCGCGGCCGCCCAGTTGGAACAGGGTATAAGACTGGCTTTATCGCCGGGCGGTCCCGCTCCATATGCGGAGACGCTCTCCGGCGATCTGGCGCAGGTACAGGCGTTTCGGGAGGCGATTGCACAGCGGCCTTGGGAAGAACTGTACGGGTTGTTTTCCGGAGCCGCGTTTGGCAAGCTGAAGCCGGTTAAGAAAGACACGGCCGACCCCGAGCTGCAGGCAAGTGTCAAGGAGCTGCGGGAAAGCGCCAAAAAAACCGTAACCGAGCTGCAGACAACCCTGTTTGGCCGTCCGGCGGACGCTTTTCTTGAAGAGATGCGGGAAGCGGCCCCTCTAATGAAAGAGCTGGCGGAGACGGTAATCGAGTTCGGCGAGCGCTACCGCGCGGAGAAGGCCGGCAGAGGGCTTGTCGACTTCAGCGATCTGGAGCATTATTGTCTGCGGATTTTGCGTCATGAAGAATCGGAGCCGGGACGTTCTTTGCCTTCCGATGCGGCGATGGAGTACCGGAGCCGTTTTGACGAGGTGCTGCTGGATGAATACCAGGACACGAACAGCGTGCAGGAAGAAATCGTGCGGCTGATCTCCCGCGAGGAGCCGGGGAACCGGTTTATGGTAGGGGACATGAAGCAGAGCATTTACCGCTTCCGTTTGGCGGAGCCGGGACTTTTTCTGGACAAATACCGTTCATACGGTAAAAAACAGGATGCTTCTGCCTCCGCTGCCGACCCGGCCGCGCAGGCGTTTGAACGGGAAGGTACCGATGGCTTCGGGAGTGCGAGACAAGCGGGGGCTGGTGAAAGTCTTACCAGCGATCGGGATAATACCGCCGCCGCTCCCGCGGCACGAACAGGGGCAGGTGACAACCGTGATGCCGCCCTACAGCCAGGGGCTGGTGACCAATACACCGCCGCTCAAGCAGGAACAGGTGACCAACGCCCCACCGTTCAAGCGGTACCCGCAGGAGCCGGGCGGGTGATCGATCTGGCGCGGAACTTCCGCAGCCGGCTTGAGGTGGTGCATGCGGTCAACATGGTGTTCCGCCAAATTATGAACGAGACGGTGGCCGAGATCGGCTACGATGAACGGGCGGAGCTGGTATACGGCGCATCTTATTATGGAGCTGGCGGCGAGCTGGCGTATACGCCCGAAGTGATGCTGATCGACCGCGGCGGATCGGGAATGCCTTCCTCCGATGAGAACACCGAGACAGAGGGCGGAGAAGTAGAGGCCGAAGCGGCGGAGACTGAGACCGCGCAGCTTGAGGCGCGGGCCATTGCCCGCCGGATCGCGTCGCTGACGGGAGCTGGCGGCGGAGAACCGCTGTTGGTCTATGACAAGCATCTGAAGATGCTGCGTCCGGTTGTGCACGGTGACATCGTTATCCTGCTTCGTTCCGCCCGGATCTGGGCGCCGCTGATGATTGAAGAGCTGCGCCTTGCGGGAATACCGGCGCAGGGGGACACAAGTCAGGGTTATTTTCAGGCAACGGAAGTCGAAATCATGCTGTCGCTGCTTAAGGTGATTGACAATCCGCAGCAGGATATACCGCTCGCCTCCGTCCTCCGCTCGCCGATTTACGGACTGTCGGAAGAAGAGCTGGCCCAGGTGCGGCTGGCCTCGCCCGGCTCGTATTACGATGCGGTTTTGGCGGCCGTGCAGCCTGAGCAGGAACACGGCCTTGAGGAAGCTGGAGGAGATTACCCTGCAGCAAACACTCAGGTGAAGAAAACAAGCAGAATTGAAGATGATCTTTTCCTTACGGGAGAGCGCAATTTCGAGCAGGACTATGACTTTTCGGCTGACGAAGTTCCTTTGCCCGAGGAATATGCTCCGGCAGGCGACATCCCTCTGCCTGAAGAATATGCTCCGGCGGACGACACCCCTCTGCCTGAAGAATATGACTCGTCGGGAGGCAGTCCTCTGCCTGATGAATATGACTTGACTGGAGGCAGTCCTCTGCCGGAACCGGCACTGTCCACTGCTGAGCCGCGGGTTTCCATTCCGGCGAAGCTGCGCCGGAAGCTGGCCGGTTTTTTGGCAGACCTTGCAGCATGGAGGGACGAAGCACGGCAGGGAAGCGTAAGCGCGCTGATTTGGCGTGTTTACGGAGATACCGGCTATCTGGACTGGGTGGGCGGACTGCCCGGCGGGGCGCAGCGGCAGAACAATCTAAAAGCGCTGTATGACCGTGCTTTGCAGTTCGAAGCGGATACGTCTTCGCGCGGCTTGTTCCGTTTCCTCGTGTTTATTGCCCGTCTCCGGGAAAATGGAGGAGACCTTGGAGCCGGCGCAGGAACTGCAGACGCGGGCGGCGGCGTTACGCTGATGACGATCCACAAAAGCAAAGGGCTGGAATTCCCCGTCGTGTTTGTCGCCGGCATGTCCAAGGCGTTCAACCGGCAGGATCTGAATGCTTCCTTCCTGATGCACAAGGAGCTGGGCTTCGGTCCCCGCTTCCTGGAGCGGGAGACACGCGTCAGCTATCCGACGCTTCCGTTTTTAGCGATCCACCGCCGTTCGCGGCTGGAGCTGTTGGCTGAAGAGATGAGGGTGCTTTATGTGGCGCTGACCCGGCCGCGGGAAAAACTGATTCTCGTCGGCACGGTCCGCGACTTAACCCGCAAAGCGCAAAACTGGGCGCAGGTTCAGGATCATCCCGAGCTTGTGCTGCAGGACCATCTGCTGGCCCGGGGGACGAGCTACCTCGATTGGGTAGGCCCGTCGCTGATCCGCCACCCGTCTGCATCGGTGCTGCGGAAGCTGGCCGGCCGGGAGGGCGCGGGTCCGGCGCTGCTTGACGATCCGTCGAGCTGGAGTATCGCGGTGCTGAACGCTTCCAATCTACATGCGCAGCTTGCCGAAACGGCGGACGACGCGGCCGGCGGTGAGCGGGAAACCGCGCTGGAACGCCTGCAACAAGGCGAGTCCGTAGCCGACCTGTGGTCTGCCGATCCGGCAGGTATCGCCTTGCGCCTGGAGTGGGCGTATCCGTTCGCCGCGGCAGGCAGCCTGCCTGCCAAGACGTCCGTGACTGAGCTGAAATCCCTGCTCGCTTCGGAGGATTCGCCGGTGTTCGATCTTTTGGAGGGCGCTGGGGAATCGGAGAGCGGAAGCAGAACCGGGGTGGACCGGGACAACCTTCGTCTCCGGCGTCCAAAGTTCATGGAGAAGCGCAGCCTGACGCCTGCCGAACGGGGGACGGCTTACCATACTGTCATGCAGCATCTGCCGCTGGATGAAGGAAGCGAGGGCTACGGAACGGTTAACGACGGAGCCAATAACGGCGGAACGATTAATGACGGAGTTAACGTCAGGACTGGTAACGGCGGAGCGGTTAACGATGGAGCCAATAACGGCAGAGCCTTTAATGACGGAATTACCGACAGGATTGACAACGACGTAGTTGATAACGGCAAAACCATTAATGACGGAGTTAACGATAGAATTGATAACGACGGAGTCGATAACGGCAAAACGGATAGCGGCAGAACGATCAACGAGGCTAACAGCGCGGGGACGGTGGAACGTACCATCGCCCGGCTGGAGCGGCTGAACATTTTGACGAAGGAGCAGGCGGACGCTGTTGCCGTTGCCGACATTGAAGCTTTTCTTGCGTCAAATTTGGGCCGGAGACTGTGCTCGGCGGATTGGTCGCGTCGTGAGATGCCTTTCAGCTATATTGTGTCCGCGGAAGAGGCGTATGCCGGAACCGAGGGCTTGCGGGAAGCGGCGGTTTCGCTGGCAGATGCGGGCGCGGGAATGGGAGCTAACGGACCGGATCGTGCGAACGGGGTGCTGATCCAGGGCGTAATTGACTGCCTGTTCCGGGAAAACGGCCGGTTAATCCTGGTCGATTACAAAAGCGATGCTGTATTGGAGCACCGGGGCGGCCTTCCTGCCCTGAAGGAGAGATACCGGTTCCAGCTTGAGCTGTACGGCCGGGCGATCCGCGATATTTTGGGCGAAGAAGTAGCCGAAACTTGGCTGTACTTTTTTGACGGAGGACATGAGGTCAGGCTGTAATATAAGGTCAGGATGTACTATGAAATCAGACTGTTAATGTTGGGCCGGATTTTTGAGAACAAACGGTTGGTCCAGACCTCTGCAACCTGTTCCAGGCTGAGCAAATTTTTCTGCAATAAACAAACTGCAGTTTGTATAACACCTATAGCACTTGGATCGGCATTTGGAGGCTCCGGCACCGTGACATTCACTGATGTTCGCCGGTTCCTCTATTTAGGACAGGTCCGGTAAAGCATGCGCCATGCGCGGCTGCCGCACCAGCAAGGAGATCACGCCTGCAAGGCGGGGAAAGAGGAGAGAGACATGAGGGTATTGCATACGGGCGATTGGCATTTGGGCCGGACGCTGGAAGGACGAAGCAGGCAAAAAGAGCAGGAGCAGTTCATCGACGAACTGGTGGCGGCGGCAGACGAGTCGCGTGCCGATCTCGTGCTTATGGCCGGGGATGTGTACGATTCGGTCAATCCGCCTGCCGCTGCGGAGCAGCTGTTTTATGAAGCTGCGGCCCGTCTGACCGAAGGCGGACGTCCGCTCGTCGTCATCTCGGGCAATCACGACCAGCCCGAACGGGTTTCCTCTGTCTCTCCGCTTGTGGGCAGACACGGCATTACGCTCATCGGTCTTCCGACAGACCGGACGATTACCGTTCAGGCTTCACGTACGGGCGAGACGGCCAAAATCGCGGCTCTTCCGTATCCGTCCGAAGCTAGACTGGGTGAGCTGCTGGCAAAAGACACGGACGAGTCCGAGCTTCGGCTGGCCTACAGCGCGCGCGTCGGGAAGCTTATGCAGCAACTTGCCGGCGAGTTCACGCCGCAAACGGTCAATCTTGCGATGAGCCACATCTATGTGCTCGGCGGTGTCGAATGCGATTCGGAGCGTCCGATTCAGGTAGGCGGCGCTTATACGGTTGACCCTTCGGCCCTGGACTGCGGGGCGCAGTATACCGCGCTCGGGCATCTTCACCGTCCGCAAATGGTAAAAGGAGCGGGTCTGATCCGGTACAGCGGCTCTCCGCTGGCGTACAGTTTTTCGGAGGCGGGACAGGCAAAATCAGTGACGCTTATTGATGTCGCGCCCGGCGGCGAGCCGGTGCTGGAGGAGATTCATTTGTCCTGCGGCCGGCCGCTTGTAAAGTGGGACTGCACGGGCGGTCTGGAAGAAGTGTACCGGTGGCTGGACGAAGGACGGGATGCGTCCGCTTTTATCGATCTGCAGATCCGGTTAAACGAAGCGATGTCCATGGCTGATATTCAGCGGCTGCGAAAAGCGAGAGAAGGCATCGTCCATATCCGTCCCATCTACCCTGAAATGGAGCGGGAAGCGGAAGCTGTTATGCGTTCGGGACTGCCGGTGCAGGAGCTGTTCCGCAAGTTTTACCAGCGGCAGACAGGGGGCGCGGAGCCGGAGGACAGCCTGGTGGAGCTGTTCCTTCAGCTGGCTGCGGAAGACAAGGGCGAGTCCAGCGGGGAGGAGAATGCTTAAATGAAGCCGATTAAGCTAAAGCTGTCGGGGCTGCAGAGCTACCGGGAGACGCAGGAAATTGATTTTGCCAGCCTGTGCGAGACCGGGTTGTTCGGGATCTTTGGCCCTACGGGAAGCGGCAAATCGACGCTGCTGGACGCCATTACCCTGGCGATGTACGGCAAGGTGGAGCGGGCGGTGAACGGCACCCAGGGGATTATGAACCATTCCGAGGATACGCTGGAGGTTGCGTTTACCTTTGAGCTGTCCTCTCCATCGGGGCCGCGCCGCTTCCGGGTGGAACGGCGTTTTAAGCGTACGGGCGACCAGTCGGTGAGTAATAGCGTCAGCCGGTTTGTGGAAATCGGGGAGACGGGCGAAGAAAGCGTGAAGGCCGATAAGCTGGCCGACGTCACCCGCTGCGTGGAGGAACGGATCGGGCTGAAAATGGATGATTTTACCCGGGCAGTTGTACTGCCGCAAGGCAAATTCGCCGAATTCCTGTCGTTAAAAGGGGTGGAGCGCAGGCAGATGCTGCAGCGCCTCTTCCATCTGGAGCAGTACGGCGATCAGCTGAGCCTTAAGCTCAGCCGCCGCGTGAAGGAGAACGAAGGAGCGCTGCGTGCCGTTGAAGCCGAGCAGCAGGGCCTTGGCAGCGCAGGCAAAGAGGATGTGCAGGCCGCCGAGGAGCGGCTTCAAGATGCGGTGAAGCAGGCTGCCGAATGCCGGTCCCGGCTGGAAGAAACCGCCGTACGGATGGAACGGATGGCCAAAATCCGGGAGTGGGTGCAGGAGCGGTCGCGTCAGCAGCACCGGCAGGAGGCGCTTCAGCGGGAAGAAGCGGACATCGCTGTGCTTGAAGACCGGCTGGCCCGGGCGGGCGAAGCGGAGAAGCTGCGGCCCGCGCTGACCGCGTGGCGGGAAAGCGAGGCGGCCTGGCGCGCCAAGCTGGAACGGGCCGCGCAGCTGGAGGCGTCCGCTGCGGAAGCGGAACGCGAAGCGGTCGCGGCGTCGGCGGCGGCGGAGAACGCCGAGCGTGAGCTGGCGGACCGGGAGCCTGCGCTCCGTGAATCGATGGAGCGCTACCGCAGGGCGGCCGAGACGGAAGGCGAGCTTGAAGCGCTCCGCCGCGAGATCGAGACGCTGGCCGTCCGCCGGCAAGAGGCGGAGGCGGCGCTCGCTGCGCAGAGCGGAACGCTGGAGCGCGAGCTGGCGCTGCTGGACAAGGGCCGCCGGCGCCAGCAGGAGCTGCAGGAGGCGCTGCTGCCGCTGGAGGTCCGCTCGCAGGAGCGGCAGACACTCCAGGAAGCGGTGCAGCTGCTTCAGCGGCTGCGGGCCGCCCGGGAGCAGCAGGCCCAGGCGGACGCCGAACGCGCCGCGCGGGCCGAAGCGCTTGCCGCGGCGGAGCGGCGGTTCGCCGAAGCTGAGGCGGCGGAGCGGCAGCATGCCGCCGAGCGCGGCATGCTGCTGGGCGGGGCCCTGCAGCATCTTGAGCGGCTGGAGGCCGCCGAGCACGCCGCCGGCGCGGCCGGCGAACGGCTGGAGGCCCGCGCATCCGCGCTGGCTGCCGCGCTGAAGGAGCGCGAGCTGCACCGCCTGTCGCTTGCGCTTGCGCGGGAGCTGGCGGACGGCAGCCCGTGCCCGGTATGCGGCAGCACGCACCACCCTGCGCCGGCCTCGCCGGCGGAGGAGGGGGCTCCCGCGGATGAGGAGCGGGAGCTGGAGGCGCTGCGCCGCCAGGCCGACAGCCTGCGCGAGACACGGCTCAAGCTGCAGGCGCTGCTTGAGCAGGACCGCGACTGGCTGGAGCAGGCGTACGGCGCGGACGCGCTTGCCGCGGCGGCGGAAGCCGCTCCGGCCGGCGAAGCGCCGCACGCCGCGGCCGATGCGGCCGTGTCCGGCGCCGCCGCTGCGCCTGGCGCGCTTGGCGCCAGCGCCCTGCACGGCGCAGCGGTCCTCCCCGGTGCTGCGCACCCAGGGAACGCCGCCTCGCTGGACGCCGCCTCGCTGGACGCCGCCTCGCTGGACGCCGCCTCGCTGGACGCCGTCTCGCCAGACGCCGCCTCGCCGGGCGCTCCGGCCGCGGACACCGTCCCGGCCATCACCGCGGCCGAAGCCGGCCTGCGCGACGTTTCGCGCAGCCTGCGGCGCGCCTTGGCCGACTGGGCCCGCACGCTGCAGGACAGCGGCGAACGGCGCCTGGCTGCCTCGGCTGCGCTTGAAGCGGAGCGCGCCTGGGACGTTCAGGCTGCCGCGCGTGCAAGCGAGCTCGCCGCCCAGGCGGAGGAGCTGCGCCGCGAATGGGGGGAGCGGTTCTCGGGCCTCGCGCCGGAGGAAGCCGAGCAGGCCAGCGGCGAGCTGCGCCGCAAGGATGAGCAGGCGGAGGAAATCCGCGGCCGTCTGGAAGTTGCCGTCAAGTTCCTGGACGAAAAAAGTGCTTCCGTACAGCAGCTTCGCGAACGCATAGCTTCGCTGGACAAGGAACTCGCGCAGTGGAACGCCCAGTATGAAGGCAAGCAGGAGCTGGGACGCGAACGGGAAGAGCGGCTGAAGCAGTGGACGGATGGCCGCCCGGCCCGGGAGCTGCTGGAAGCTTGCGAACGGACGCTGCGTTCGCTGGCCGAAGCGGCCGAGTCCAGCCGGCGGAAGCTGCGGGAGGCGGAGGAACGGCGGCAGCTGGCCGTCCGCGAAGCAGCCATTTCCCGTCAGGCGGCGGAGTCTGCGGGAGAACACAGTGCGGCGCAGTCTGCACTATGGGAAAAAAGCCTGCTGAAATCTCCGTTTGTATCCGTCAGTGAAGCCGAAGCGGCCGTCCTGCCGGTGCAGGAGCGCGAAGTTATGCAGGCACGGGCCGCTGCGCACCGCGAAGCCGAAGCAGAGGTGACGCTGCGGCTGCGGCATCTGGCCGAGCAGCTGAACGGAGCGGAACTGACGGAGGAGGAATGGCTGGAAGGGGAAGCTGAGCTGCTGCGGCGCAAGCAGGAGGACGAGGAATCGCTCCAGCTTCGGGCCCGGGCCGAACGCGATCTGGAGGATCTGCGCCACCGGCACGCCCGCTGGACGGAGCTCGAAACCTCCCGCCGCCGCTATGCGGAGGAAGGGGAGCGCCTTTCCAAGCTGCAGTCCTGTCTGCGCGGCAATGCGTTTGTAGAATACATTGCGGAAGAACAGCTGATGCAGGTCTGTCAGGCGGCATCCCAGCGGCTGCGTTTTCTCAGCAAGCAGCGATATTCGCTTGAGGTGGATTCGGGCGGTGGCTTCGTGATCCGGGATGACGGCAACGGCGGCGTAAAGCGGCCTGTATCCACACTGTCCGGAGGAGAGACGTTCCTTACTTCGCTGTCGCTTGCGCTTGCGCTGTCGGCCCAGATTCAGTTGCGCGGACAGTATCCGCTTCAGTTCTTTTTCCTGGATGAAGGGTTTGGCACCTTGGATACCGAGCTGCTGGACACCGTGATTACCTCGCTGGAACGGCTTCATAACGACCGGCTGTCCGTAGGCATTATCAGCCACGTTCCGGAGCTGCGGGCCCGGCTTCCGCGGAAGCTGGTTGTAGTGCCGGCCGAACAGGGCGGCGGGGGATCGAGGATCATTATGGAAAAAATGTAGCCGTACGGAAAATATGTGATTATCGTCACAGAGACAGCATAACCCCCCTGTTATAATACAGGTAAGCCGACATCATTTAAGAAACACCTCGGCGGACGTATGACCGGGAGCGAACCTCCCACTCATACGCCCGCTGTCTGGAACAGCTTTTATAAGCTGACAGGGTGTTTCTATTTTTTTTGTCTTTTTACCGTATTTGTTTTATTACCATACTTGTTTTTATCTCGCTTATCCATTGTTCCCCTTGTCTTTTACTGTCTTATTCTATCTTTTATCCTCTGGTTCTCTTTATTTCTCTCTATTTCTCTCTATTGCTATTGCCCATGTCCTTTAATGTCCTATATCTCTTTTACTCCCTTAAGCTCCTTTACCGCTTTTATTTCACGATTGAGTTCGTAACCGAACATTCCGCCTAAGATTGAAGCGGGGGCATCGGAAAGAAGAAACTGTTATGGGACAGTTACAGATCCGCTTGGGTGCAGCCCGTGACAGGAACAGGAATACCTTCTCCAAGGCAGCGGGATGGGAAAGTATTTTTTACGCTAATGAGAAAAACTTGCAGCCACAAGATGGAGGAAGATGGGGCTGGGGCATGGAGGAAAAGGGAACCATACAACTGCCAGATCTTCAAGTCTGTATGACACCTTCAAAACTGCACAAAAAATCCGGCTGGATAATGTTCATCATCTTCTGGCAGAACATCAGGGTAAAGGGTGAAAACAGTGGTGAAACTATCGTCTTCAATAAGGTGTTGAATGACCTGTTCAATTCTTTCTCTGCTGATGAGATCTATCAATACCATATCACTTGACCAAAATAAGTTCTTCGCAAAAGAAAAAGGACATTCCCCACGAAATTCTAAATAATAACAAAGGGGTTAGGGTAAAAAGGCATTTTCCATATTCAGCACGTCAATGCCTATCATCAACGACTAAAAAAGTGGATGGAACGCTTCAATAGTGTCGGCACGAAAATACATCGATAACTATTTGTTTTGGTTCCGATTCTTAGAAATGCATAAACATTTAAACAAGAAACATGCTAAGCAAACGATGGTGTTTGAAGCTTGTAAAAAACATCACATTCACCACAGTACAATCTTTCAGGCCGGGCTTGTTAAGGCACTATACAATTTTGTTCAATTCTTCTAATAACCTACTTTTTAATTCTTCCAATGCGTCATTACTTGGTCTTACGCTTTCTGAATACATGGTTTCTTTTGGTGTCCACCAAACAGGATATTTGGGGGTAGGTTCGGACAACCTTCTTGGAAATATGTGCCAATGCATATGTGAATCGCCGTTACCAAGAAGTTCATAGTTAAGCTTGTCTGGTTTGAACGCTCTATAAACAGCTTCAGATACTTTGCTCATTTCAAACAGAAACTTCTGCTTATAATCACTATCTAATTCGTGAAGTTCATTCTTATGTTCCTTACAAAGAAATAGTGTGTATCCTTTGAAATATTGGTGATCTCCAATCACCACATAGCCCGTTTCAAGTTCAGCTACAAAATATTTATTTGTGCCTTCCTTAATCATGTTAATTCGGTTGCAAATCAAGCAATTTTCCATAAACGGAACCTCCCAATGTCTTTTTGTTATCCAAGTAATTCCATATTAACATGGAAATTTCTCGTTTAGGAACAAAGCTTTGTTGCATATGTCACATTAACAACAATATCTACGAAAAGAGTCTAGAATAAAGTATCGTGCTCATATAGTTTACTCGGACGGACCCACTCAAAATTACTTAAACCGATCTCCCGGAAACCGTATTTTTCGTAGTATCCGATATGATCCGTTGCTAAGTAAATCTTTTTGTTTCCTAACTGAAAAGCTGTTTTTCTTGCGTGCTGCAGAAGAAGTGATCCTAGGCCCTTCCCTCTTTCACTGCTGTCAATGAATATGCCCTCCTTGGTGACAAGTCTTTTCGGAGCAGACGATCCTGCTAAATCATTTGATAATATGGCGATACTCAGGCTTATCTTTAATCGATAGCTCGTATATCTCTAACATAGATATTCCTTCATAGCGTTTTTTCTTTTTAGAGTACCGTGCAAACTCGAGGAACAAAAAGGCGAGAACAAGTATAATTATTATCTACTCTGCTGTCTAACCAATGGACAACTTTTAAATAACATGCCGGTCAGCATAAGTAAACATGACTATCTAACGAACAATATAATGATCTGGATTAGTTGCGTCACAGCTGTCCCTCCCGCCTTTCGTTCCGGCGCTGAATCCGGTATGATAAATAGCGTGAGGGCAGGGCGGACGTCGGCAAAGCAGCCGGAAGGAACAAATTTACGGCCGCCCTGCGGCTATCGACCGATTTTTTCGAAAGGATGTTGAGCGATGGAAACGATTTTCAGCAAAATTATTAAAGGCGAGATTCCCTGCAACAAAGTGTTCGAGAACGAACGGATTTTGGCGTTTCACGATATTCAGCCGGCTGCGCCAGTGCATGTGCTGATTATTCCGAAGAAGCCGATTCCGTCGATGAACGACGTGACCGAAGAGGATCTGCCGGTGATTGGCGAGATTCACCAGGTTGCCCAGCAAATCGCCAAGGAATTGGGTATTGCCGATACTGGCTACCGTCTGATCAACAACTGCGGTCCGGACAGCGGACAAGCCGTGTTCCATCTGCATTATCATCTGCTGGGAGGCGGGAAATTGGGGGCCTTAACCGGCAATTCGACTTCCCACGCGTAATTTTGACACTAAGTACGGCTTGTTTCAGTTTGAAAAGTGGAAAAAAGACGTTGCGGCAGGTTGACACCCTCTTTCTGTTTAACCTATAATGAAATTTGATGAACCGTGTTATGCTCTTGGACGGTCTGGTCGGAGGGAGGGAAAACTGGTGTCTGAAACGAAAGTTCGCAAAAACGAATCTATTGATGCTGCACTTCGTCGCTTCAAACGTTCCATCGCTAAAGATGGCGTACTGGCTGAGGTGAAGAAACGCAAGCATTATGAGAAGCCGAGCGTTAAGCGCAAGAAAAAGTCTGAGGCTGCTCGTAAGAGAAAGTTTTAGGAGGAACACCCAAGCATGAATCTTAGCGAACGATTGAACGAAGATATGAAGCAAGCGATGAAGAGTAAGGACAAGTTCGCACTCTCCACCATTCGAATGGTTCGTTCGACGATAAAAAATCTTGAGATAGATCTAAAAAGAGATTTAGACGACAGCGAAGTGCTTGATATCCTTAGTCGTGAGATCAAACAGCGCAAAGATGCCCTCCAAGAATTTGAAAAAGCGGGCCGAGACGAGCTTGCCGAAAGTACGAGAGCAGAAATCGAGATTATCCAGAAATATCTTCCTGAGCAGCTTTCCGAAGAAGAATTAAAAGTCATTGTACAGCAGACCATCCAGGAAACCGGTGCTTCTTCGAAAAGTGAGATGGGTAAGGTGATGAGCGCGTTGATGCCTAAGATCAAAGGACGCGCCGATGGTAAACTTGTGAACCAGACGGTTCAGCAATTTCTGCAATAATATAACGAACGCACCCCTTTAACCAAGGGGTGCTTTTCTTTTCTTCTCCTACATATCCATTTAGCAGTGCCGGTCCTGATGAAACGCACGGGCATTTTTTACGTATTACTTCGTGAAGGGTTGATCCGCGTATTGCCGATACATCTCGCGGAGGGCGGAATGTGAAGGACCGTGCAGTCCCATGTATAAGCGGCCGCCCATTCGGTATACGCTTTTATTACACTAAAAGGAGGACACACCAGTGACCGGACTACGCAAATTACCGGCGGCCGTTCGAGCAATATTCGCCGTACTCCTGTTCCTGCTGCCGTTTGGATTCGTGACCGGAGCCGGGAATGCGGCGGCTTCCGCGGTTTCCGCGGCTGCTTCGCCTTCGCTAACTGCATCGTCTTCGCTAATTGCATCGACGTCGCTAACTGCATCGTCTTCGCTAATCGCATCGACGTCGCTAAGTGCATCGTCTTCGCTAACTGCCTCGACGTCGCTAACTGCATCGTCTTCGCCAACTGCATCGACGTCGCTAACGGCTTCAGCATCGGCAGCCCCTACGTATTTAGCATCCGCTTCGGCAGCAGCGTCTACTCCGAAGACGGGGCCTGTGTTTATTATCCCCGTCGATCAGGAGATCCGGCAGGGACTGCAGAGCTTTTTGGAGCGCGGATTTGAAGAAGCCGGCAACTATGGAGCGGTGCTGATTGTGCTGGAGATTGATACGCCTGGGGGGCTTGTCGCCTCTGCTGAGGAGATCGGGACCATGATTCGGGACAGTTCGATTCCGGTCTTGGCGTACATTAAGGGCGACGCCGCATCCGCGGGCAGTTATCTCGCACTGAACGCCGACCAAATTGCGATGAAGCCCGGCAGCATGATCGGAGCGGCTGCGTTGGTTGACGGAACGGGCAGTCCGGTTGACGACGCCAAGCTGATTTCCTTCTGGAAATCGAAAATGGCCGGCGCGGCGCAGCTGAACGGCAGAGATCCGGATGTGGCCGCCGGCATGACCGACGTAAATATGGTCGTCGACAAACCTGAACTCGGCGTACACAAAGAAAAAGGGCAGATCATTGCTTTGACCAGCGAACAGGCGCAAAAAGCGGGTTACGCCGATTATATCGCCGATTCCCCGGAAGAGGCTGTGCAGGCGATGGGGTATTCGACTGACGATGTATTTCAAGTGAAGCATACCGGGGCGGAGAAAATGTCTCAGTTTCTGACCAATCCGGTGGTGATGACGCTGCTGCTCTTTATCGGAATTGCCGGTGTGGTCATTGAAATGCTCGTACCGGGGTTTGGCGTTCCGGGTATTATCGGGACCCTGGCGTTTGTGCTGTACTTTTTCGGCAACTATGTGGCCGGCTTTGCCGGTTCGGAGACGTGGCTGCTGTTTATTCTTGGCCTGGTTATGATGGTTCTTGAGCTGTTTGTTCCAAGCTTCGGCATCCTTGGGATACTCGGTTCGGTCAGCCTTATCGCAGGCGTCATCCGGGCAGCCTACAGCTATACGCATGCGCTGTTCAGCCTGGGCATCGCCTTTGCGGCGGCGGCCGTTGTGGTAACGATTGTCGCGGTGGTTTTCAAGGAGCGGGGGATCTGGAACCGGTTTATCTTAAGCGAAAGCCTAACAACTGATCAGGGATTTGTGCCTTCGCTCGAGAAAAGCGGTTTGATAGGACAAAAAGGGGTCAGCATTACGCCTCTGCGTCCTGCGGGCACTGCGCTAATTGCCGGCGAGCGGGTTGATGTCGTTACCGAAGGCGGATTTGTTGGTGCGAACCTCCCCGTAGCCGTTGTCAAAGTCGAAGGCGGCAGGATTATCGTGAAAGAAGTAAAAGATTAAGGTAAACTATGGATAGAACGTGTCCGGCATTCTGCCGGCACGCCATGTCTTGTGGTATGCCAAACCTTATAACGGAGGGACAAAATGGAACCAACTTTGATTACAGGTTTGCTGATCGCAGTAGTGGTCATTATCGTGCTCAGCGTATTTTTCAGTTTTTTCCCGGTCATGCTCTGGATATCCGCGCTTGCATCCGGCGTGCGGATCGGAATTATTACCCTTGTGGCGATGCGGCTGCGCCGGGTAACCCCAAGCCGGATTGTCAACCCGCAGATCAAAGCAACCAAAGCGGGTTTGGGTTTGAATATCAATCAGCTGGAAAGTCACTACTTGGCGGGTGGTAACGTCGACCGTGTGGTTAACGCTTTGATCGCCGCCCAGCGGGCGAACATTCCGCTGGAGTTCACGCGTGCGGCAGCAATCGACCTGGCAGGACGCGATGTGCTGCAGGCGGTACAGATGAGCGTTAACCCGCGTGTGATTGAGACGCCGACCGTAGCCGCGGTTGCGAAAGACGGGATCGAAGTGAAAGTTAAAGCCCGGGTAACGGTTCGTGCGAATATCGACCGTCTCGTCGGCGGCGCAGGCGAAGAGACCATCATCGCCCGGGTTGGCGAGGGTATTGTAACGACGGTAGGTTCCAGTAACTCGCACAAAGATGTCTTGGAAAATCCGGACTCCATCTCCCGGACAGTATTGTCCAAAGGTCTGGACGCCGGCACGGCGTTCGAGATTCTGTCGATCGATATTGCGGACGTGGATGTAGGCAAAAATATCGGCGCTTATCTCCAGACGGAACAAGCTGAAGCCGACAAGCGGATCGCCCAGGCCAAAGCCGAGGAACGCAGAGCGATGGCCGTCGCTCAAGAACAGGAAATGAAGGCCCGCGTCGTCGAGATGAAGGCGCTGGTTGTTGAATCCGAATCCCAGGTGCCGCTGGCGATGGCGGAAGCGCTGCGCGCCGGACAAATTGGCGTGATGGACTATATGAACCTCAAAAACATTGAAGCCGACACTCAGATGCGCGGCTCGCTCGGCAAAATGGGGGATCAGGGCGACGGGTCCGATTCATCCAAAACCAACAAGTAAGGGATGTGAAGTCCCATGGGCAGCTTGATTTACATCGTGGCGGTGATTTTGTTTGCTGTCATTTCCGGCTTGAGCAAAACCAAGAAGCAAGGCGGAACCGGCAAGCCGTCCGGAGGTGGAATGCCGACATTCGGCGGCGGCGAACGCGGCGGGCCTATACTGAACCGTCCGAACCGTCCGCAGGAAACGGCAGGCCGCGGCAGCGGCTTTCCGGCGCCAAAAGCGGAGCGGCCCGGGACTTCGTCCTGGGAGGAGCCGTCACGGACCGCACGGCCAGCTGAACCGCCGCAACGCAGCTCCCGCGAGCAGTTCCCTTCGCCGGACTATGAGACCGGCGAAGGCGTATCGCTGGAGCAGGCGGAAGACAGCGTAGAGCTCCGGACCCGCCGGATGGAAGAAGAGCTTCGCCGGGTGCATGCTTCTTTTGACGGAATCGCCAAGTATGGCGACAGCCTGAGTGAAAGTCCGCAGGAGAAACGTAATACGCGCAACCGGAAGCCTGAGCCGTCAACGTCTTCCGCAAGCAGCTTGCAGACTGATCAGGAGCAGCTGCGAAGCGGGCTCATTTGGGCGGAAATCCTCGGCCCGCCCCGTTCCCGCAGGCCGCACTCCATGCGCAGAGATTCGTAAAGTCAGGAACAGCGCGGTATATTTTGCACCGTATCCATTAAGGATACGGTGTTTTTTTGTGCCGGGAGGACAGCAGCCATGCGACGATAAGGACGTTGTTACCTGAAAACCTGTGCATTTTATGTCATCATTATGTTAGGTATCAGGGTGTAAAAAGTGATTAAAGGAATAAATTCACAAATGTATCCGCTTTACTTTTGAGACAGTCACAACTATTTATTAAAATGCAAAGAAATGTGTCATTTATATTGACACATCAAAAAGCATCGCTTATATTATTAACATCACTGGAGAATATAAAACTTAAATCTCACGAAATCGCCCTAAAACATAGTCTATACATAAGTTTTTTAAGAGAAATCAGCTGCTTGTCTGTCTAATTAATCCAATGGTGAAATTAATGGGGGAACCCTGTGATGAAGAAGCATGATCAGGACTTTATGAAAAGGCAGAACCGGCTGACCGTGTTCGAGATGATCAAGAACCGGCATCCCATTTCCAGAGCGGCAATCGCCAAGGAAACCGGGATGAGTGCAACTACGGTGGGCCGCATTGTCGGAGAACTGGTTGATGAGGGTTATATCTGCGAGTCGGACCAGGCGCCTACCGCTGGGCTCGGCCGGAAGTCCACGCTGCTCGGCGTGGTAGACGAATCGGTGCTTGCGGCGGGCGTTGAAGTCGATCTGCACCGGATTGATATCGGCATCGTTAACCTGCAGGGGCAAATCATCTGCGGAACTTCGTTTACAAGGACGGAGGAGCCGGCGGAAGAGACGATTCGCCGGATCGCCGAAGCGCTGCAGAGCCTGATTGAAAGCGAGCAAATCGACCGGTCGAGGATAAAGGGCATTGGCGTTGGACTGCCGGGCATTGTGAACAACGAGACAGGCATTGTTGTCTTTTCGGTTCAGCTGGGGTGGAAAAACGTGCCGCTGGCAGAGAAGCTGTCCGGGCTCACCGGCCTTCCTGCCGCAATCGACAATGAACTGAAGGTTATGGCGCTGGCGGAGCATCTTCGAGGTTCGGCGATTGGTTCGAAGCGGACGGTGCTTGCCGGATTCGGCAACGGAGTTGGTTCAGCGCTAATCGTCGAAGGAGAAATTTACCGGGGGGATCTGAACAGCGCCGGCGAGATCGGACATACGACGGTTGACCCGGGTGGAGCGCTTTGTGAATGCGGCAAGGCAGGCTGCCTGCAGACGTACATCAACATCAGCGCGCTGCTGTCGGAGGCTAACAAAATCCGGCCGGTCCGCACGATCCAGGAACTGTTTGATGCCAAGCGGGCGGGGGAAGGCTGGGCCGTTCATTTGGTCAACCGGGCTCTCACTTACATGGCGATCACGGTAAACAATTTGGTCTGCATGTACAATCCGGATTGCGTCATCGTAAGCGGCGAACTGGTGGACGATTTTCCTGAGGTGTATGAAGGAATTGGCGAGCTGTGCGCTTCCAGGTATGTGTGGGAGCCGCTCCGGGATTCCTTTCAGCTGCTGCGGTCTACGCTGGGCGACAAAAGCGTGGTCACGGGATCGGGACTTCTGGCGCAGCTCCGTTTTTTCCGGCTGGATTAACAGAAGACCAGCGCGAACAGCAGCCGCGAACAGCTGCTAGGAACATACGAAACACGGGGGGAGTTACCTATGGGATTTACACCGCTGGTTGAAGAGTACCGTGGAGGACTGCTTGAAAATGTCCATTATGGCGCCGTTAGCGTTGTGGACGAGGAAGGAACGGTGCTGTACCGGGCGGGAGACCCTCACCGGATGACGTTTTTGCGGTCCGCCGCCAAACCGGTTCAGGCGATGCCGGCGATGAAGCGGCGCGTCCGGGAGACATATGGGCTGACGGGCGCGGAAACCGCATTGTTCACCGCGTCCCACCGCGGCGAAAGCTACCACATTGACGCGCTGGAATCGATTCTCCGCAAGACGGGAATTCCCGAGGACAGCCTGTACTGCGGAAGCACCTACCCGCTGAATGAAGAGGCTAAGGCAGAACGGTATCGGGCCGGAGAGTCCAAACGGAAGTTGTTCCACAACTGCTCCGGGAAACATTCCGGCATGATCGCGCTCTGCCGCAGCGCCGGCTGGGATGAATCTACTTATTACGAGCCTGGCCATCCGCTGCAGCGCGAGATTATGAATACCGCAGCCGAGCTGTCCGGTCTGCCGGTGGAGGAGATTCCGCAGGGAGTCGACGGCTGCGGGCTGCCGGTATTTGCCCTCCCGCTGGACCGGATCGCCTGGGTGTATTTGAAGCTCGCCTGCCCCGATCTGATCTCCGATCCCGCTTCGCGGGAAGCAGCGGCGGATATCGCCGCCTTGATGAACGAATATCCCGATATGATCGCCGACCGGCAGTTCGTTTGTTCGGCCCTGCTGAAGGACGACAATCTGGTGGCAAAAGGCGGCGCCAAAGGCGTATATGCGATCGGTCTCCGCAAGGAACGCATTGGCATTTCCCTGAAGGTGTCAGACGGATCGGAGCAGGTTTGGCCGTGCATTATCGCCACCATTTTGGAGCGTCTCGGCTACGGCAACACAGCGACGATCGACCGTCTGTACGCGCTTGTACCCAATGAAATTACGAACGACGCGGGTGCGGCTGTCGGCGAACGCCGAGCGGTGTTCCAGCTTGAATCGTGATGAACTCTTTTGCCGTGAACGCTCTTAAGAAGAGGCGGCCCTGGAACTGTGAAAGCACGCCCGCAAGGCGTATTTCTCTATAACATCAAACTTCAAGGGGAGTGATTGGACATGAAGAAAAGAAGAAAAGTATGGCCGATGATGATGCTGCTGCTCACCATCGCCGTTACGGCAGCAGGCTGCGGCGGCGGTTCAAACGGCAATAGCGGGGGAAACGCGGCGGCTAACGGCGGTGCCGCTTCGTCGGCGCCGGAAGGTACCGCACCGGCTTCGGACGGCGCAAAGGTGGTCTCCAAAAATGGCAACAACCTTGTGATCGGTGTGGACGCCAACTTTACGACGCTTGATCCCCACAATATCAGCGACACGAATTCAATCACTGCGGTTCGCACCATGTATGAAGGTTTGATGGGTTTTGACGAGAATATGCAGCTCAAAGAAGTGCTCGCAGACAGCTACAAAATCAGCGACGACGGATTGGTGTATACCTTTACCCTGAAGGAAGGCATCAAGTTCCAGGACGGCGCGGAGTTCAACGCTGAAGCGGTGAAAGCGAATCTGGACCGCGTGCTGGACGAAAGCAAAAGCCTGAGAATGCGCAGAAGCTTCACCAAAGTCAGCAAGGTGGAAACGCCTGACGCAAAAACGGTGGTGATTACGCTGAGCGAGCCGTATGCGGCGCTGCTCAACAAGATGGCCATGCTGCTGATCGTCAGCCCGAAGGCGCTGGCGGAAGGCGGAGACATTGCCCAGAAGCCGGTAGGCACAGGTCCTTTTAAATTCAAAGAGTGGACGCAGGGCGACAAGCTTGTTGTAGAGAAAAACGCGGAGTACTGGCAGGAAGGGCTCCCGAAGGTTGACAGCCTGACATTCAAGCCAGTGCCTGAAAACGGCGCGCGGATTGCCATGCTGAAGACGGGCGAAGCCGATTTTATTTATCCGATGCCGGCAGAGCAGGTGGCGGGACTTGAGAGCGACAGCAGTGTCGTGATCGACAAAGTGGATTCCACCATCGTCCGGTACGTTACCCTGAACACGATGAAAAAGCCTTACGACGACGTTAAAATCCGCCAGGCGATCAACTATGCCATCAATAAAGAAGCATATGTAAAAGTTGTGCGTTCGGGCCTCGGGACCAAGCTGGATTCCACGATGTCCCCGAAGACGCAGTACTACTCCCAACAGACCGGCTACGACTATGATCCGGAAAAAGCAAAACAGCTGCTCGCCGAAGCGGGTTACCCGGACGGCTTCAAAGCCGAAATCTGGGGCGGCAATGAATCGGAGACGGTAAAAGGCATGCAGTTCTTCCAGCAGCAGCTTGCGCTGGTAGGCATTGATGTGGAAGTGAAGTCGATGGAAAGCGCCACGTTGTCCGATCAAATCAACTCCGCTACCCCTGAAGATGCGGCCATTCAAATGTGGTATGTAAGCTGGTCGCCGTCCTCCGGCGACGCCGATGGCGCGACGCGCGGACTGTTCAGCAGCGAAATGTTCCCGCCGGCCGGCTCCAACACGGCTTACTACAAAAACGAACAGGTTGACCAATGGATCGCCGAAGCAAACAAGTCGACCGATCCGGAGAAAGCCAAAGCGATTTATGCCGATATCCAGAAGACAATCTGGGAAGAAGCGCCTTGGGCATTCATGGGCGTTGACCAAATCGTGTCCGGCAAGAAGCCGTACCTGGAAGGCGTAAAAGTATATCCGGACGGCAGCATCAACCTGCTGAACGCCGAAGTGAAGCAGTAAGCCTAAGGCGAATCCGGTCCTTTAATCAAGCTTTGGTTCAAAAAGGGGCCGCTTCCTGAATAGCAACCGGGAAGACGGCCCCGCTTTTATTTAGACAACCCGAAGGAGGCCAATCACGTGGGACGATACGCTTTGCAAAGGCTCTTCGGAGTCATCCCGCTGCTGTTCGTCGTTTCGGTGCTGGTGTTTTTGTTCATCCATCTGATTCCGGGCGATCCCGCCCGGCTGGTGGCCGGCAAAGAAGCGACGCTCGAAGAAATCGCCGCCATCCGGACGCAGCTTGGGCTGGATCTTCCGCTGTGGAAGCAGTATCTGGACTATATGGGCAACCTGTTCCGGGGCGACCTCGGCACCTCCCTGGTGTCCGGTCTGCCGGTAACGGAAATGCTGCAAAGCCGGATGATGCCGACGGTATGGCTTACGCTCCTCAGCATGGGCTGGGCGCTGGTCATCGGCGTGCTGGCGGGCATTGTCGCCGCGGTCAAACGGAACCGCTGGCCCGATTACGTCACCATGGTGACCGCGATTTCCGGACTGTCTATCCCGGGCTTCTGGAGCGGCCTGGTGCTGATTCAGATTTTTTCAGTGGAGCTGGGCTGGTTCCCGACAGGCGGCGTAGACACCTGGAAAGGTTATGTGCTGCCGTCCATTACGCTGGGCCTTGGGATCATGTCTATGCTGGCCCGTTTTTCCCGCTCGTCCATGATTGAAACGATGCGCGAGGATTATATCCGGACCGGCCGCGCCAAAGGGCTGCGGGAATTTGCGGTCGTAGGACGGCATGCGCTGCGCAATTCCCTGATCCAAGTCGTCACGGTAGCGGGCCTGCAGTTCGGCTTTTTGCTGGGCGGATCGGTTATGGTGGAAACCGTCTTTAGTATTCCGGGCCTCGGAAGGCTGCTTGTCGATTCAATCGAATTCCGGGATTACACCGTCATCCAGGCTGAACTGCTGCTGTTTGCAACCGAATTTATTCTGATTAATCTGGCCGTCGATCTGCTGTATGGAGTGCTGAACCCGAAGATCAGATACGCGGCGAACTAAAAGGAGGACAACGCCATGAGTCAACAACCGACCGTGATGGAGGCCGGCCCCGCGCTGGCCGCGCAAGCGGCGCCGCAGAGTCTGCCCAAAGGCAGAGTCCGGCAGTTCGCCGCCAAATTCAGCCGGCAAAAGCTGTCCCTGGCAGCGGCGGTTTTTATTGTGCTGCTGTTTATAATTGCCGCGCTGGCGCCGGTTATCGCGCCTTACGATCCCAACGCGCCGGACTATGACGCCCTGATGGCCGGACCTTCGGCCAAGCATTGGGCGGGAACCGACGAATATGGACGCGATATTTTGAGCCGGCTGATCATCGGGGCGCAGCTGTCGCTTGGTGTCAGCCTCAGCTCAGTGGCCATTGCCGCGGTGGCCGGGACGTTTCTCGGACTGATCAGCGGGTATTACGGCGGCTGGCTGGACCGGCTGATCATGCGGGGAAGCGATGTGCTGTTTTCGTTCCCGGACCTGCTGCTGGCCATCGGCATTGTGGCGATTCTCGGGCCGGGTCTGTCGAATGTCGTGATCGCCGTTGCCGTCTTCGGCATCCCGTCGTTTGCCCGGATTATCCGCAGCGTGACGCTGTCCGCAAAGGAGACGCTGTTCGTGGAAGCGGCCCGCTCCATGGGAGCAAAAAACGGCCGGATTATCTGGAAGCATATTTTTCCGGAGACGGTGCCGACGATTATCATCAACGTGACGATGAAAATCGGTTCGGCGATTCTGGCGGCGTCTTCGCTGAGCTTCCTCGGCATGGGCGCAAAGCCGACCGAACCGGACTGGGGCGCGATGCTGAGTATGGCGCGCGATTATCTGAGTATTGCTCCGCATATCGTGTATTTCCCCGGCGCGGTTATTTTTATCACCGTACTTGCTTTTAATCTGTTGGGAGACGGACTGCAGGACGCGCTGGATCCCAAATCCAAAAACTAGGAGGGGCGGCCATGGCTGAGGCATTGCTGGAAGTACGTCAGCTGCAAACGGAATTCAGACGCGGGCGGAGCAGCGTTACGGCGGTCGCCGGGATTGATTTTACCATTAACCCGGGCGAGGTTGTTGGACTCGTTGGCGAGTCGGGCTGCGGCAAAAGCGTCACCTCGCTGTCGATCATGCGGCTCCTGAAAGACACGCCCGGCGAAATTACGGGAGGCGAGGTCCGTTTCGCCGGCGTCGATCTGACCAAGCTGAAAGAAAATGAAATGCGGTCGATTCGCGGCAAGGACCTGGCGATGATTTTTCAGGAACCGATGACGTCGCTGAATCCGGTGCTGCGGATTGGCAAACAGCTCGAAGAGCCGATTATGCTGCATTTAAAATACAACCGGAAACAGGCAAGAGAACATGCGGTCCATATGCTGCGCCAGGTCGGCATCCCCCGCGCCGAAGAGGTGGCCGGCGATTATCCCCATCAGCTGTCCGGCGGGATGCGGCAGCGGGTCATGATTGCGATGGCCATGTCGTGCAATCCCAAGCTGCTGATCGCCGACGAGCCGACGACCGCGCTTGATGTAACGATTCAGGCGCAGATTCTCGACCTGATGAAGCGGCTGAAGGAAGAGCAGCACATGGGCATGCTGCTGATTACGCATGATCTCGGCGTCGTGGCGGAAATGTGCGACCGCGTTGTGGTGATGTACGCCGGACGGGTGGTCGAGCAAGCCGCCGTGGGCGAGCTGTTTGAGAATCCGCAGCATCCGTATACGCAGGGACTGATCCGGTCTGTGCCGAAGCTGCGCCAAAAGGTGCGGCGGCTCGATTCGATCGCGGGCAACGTCCCCGATCTGTCCCAGATGCCGGCCGGGTGCAAATTCGCGCCGCGCTGCCCGCATGTGATGGACCGGTGCACAGCGGCCGAACCAGCGCTGCTGCCGCCAGGCGGAGAGGCTGGGCGGCTGAGCCGCTGCTGGTTGACCCAGCCGGCCGGAACGCCGGCAGCGGAAGGAGGGGGACGCGGATGAATGAACCGGCGCTGATTGAAGTCAAAGGGCTGCGGAAATCGTTCGAGATTAAAAAAGGCTTTTTTGGACAGTCGAAACGGCTGCGTGCGGTGGACGGCATCTCTTTTGCCATTCGTAAAGGCGAGACCTTCAGTCTCGTGGGAGAAAGCGGCTGCGGCAAATCGACGACCGGCCGGCTGGTCACCCGGCTGCTGACGCCAAGCGAAGGCGAAATCTGGTTTAACGGTCAAAATATCAGCTCGTTCAGCGATAACAAAATGAGACCCCTGCGCAAAGAGATGCAGATGGTGTTTCAGGACCCTTACGCGTCGCTGAATCCGCGGATGAAGGTCAAGGAGCTGGTGGCTGAACCGCTGCTGATCCACACGAAGCTTAGTCCAAAAGAGCGGGACCGTCTGGCCGGCGAGCTGCTGGACACAGTGGGCCTGAACAGCCTGCATGCGGAACGCTTTGCGCACGAATTCAGCGGCGGTCAACGCCAGCGGATCGGCATTGCCCGGGCGCTGTCGGTGAGGCCGAGCTTGATCGTCGCCGATGAGCCGGTGTCCGCGCTTGACGTGTCCATCCAGTCGCAGGTGCTGAACCTGCTGCAGGATCTGCAGGAGGAGTACGGGCTTACGTATCTTTTTATCTCGCATGATCTCAGTGTGGTGGAGCATATCAGCGACCGGATTGGCGTGATGTATCTCGGAACGCTGGTGGAGTCGGCGCCCAAGGATGCGCTGTACGACCGCCCGCTGCATCCGTATACGCAGGCCTTGCTGTCTTCCGTGCCCGTGCCGGACCCGAAGCTGAAGAAAGAACGGATCATCCTGAAAGGCGATCTGCCAAGTCCGGTAGATCCGCCTACTGGCTGCCGGTTCCACACCCGCTGTCCGTCCTGCATGGAGATCTGCAAGCGGATAGAGCCGGTGTTCCAGGAAGCGGAGCCCGAGCATTGGGTGGCCTGCCATCTGTATGATGAAGCGGCGCTGAAGTCAGCGGGGCAGTGAAATAAGCAGCGGAAGAAGGTGCTTTGGGATGGAAGTGGTTTTTGATGCTTGGGAAGCGGCTGAAGTGGAGCTCCGGTTCGTCAAGGAAGGCCAAACAGACGGACCGCGGCTGCGTTCCGGGCAGGCCCGCGAGGGAGCGGTCACCTGGTTTTATGGTCGGCGGGACGGGGAGACCGATCTGCTGACGGTTGGCCTTGGGGCGGCAGAAGAACCCTCGCTGGAGACGCTCCGGCGGGCGGCAGGGGCTGCGGCGCGGGCGCTGCTGCGGGAGGAACGGCGCAGCGCGCGGCTGACCGGCGGCGTCCCCGGCAGCGCCGGGCCGGAAGCCAGACTGCAGGCGGCAGCGGAAGGATGGCGGATGGGCCAATACCGGTACGATGCCAGCCGGGGGAGAACGAAGCGCCCGGGTGCCGTCAGGCTCAGCTTGCGGCTTGAGGAGTGGCCGGGCCTGGACGAAGCCGCCGCTATGCGCGCGCTGATGACGGCGGAGATCCGCGAACGGGCGGTACGGCAGGCGAGGGACTACGTGAACGAACCGCCGGAGCGGCTGAATCCGGACAGCTTTGTCCAGCGGATCAAGCAGCAGTTCGCTGATTTGCCGGTGCAGGTCACGGTGTACCGCGGAGAAGAGCTTGTCCGGCGGGGCATGAACGGACTGCTGGCGGTAGGTGCAGGCAGTCCGCACCCGCCCGCGCTTGTGGAAATCGCGTATGAAGGTAACTCCGGCTCGCCGCTGCTTGCCCTCGTCGGCAAAGGCGTCACCTTCGACATGGGCGGCATGAACGTTAAGACGGGCCGCGATATCAGCGACGCCCGGATGGATATGGGCGGCGCCGCAGCCGTAGCCGGGGCGATGGAGATTCTGGCCCGTACCCGCGCGGCTGTGCGGGTGACGGCGCTGATTGCCATCGCCGACAATCTGCCGGGCGCGGCGGCGATGCTGCCCTCGTCGGTCGTCACCTACCCGAACGGGCTGACCGTTCAGGTGGCCAACACCGACGGGGAAGGGCGGCTGATGCTGGCGGACGCCCTGCTGCACGCCGCCGCCCTTGGCGCAGAGGAGGCGATCGATATCGCCACGCTGACGGGAAACGTCGGCCAGGCGCTTGGCCTCGGCCTTGCCGGGATCTGGGGGGATGCCGGAATGACCCGGCAGCTGGCCGCCATCGGCGAGGAGAACGGCGAACGCCTGTGGCCGATGCCGCTGGTTGACGATTACGAATCTGAACTAAAGAGCGATTACGCGGATCTGCGCAATGTCGGAACCTCCGTGTATGCGGGGGCGATAACGGCAGCGCTGTTTATCCGCAAGTTCGTGTCCCCCTCCATGCGCTGGGTGCATATCGATATGGCAGGCACCGTTCAGTACAAACGGGAGCTGCCCTACGCAGAGGTAGGGGCGACCGGATACGGCGTCCGCCTGCTGGCCGACTATGCGGCTGCGCGTGCGCAGGAAGGGCCGGTAATGCCGGGAGAGGAGGGGCCTGTATGATGAAGCTGGAGGTTATCGCGACCTGTATAGACGACGCGCTTACGGCGGAAGCCTGCGGCGCGGACCGGATCGAGTTGATTACCGCCATGACCGAAGGCGGCCTGACGCCCGGCATCGGCCTGGTCCGGCAGACGGTAAGGGCGCTGAGCATTCCCGTGCATGTAATGATCCGGCCGCACAGCCGTTCCTTTGTGTACGGTCCGCCTGACGCGGACACCATGGCGGAGGAAATTCAAGCGGTCTGCGCGGCGGGCGCTGCAGGCATCGTCGTCGGCGCTCTGACCGGGGACGGCCGGATTGACGTCCGTCTGCTGGAGCGTCTGCTCCCGCTTGCGGACGGGATGCAGGTCACGTTTCACCGGGCCTTCGACGAGCTGGCGGATTTACTCGAAGGGCTGGACGTATTAAAACAATACCCGGCGGTTACCCGGGTATTGACATCTGGCGGCCTGCTCCCCGCCCCTCAGTCGGTTCCGGTCATCCGCGGACTGGTGGAGCGCTGCGGGGACGGCCCGCTGGGCATTTTGGCGGGGCATGGCCTTACGCCGGAGGGAATCGAAGGATTTTGCCGGGAAACCGGAGTCGGCGAAGTTCATTTCGGCTCCTCCATCCGCTTTCAGCGTTCGGGGCTTGCGCCGATCGATCCGGAAGCGCTCCGCGCTTTGGCGGAGCGTCTACACACGGAAGGGATGAGAATAGACAGAAGAGAAGGGTGAGGCGTGATGCAGCAAGCGGAAACCTATGTCGTCGGATTGGATCTGGGGGGAACCAAAATCGCCGCGGGCCTGTTTGATGCCCGCGGCGTGCTGATCGGGCGAGAACAGCTGGAGACCGGCAAAGGAGGGACGGCCAGGGAGCTGGTCACCCGGATGAACGGAATGATCCGTTCGGTTGCAGGCGGAAAGCCGCTTGCCGGTGTAGGCCTCGCTTCTCCGGGAGCTGTGGACAGCCGCAAAGGCATTGCCCTGAACGGAACCAACCTGCCGGAATGGAACGGGGTGCCGCTGAAGGAATGGATGGAAGCCGAACTGCGGACGGAAGTCCAGGTTGTCAATGACGCAAACGCCGCCGCCTGGGGAGAATTTGTGCGCGGAGCGGGGCGCGGAAGCACAAATATGGTGTATATCACGTTCAGCACCGGAATCGGCGCGGGGCTTGTCCTGGACGGCCGGCTGTTTCTTGGCTCCCATTCGTTCGCCGGCGAATTGGGGCATACGGTGGTTGACCCGGCCGGACCGGTCTGCAGCTGCGGCCGTCGGGGCTGCTGGGAGACGTTTGCTTCCGGCACGGCGATCCGGAACGAGGCGCTGCGGCGGCTTGCGCAGCAGACTTCCCTGATCGCGGAAATCGCGGATGAACAGGGCGAGAGCCTGTCGGCGAAGCATGTTTTTGAAGCGGTAAGGCGCGGGGACCGGGTAGCCGGTGAAGTTTTTGAACGCACAGTTCATTATATGGCGCTGGGATTGTCCAACATCGTGCATGCCTACAATCCCGATGTTCTGGTGATCGGGGGCGGGGTCAGCCGGGCGGGCGAACTGCTGCTGTCGGCTGTCCGCACGCGGACCGAGCAATATGTAATGGCGCCATACCGGGGCACGTACCGGATTACAGGTGCAGAGCTTGGCGACGATGCCGGCCTGATCGGCGCGGCGGCCCTGTTCCAGGATGCCGGTTCCGGAGCTATAGAGGCTCAGCCGGCGGTAGAGGCGGGCGGCACAGCTTAGAATCCCGGTTATAGCGGCCTAAATATTAATCGAATACTTCTGTATGGCCAACCGGCCGGTTAGGGAAATTTCCTTAGCTGGCCGGTTTATTTTTTTAGCGGAATGTCTCGGGTAGGCCCGGTCATATCCTAATGCAGTTCATTCGCCATTTCAGCGGTACCCATCCTCTCATAAATCAGACATCGCCCGCATAAGGTTGTAATACAGGAAGGGGGAACGTCTACCTATGACCCGGATCGGCGTCAGGCTGCGGGGATGGTCTAGTGGGATGCTGAATCTGCCGCAGGATATTGTGCACGATTTGCCCCGGATCACCCTGATCGGCGACAGGGAGCTGTATATCGAGAACCACCGCGGCGTGCTGCGCTTCTCCCCCGGGCGGCTTACGCTCGCGTTAAACAGGGGTTTGCTGGAGATTACCGGCGAAGACTTGTCCATCTCGTCCATTTTGGGGCGGGAGCTGGCGGTTGAGGGCCGGATTAGCGAAATTAAGTTCAAGGAAAGCGAGGAAACGTAAATGAAGGGTCCCGCTCTGTCTTCCCTGCGGGGAGTGGTTACGGTCAGCGTCTCCGGCCCGCGCGTGGAGGAGCTGATCAACGCATTAGGCGAGGCGGGGATTCCCCTGTGGGGGGTCAAGCCGGAGCCGGAGGGCGTCCGGTTGCATCTGCTGCTGCCTGATTTTTATGCGCTGCGTCCGCTGCTGAAGCGGACAGGCTGCCGCATGCGCATCCGCGGCCGGACAGGCCTGCCGTTTCGGCTGGCCCGGCTGTGGAAACGGAAGTTTTTTGTCGCCGGTGCGGTCTGCTTCGCGGTGCTGCTTGTCCTCTTGTCCTCCATGGTGTGGACGGTGCGCGTCTCAGGCAACGAACGCATCGCCTCGGAAGACATTCTTGAGGCCGCCAAACTAGAGGGCATCCGGCCCTACCAGTGGATCTGGAGACTGGAGACGCCGGACAAGCTGTCCAAAGCGCTGACGCTGCGGCTGCCCGGCGTCTCCTGGGTCGGTGTGGAGCGCCAGGGAACAGCGGTAAATATCCAGGTTGTCGAATCCGCCGAACCGGAAAAGCAGGAGCTGTACAGCCCCCGGCATCTCGTCAGCCGCAGCGACGCTGTTATTACGGAGATCATCGCCGAGCAGGGGCGTCCCGCCGTCTCCCGCAACACCCGGGTGAAAAAAGGCGACATCCTCATCTCGGGCATTTTGGGGGACGAAGAAAATTCGGAGCTGGTGGTGGCCAAAGGCGAGGTCCGGGGCCTGGTGTGGCACGAATACAACATCGCCGTTCCGCTGGAAGCGGTCAGCGGCACCTATACGGGCGAACGCAAGGACCGGTATTATCTGGTGCTTGGGAACTGGGCCGTTCAGCTGTGGGGCTACGGCAAAAGCGGATACGCCGAGACGCGCCTGCTGGAGGAGCTTCGTCCGCTGACCTGGCGGGGGCAGCCGCTGCCGCTCGGCTGGATGACGGAAAAGGAGCTGGAGGTCCGTGAGAGCCGCCGGACACGCACGCCGGAGGAAGCGAGGAACGAAGGAATCCGGCTGGCCAAAGCGGATCTCTTGACCCGTTACGGGACGGACAGCGCTGTCAAAAGCCAAAAAATTTTGCATGAGAAGAAAGAGAATGGTAAAGTTTATATGAAAGTGCTTTTTGAGGTGGAAGAGAGAATTGCCCAAGAGCTTCCCATAGTATACAACCAAGGAGAATGAGGCTATTTGTCAGATAAGACTTCAAGCATAAAGATCCCGCTGCAGAACGCGGCAGAGGCGCTTGCATTATTCGGCCCGCAGGACGGATTTCTGAAGATCATCGAGAGCGAAATTCCCGCACACATCGCTTCGCGTGAAGCGGAGCTGAACGTGCGCGGGGGAGAGCGGGAAGTGGATAAGCTGCAGCAGCTGTTCGACGTGCTGCTCCAGCTGATCCGCAGCGGTTATATCCTTAGCGAACGCGACGTGCAGTACGCCGTGGAGCTGGCGAAGGATTACCGGGCGGACCAGCTGCTCGACCTGTTTAAGGGAGAGATTACGACGACCTTCCGCGGACGCCCGATCCGCGTCAAGACCATTGGTCAGAAGCATTATGTGACCACCATCAAGAAACGCGACATTGTGTTCGGCATCGGACCGGCGGGAACCGGCAAGACGTATCTTGCCGTCGTGCTCGCGGTTGCGGCGCTGAAGGAAGGCTCCGTCAAACGCATTATTTTGACTCGGCCGGCTGTGGAAGCGGGCGAAAGTCTCGGCTTCCTGCCCGGAGACCTGCAGGAGAAGGTTGATCCGTACCTGCGCCCGCTATACGACGCGCTGTACGACGTAATGGGCCCGGACCAGGTCGCCAAAGCGCTGGAGCGCGGGCTGATCGAGATTGCTCCGCTGGCCTATATGCGCGGACGGACGCTGGACGACTCGTTTATTATTTTGGACGAGGCCCAGAATACGACGCCGGAGCAGATGAAGATGTTCCTGACCCGGCTCGGCTTTGGCTCGAAGATGGTCATTACGGGCGACGTTACCCAAATCGACCTTCCGCGGGGCAAAAAATCCGGCCTGATCGAAGCTAAGACGATTTTGTCCGGCATCGAAGAGATCGGATTTGTCCAGTTCGCGGAAGAAGACGTAGTAAGGCATTCCCTGGTGCAGAAAATCATCGTTGCCTATGACCGATCTGCCGAAAACCTCGAATAAAGGGGATTGTCACCATGGCTTCAAAGGAACCGTCTAAATTCAGCGGCTTTGTTCAGAATGGCGGCGGCTGGAAATACAGCCCTGCGGTCCGGTACACGCTGTTTGTGCTGCTTGGCGTCATTCTCTACTTTGGTTTGGCGCCCGACCTGCTGCCAAAGCGGTATGATATCCGGGAAGGAACACACAGCGCCAAAGAAATCACCGCGCCGATGCAGATTCCCGACACAAAAGCGACGCTGCAGGCCCAGGAGAAAGCGGCCGAAAACGTGCAGCCAAGGTATGAGATTATTCCGCTGCGCACCGAAAATCTCGTGACGTCGCTGCTCGACCGGATCGACCGGCTGAATCAGGACGAAACCATCTCCCAGAGGGAGAAAACGACGATTTACCGGGAAGAAATTCCGCGCCGGGCCAGTGATTTTGTGCTGAACTTTGTGGCGGGCAGCCGCAAGAACGGCACCTACTCGGAGACGCTGCTTAAGGAAATGCAGTCAAAGATCCGGGAGCAGACGTACGTGATTCCGGAGGAGACCTTCATCAAGATTCCGCGGCTGACGACGGAGGACATCATTGAGATGAAGCCGGTGGCGCGCAATATTGTCACCCAGCTGATGAACGATCAGGTTACGGATGCCCAGACGGCCCGCGCCAAGGTGGCGGAGCTGGTCAGCATCAGTTCGTTGTCCCAGCGCACGGCTCGGGAAGTGGTTCAGGAGCTCGCCCGGCTCGCCATTGTGAGCAATAAGTTCTACGATGAGGAAGCCACAAAAGAGGCGGAGGTACAAGCCCGCGAGAATACGCCCACGATGTATATCAAGCAGGGCGACGTCCTGGTCTCCAAAGGCCAGCTGATTACGCCCGAGCTGTACCAGCTGCTGGACGAAAACGGCCTGCTGAACAACGAGGTCAATTACTGGCCGGAGCTGGGGCTGCTGCTTTTGTCCGCTATGCTCGCCGTAGGTCTGCTGATGTTTATCCGGCAGACGGGAACCTCGGGCTTCAAGTACAACAACTCGCAGCTGCTGATGCTTGTGTTCGTTTTTGTCATCACCCTTGTCTGCTTGCGGCTGACCGCTCTGCTTCAGACCGATGACCGGATATTTATCGGCTTCGGCGCTCCGGTTGCCATCGGCGCGATGCTGCTGGCGATGCTGCTGGATATTTCGCTTGCTTATTTCTGCTCGATTTTGTTCGCTGTGATGGCAAGCGTTATCCTGAATGTGCAGCAGAATACCGTGTTTGATTTTACGTTCGGTTTTCTTGCCCTTATCGTCTCCTATGTCGCCGTGTTCGCCACGCACCGGGCCGGCCAGCGCTCCACGCTGCTTAAGGGAGGCATTATGGTCAGCCTGTTTGGCGCGCTGACGGTGTTCGTGACCAGTCTGCTCGCGGGCGGGAACTGGAAGGAGATCGATACGCTGTACGGGGTCGGCTTTGCGTTTGCCGGCGGTCTGATAACCGCGGTGCTCGTGATCGGCCTGATGCCGTTTTTCGAGGCTACCTTTGGTATCTTGTCCGCACTGAAGCTGGTGGAGCTGTCCAACCCAAACCATCCGCTGCTGCGCAAGCTGCTGACCGAAACGCCGGGCACCTACCACCACAGCGTGATGGTGGGCAATCTGTCCGAGGCTGCGGCCGAAGCGATCGGCGCGGACGGGCTGCTGTGCCGGGTTGGCTCCTATTACCATGATATCGGCAAGACCAAACGGCCTTTTTATTTCATCGAAAATCAGAATAATATGGATAACCCGCATGATTCGATTGAGCCGATGCTCAGCAAATCCATCATCGTTGCCCATGCCCGCGACGGCGTGGAAATGCTGAAGGAATACAAGCTGCCGAAGCCGATCCGCGATATCGCGGAGCAGCATCACGGCACAACGTTCCTGCATTATTTCTACCATAAGGCGCTAAGGATCGCCGAAGAAAACGGAACGGAGCCGGACTTTACGGAGGAGGATTTCCGCTACCCGGGCCCCAAAGCACAATCGAAAGAAGCCGCGGTGGTGGGGATTGCCGACAGTGTCGAGGCCGCCGTCCGCTCGCTGCGCAAGCCTACGGTGGAGCAGATTGAGACCATGATTGCCAAGATCATCAAAGGCCGGCTCGACGATCACCAGTTCGACGACTGCGACCTGACGATGAAGGAGCTGGACGTCATTGCGCGGACGCTGAAGGAAGCTGTAATGGGTATTTTCCACTCCCGGATCGAATATCCCGAAGAAACGCGCAAACCAAAGAAAGAGGAAGGGGCCGTTAACGCATGAGCCTGCAGCTGGTGTGGAGCAATGAACAAGAGGAGCTGGAAATCGGCGACAGCCTGATCGGACTGCTCGAGACGATTTTGGCGAAAGCTGGGGAAGCGGAAGGCGTCCAGGACGGCGAAGTGGCGCTGACGTTCGTGAATAACGAACGCATCCATGAGCTGAACCGGGATTACCGGGGGATCGACCGGCCCACCGACGTGCTGTCGTTTGCGATGAACGAAGGCGGGGAAGAGGAGCCGGATATCGTCTACGAAATCGAAGAAGAGGAAGAGCTGTCCGACCTGCCTGAAATGCTCGGCGACATCATCATTTCCGTGGAACGCGCCCGTGAACAGGCCGAGGAATACGGCCATTCGCTGGAGCGTGAGCTTGGCTTCCTGTTTGTGCACGGCTTTTTGCATCTGCTGGGCTATGACCATGAAGACAAAGAAGCCGAAGCGGTGATGATGGCGAAGCAGGAAGATGTGCTGGCCCAGGTGGGGCTGACCCGCTAATGAAAAATACGGCTGCCGGCCCCCGCAAATTTTGGCGCTCTTTCGTCTATGCGGCCCAAGGCATCCGGCAGGCGTTCCGGAGCGAGCTGAATATGAAAGTGCATACCGGGGCCGCCGTGCTTGTGCTGCTGTGCGCCGGACTGCTGCGGCTGCCGCCTTCCAGCTGGCTGAAGCTCCTGCTTGCCATTACGCTGGTTCTGTCGGCTGAGCTGATGAACACGGCCATTGAGGCGGTGGTGGATCTGGTGTCGCCCGATTATCATCCCCTGGCCAAAATCGCAAAAGATACCGCCGCCGGAGCCGTGCTTCTGACGGCGGTCTTTGCCGTTATTACGGGTATTTTCGTGTTTTACGGTCCGGTGATGGACTGGATCGCCGCGGTTATGCGATAATCGTTGTACCTTAGGGGAATAATCACATTTCAGGAGGGGCACTATGGATTCCATTACCTTGCTGCAAGAAGCAATCAAAGCCAGGGTCAAAGCCTATATTCCCTATTCCGGCTTCGGTGTCGGCGCGGCGCTCCTGGACCGGGAAGGCCGGGTGCACCACGGCTGCAACATCGAAAACGCAGCTTACAGCGCGACCAACTGTGCGGAGCGCTCAGCCTTGTTCAGTGCTATAGCGGACGGATCCGCGCCCCGTTCCTTTCAGATGATCGCAGTGATTGCCGACACGGACGGACCGGTGGCGCCCTGCGGCGTCTGCCGGCAGGTGATGCTGGAGCTGTGCGGTCCGGAGATGAAGGTGGTCCTCGGCAATATGAAAGGGGATTATACCGAGACGACCGTCGGCGAGCTGCTTCCCGGCGGCTTTGGCCCCGATTCTCTGGAACAAGCCAAAGCAAATGCCGATCCTGTATAAGCCCATCATGAATAAAACGAATACACAAGGCGGACCTGGAATAAGTGTGTTTTTGCGCTCAGTCAGCATAGCCTTGCGCCAGCGGTTGTACAGACAGCTCGCGTGAGGCTATGTGAAATGGCCGCGGCTTTTATAGGATTCGCCGGAAGGAAGAGATTATGACATTTAAATCCGGGTTCGTCGCCATTATCGGCAGACCGAACGTCGGCAAGTCCACCTTGATGAATCAGGTGATCGGACAAAAGATCGCCATTATGTCGGACAAGCCGCAAACGACACGCAACAAAATTCACGGCGTCTACACGACAAACGAGTCGCAGATCGTCTTTTTGGACACGCCGGGCATTCATAAACGCCAGTCGAAGCTGGGCGATTATATGAACGAGATGGCCATCAGCACGCTGGGAGAGGTGGAAGCGGTGCTGTTTCTCATCGACGCCGCCGACGGCCTTGGCGGGGGCGACCGCTATATCGCCGAGCAGCTGAAGGACGTGTCCACGCCGGTTATTTTGGTCATGAACAAGATCGATAAGCTGGAGCCGGAAGCGCTGCTTCCGCTGATTGAGGAATACAGCAAGCTGCACACCTTTGCGGAGATTGTGCCAGTTTCGGCCAAGCTGGGGAACAATGTGGATACCCTGCTGGCCCAACTGGAGAAATACCTGCCCGAAGGCCCGCAATATTATCCGGAGGACCAGGTTACGGACCATCCCGAGCAGTTTGTCTGCGCGGAGCTGATCCGCGAAAAGATTCTGCATATGACCCGGGAGGAAGTGCCCCACTCCATCGCCGTAACGATTGAGGACATGCGGGTGGAGGACAACGGGGTTGTGCATATTTCCGCCGTTATTTTTGTTGAACGGGATTCGCAAAAAGGGATTATTATCGGCAAACAAGGCGCGATGCTGAAGGAAGTCGGCCGGCGCGCGCGGACGGATATCGAAAACCTGCTGGGCTCGAAGATATTTTTGGAGCTGTGGGTGAAAGTAAAAAAAGACTGGCGCAACCAGGAACGCGTATTGCGCGATCTGGGCTTCCACCGCGATCTGTAATCGTCCGGACAGGACCGGGCCGAGCCGGCTGGCAGGAATTGCAAGGATAGATCCCGCTTAAGCGCACATCCTAATTTGGGAATGGAAAAGACATCGTGTTTCCGAAGAAAGGATGAATACGAATGCGAGATTTTTCGTGGAAGTATTTTGCGATGACTGGAGATGTCGATGCTTATCTGCTCTACCGGGAGACGGAAGCGCCGGCGGGCGATCAAGGGGTCCTGGAAGACGAAGAGCCGGAGTACGAGGAGGAAGCGCAGTAGGAACTGGCTGGCCGGACGGTTGGGGGAAAAGGCATGCTATACAGGGTGCAGGGAATTGTCATCCGCAGCATGGATTACGGGGAAGGGAACGCAATTGTTACCCTTTGCACTGAAAATGCAGGCAAGGTCGGCGTGCTGGTCCGGGGCGCCAAAAAAGTAAAGAGCCGCCATGCGGCTCTGATCCAGCCGTTTACTGTCGGCGAATATGTGTTTTTCCGGAACAGCGGCGGGCTGGGTACGCTGAATGCCGGTGAAATTTCGAATTCCCATCATCCGCTGCGCGAAGATTTGGTGAAGGCGGCTTATGCCTCTTACGCCTGCGAGCTGCTGGACCGGGTGCTGCATGACGAGGAGACCGGCGTCTTCTGGTTTCGGCAGCTGTCCGCTTGTCTGGACGCGCTAGAAGAAGATAAAGACCCCGGCGTTATTCTAAATGTTTTTGATATGAAGGTGCTGCAGGCGGCGGGCTACGGTCCGCAGTTGGATAACTGCGTCGCTTGCGGCAGGGAGTGCCCAGAGGAAGGAACGTTCATCAGCCCGCGGCTCGGCGGCGTCCTGTGCCGGGCATGCAGGCATAACGACCCGCCTGCGCCGGAGGTATCCGCCCGGGCGCTGAAGCTGCTCCGGCTGTTTGCGCGGCTGGACCTTACCCGGCTCGGCAGCGTGAGCGTCAAGGAAGAGACCAAAGCGGAGCTGAAGAAGCTGATGCGGGCCTTTATGGATGTTCAGCTCGGGCTGCGGCTCAAGTCGCAGAGCTTCCTGGATCAGCTGGACCGGTATAATATTTGACGAATCGGCCGATTTCCGGTAAACTAGGAACAGTTTCCGTTTTTTCGTCTGCCAGTCAGGCGGAAAGACGCGCGAAGATCGGGAAAGTAGTGGACCAGCAGTTTCGTAAGCGAACCGGGGAGGGTGCGAGCCCGGTGGAACAAGTGTTCATGAAATTGGCACCCGGGAGCGTGAAGGAAACAACGGCCAAAAGTGGATTTTATCCGGATGTTCGTGAAGGACCTTATGCGAAGGTACTCTCGCGAAGCGGTTGCCGATATGGGAATCGGGGATAGAATCAAGTAGGGTGGAACCGCGGGAGCATAAATACGGCTCTCGTCCCTATGTCTGTACAGCAGGCATGGGGGCGGGAGCTTTTTTGCGCGAATTGTGCGGGCTTTAGTGCACAGCGCCAAACGGCTAGCCTCCATCGCGCGGCTGATTCCTAAATCCATGCGAAGGAGCCGGTAACATGAACTTTCAGCAAATGATTTTGACGCTGCAGGAATTTTGGGCGGGCCATGAATGCCTGATCGTGCAGCCGTACGACACGGAAAAAGGCGCAGGTACGATGAACCCGATGACGTTCCTGCGTTCCCTCGGGCCAGAGCCCTGGAAGGTCGCTTATGTCGAGCCTTCCCGCCGTCCGTCGGACGGACGATACGGGGAGAACCCGAACCGCCTGTATCAGCATCACCAGTTCCAGGTGATTATCAAGCCCTCCCCGGATAACATCCAAGAGGTGTATCTGGAGAGCCTGAAGCGGCTTGGCATCGATCCGCTGCTGCATGACATCCGTTTTGTCGAGGATAACTGGGAGAACCCGTCCCTCGGCTGCGCGGGTCTCGGCTGGGAAGTATGGCTGGACGGAATGGAAATCACCCAGTTTACGTATTTCCAGCAGGTCGGCGGCATCGAAACCAATCCGGTCGCGGTGGAAATCACCTACGGTATGGAACGGCTTGCGTCCTATATTCAAGATAAGGAAAATGTGTTCGATCTGGAGTGGGTCGGGGGATTGACCTACGGCGACGTCTTCCACCATCCGGAAGTCGAGCATTCCAAATATACGTTCGAGGTTTCGGACGTTCCTATGCTGTTTAACCTCTTCAACATGTACGAGGCTGAAGCGCACCGGGCGATGGAAAATCATCTGGTGTTCCCGGCTTACGACTATGTGCTGAAATGCTCGCACACCTTCAACCTTCTGGATGCGCGCGGAGCGATCAGCGTGACGGAACGGACCGGATTCATCACCAGAGTCCGGAACCTGGCGCGGCATGTGGCCGTGACCTATCTGGAGGAACGCGAGAAGCTGGGCTTCCCGCTGCTGAAGAAAGGGGGCGAGGTCCGTGGCTAAGGATCTGCTGTTTGAAATTGGACTTGAAGAGGTACCCGCGCGGTTCTTGCGCGCCGCGATGGATCAACTGCAGGAGAAGACAGCCAAATGGCTGGAATCCTCCCGCCTCGCTCACGGGGAAGTGCTGGCTTATGCTACGCCCCGCCGCTTGGCTGTTCTTGTAAAGGACGTTGCCGAGAAGCAGGAGGATGTCAGCGAAGAAGTGAAAGGCCCGTCCCGCAAAATCGCCCTCGGCGATAACGGCGAATGGAGCAAAGCGGCGCTGGGATTTGCGCGCAGCCAGGGCGTGGACCCCGAGCAGTTCACGTTTAAAGAGCTGGGCGGCGTGGAATATGTGTACGCCGTCAGAAACAGCGCCGGCGTCGAAACGGCATCGCTGCTGGCCGAAGGTCTGTCCGGCATCGTCCACTCGATGACGTTCCCGAAGAACATGCGCTGGGGCAGCTATGAGTTCAAATTCGTCCGCCCGATCCGCTGGATGGTTGCGCTGTTCGGAACAGAGCTTGTGGAGCTGGAAATTGCGGGCGTGAAGTCCGGCACTGTCAGCCGGGGACACCGATTCCTGGGCGGAGAAACCGTGATTGCGGAGCCGGCGGCTTACGTGGAAAGCCTGCGGGCCCAGAAGGTTATTGCGGATGTGAAGGAGCGCGAAGCGCTGATTGTCTCCCAGATCGAAGCGCTGGCCCAATCGAAAGGCTGGACGATTGGAGTCAAGGAGGATCTGCTGGAAGAGGTTCTGTTCCTGGTCGAAACGCCGACGGTACTGTTCGGCACGTTCGACCCGGCGTTCCTGAATATTCCGCAGGAGGTGCTGATTACCTCTATGCGGGAGCATCAGCGGTACTTCCCGGTATTCGACGAGGCGGGCAAGCTGCTGCCGTATTTTGTCACGGTGCGCAACGGCAACGCCGAGTCGCTGGACGTCATCGCCAAAGGGAACGAGAAGGTGCTGCGCGCACGGCTGTCGGACGCCAAATTCTTTTATGAAGAAGACCAGAAGCTCGCAATTGCCGACGCGCTGGCGAAGCTGGAAACGATCGTGTTCCAGGAAGCGCTCGGCAGCATCGGCGACAAAGTCCGGCGGATCCGCCGTGTGGCCGACCGTTTGGCGGACCGGCTTGGACTGCCGGCCGAAACGCGCGCCGAAGTGTCCCGCGCCGCGGACATCTGCAAGTTCGACCTCGTTACCCAGATGGTCTATGAGTTCCCGGAACTGCAGGGCACGATGGGCGAAGACTACGCCCGCAAAGCGGGTGAACCCGAAGCGGTAGCCAAAGCGGTCTTCGAACACTACCAGCCCCGCTTTGCCGGGGACGCGGTACCGTCCACCGACGCAGGCGCGCTCGTCAGCATCGCAGACAAAATCGACACAATCGTCGGCTGCTTTTCGCTTGGCATGATCCCGACCGGCTCGCAGGATCCTTACGCCCTGCGCCGTCAATCGGCCGGTATCGTGCAGATTTTGCTGGAGCGCGGACTTCCCGTCACGCTTGGCGAAATTTTCGGCATGGCGATCGGAGCGTATGAAAATACGGAGAAACAGAAACATTCCGGCGAGGAGCTGCGTATACATTTGTACGAGTTCTTCGGACTGCGCGTCAAACGGCTTCTGCTGGATCAAGGCGTGCGGTACGACGCCGTTGATGCGGGGGCCGCGGCGGGCTTTGATGATATCCCTGCGATTGTATCCCGCAGCCGCGCACTGATGAAGGCGCTCGAAGAGCGGGCGGACTTCAAAACCACGGTGGAATCGTTCAACCGGGTTGGCAATCTGGCCGCAAAAGCGGAGTCCAGCGAGGTCCGGGCCGAATCCCTGAACGAGGAAGCGGAGCAAAAGCTGTTCGAAACGTGGCAGGCCGTGCAGACTCCTTACACCGGAGCACTGGAACGCCGCGACGCGGATGAAGCGCTGACGCTGCTTTCCGGACTGACGCCAAGCATAACCGAATTTTTTGATTCGGTTATGGTCATGGCGGAAGATCCGGAAGTGCGCCGGAACCGGCTGGCCCTGCTGGCTGGAATCGACGCAGGTCTGAAACGGTTCGCCGACTTCAACAAACTCGTGTGGCAGTAAGCCGTACGGCAGTCAAGGCAAGGTTTACGAAGAACTGCGGCATATAGCAGATAAATAACGGGAAGTAAGGGGATAAATATACGGAACGGTGGCACCGGCGTTTTCGCTTTGGCACCGTTCCGTATTTACGCTATGAGGCTTTTTTGGCAAAGAAGGATTTTTGTCCGCAGAACGCGTATATATTACAGGAAACCGGTGATGCCTATGACGGAATTGCGCCAGAGGACGATTTTGGTCGACGGAGACGCCTGCCCGGTCAAGCGGGAAACGGCCGAGGCGGCACGCAGCTTCGGTGTGCCGGTGCTGCTCGTATCCTCTTATGACCATGAGCTGAAGGGAGGGCCGGGAGTGACCGCGGTCCGGGTGGACCGGGGCGATCAAAGCGCCGACCTGTATATCGCCAATCATATGAAGCCGGGAGATATCGTCATCACCCAGGATTACGGGTTAGCCGCGCTTGCGCTCGGCAAACGGGCATTTGCCCTCTCTCCCCGGGGGCTTGTGTTTGAACCCGAACGAATGGATTTTATGCTCGAAACCCGGCATGCAGCCGCCCGGGAACGGAGAAAAGGCCGTTACGGAAAGGGGCCGAAGCCCATCACGCCGGAGGAAAAGACCTTATTTCAACATAAACTGACAAAACTTTTGGAAAACTTGCAGGAGATTCAGTAAAAGCATCGAATATTATTTACGTGTTAAGGGATGAAGGTGGTTGCGTATGGGTACCGGACACGGCAGTATTCCCGAGGAAGTCATCGAGAGCGTGCTTGCCAAGCACGATATCGTCGATACCGTCGGCAAGGTTGTCCATCTGACCAAACAGGGTAAATATATGAAGGGACTGTGCCCGTTTCATTCCGAGAAGACCCCTTCCTTTACCGTGACGCCCGACCGGGGCGTGTTCCATTGTTTTGGCTGCGGGATGGGCGGCAACGCCATCAAGTTTAGAATGGAGATCGAAGGTCTCTCGTTTCCGGAAGCCGTCAAAATCATGGCCGACGAAAGCGGCATCGCGCTTCCCGAAGGAAAAGGAGGCATTGGCGTACCCCCCGATCCGGAGAGGGAACGTCTGCTTCAGGCGTATGAATGGTCTGCGAAGTTTTATCATTTTTTGCTGAAGAATACGGAACACGGCCAAGCCGCGATGAACTATTTACGGTCCAGAAACTTCAGCGACAAGATGATCGACCAGTTCCAGATCGGCTACGCTCCGGAGCGCTGGGATACACTGCTGCAATTTCTTGAGAAACGGGGATTCCCGCTTCAGGAGATGGAGAAGGGCGGGCTGCTGTCCGCACGGAATGAAGGCGGAGGTTACGTCGACCGCTTCCGCGGCCGGATTATGTTTCCGATCTTTGACCGCAGCGGCAAAGCGATTGCGTTTGCCGGACGCATTCTGGGGGAGGGTCAGCCGAAGTATTTAAATTCGCCGGAAAGCCGGCTGTTCAACAAAAGCCGGGTCTTGTACAACCTGCACCAGTCCAAAGCGTCCATCCGCAAAACGCGGCAAATCGTACTGTTCGAAGGATACGGGGATGTCATTTCGGCTTGGGATGCGGGGGTTCAGAACGGCGTGGCCACGATGGGCACATCGCTGACGGAAAGTCATATCGCCGTGATGCGCGGGATGGCCGATGAAATTATAGTTTGCTACGACGGGGACCGCGCGGGTCAGGCGGCCGCCATGAAGGCGGTGCCGATGCTGGAGAACGGCGGGCTGCGCGTGAAGGTGGCGCTGCTGCCAAGCGGGCTCGATCCGGACGATTTTATCAACCGGCACGGCGGGGAACGGTTCAGGGATCAGGTAATTGACACTGCCGTTTCAACCGTAAAATTTAAGCTTATATATCTGAGAAAAAACCATATACTGCTAGAAGAAGACGGGAAAGTCGCCTATGTCAAGGAGGCGCTGCCGATTATCGCCGTTCTTCCGTCCTCGACGGAAAGGGAAGTGTACCTGAAAGAACTGGCATCCGAACTCGAGCTGTCTTATGACAGCCTGAAACAGGACTGCAACCTGCTCCGGGCCTCCATGCAAAAAAACATGCCGGAAGGGGATAATAACGACAAAAGGTGGAATAATGGTAGGCATAAAAAAGGGCAGGTCCAGGCGCCGACGCTGCTGCCCGCTTATCATGTAGCCGAACGCCGGCTGCTATCCATTATGCTGCAGGATCCCGAGGCTGCCAAATATGTCGGCGACCGCCTCGGCGAGGAGTTCAACATCAGTGATCATGCGGCAATCGCCGCTTATCTATACGCTTATTACGCACAAGGCAAACCGCCGGATATCAGCCGGTTTCTGTCGTCGCTCCAGGATGACCGTCTGGAGAAAACCGCCACTTCCATATCCATGATGGAGCTTCCGCCGGACTGGAGTCCCCAGGTGCTGGACGACTGCATCCGGGAAGTGAGGAAGTACCCCGTACAGCGCAAGATTGAGCAGAAGCGGGAGGAAATGATCCAGGCGGATAAATCCGGCGATTTTTTGCGTGCCGCACAAATAGCAAGTGAGATTATAGCCCTAGAGAGACAATAAACTGTACGCAGGAAGATCCTAGGGAGGAGGGAGTCGTATTATGGCGAACGATCAGCACACCGAGCTGGAAACCGAATTTACGCTTGACCAGGTCAAGGACCAACTGATTGAGCACGGCAAAAAAAGATCCACCCTGAACTACAAAGACATTATGGAGAAGTTGTCGCCATTCGATCAGGATCCCGAGCAGATGGACGAATTTTATGAACAGCTCAGCGACCTCGGCATCGAGGTGGTCAATGAAAACGATGAAGAAGTGACGACTCTCCGTCAAAGCGAAGACAACGAACAAGGAGACAGCGACGATTTTAATTTCGACGACGACCTGTCGCTGCCGCCAGGCATTAAAATCAACGATCCGGTCCGCATGTATCTGAAAGAAATCGGACGGGTGCCGCTTCTGTCCGCGGACGATGAAGTGGAGCTGGCCATGCGGATCAAGAACGGCGACGAGGAAGCCAAACGCCGTCTGGCCGAAGCGAACCTGCGTCTGGTCGTCAGCATCGCCAAACGTTATGTCGGCCGCGGTATGCTGTTCCTTGACCTGATTCAAGAAGGCAACATGGGCCTCATCAAAGCTGTGGAGAAATTTGACCACAACAAAGGTTTCAAATTCAGTACGTACGCCACCTGGTGGATCCGGCAGGCGATTACGCGCGCGATTGCGGACCAGGCCCGGACGATCCGGATTCCTGTGCATATGGTCGAAACGATCAATAAGCTGATTCGCGTTTCCCGTCAGCTGCTGCAGGAGCTGGGGCGTGAACCTACGCCGGAAGAAATTGCGGCTGAAATGGAACTGAGCGTTGAGAAGGTGCGGGAGATTATGAAGATCGCCCAAGAGCCGGTATCGCTGGAGACGCCGATCGGCGAGGAAGACGATTCGCATCTGGGAGACTTCATTGAGGACCAGGAGGCGCTTGCGCCTGCGGACGCGGCGGCTTACGAGCTGCTGAAGGAACAGCTGGAGGATGTGCTCGACACGCTGACCGAGCGGGAAGAGAATGTGCTTCGTCTCCGCTTTGGACTGGATGACGGCCGGACGAGAACGCTGGAGGAAGTTGGCAAGGTGTTCGGCGTTACCCGGGAGCGGATCCGTCAGATCGAAGCCAAAGCGCTGCGTAAACTGCGTCACCCCAGCCGCAGCAAACGGCTGAAAGATTTTCTCGAATAGTTCGGCACTAGACCTTCTGCTGAAAGGGTGGCAGGAGGTCTTTTTTGTGGGACGGGCCTGAGAAGGATGTCCCGGCTGGCGGTAAACGCCGGCGGCTGAGCTATGGATACCTGTGCCAACCGGAAAGAGGGAATGGGCCGTGAACGCGGACAAACGCGAAATTATTCTGAACGAGATCGAATATTGGCGCCGGAACCGCCTGCTGCCTGAGCAGTATTGCGATTTCCTGACCAATCTGTATGACGACAAGGAAGCGGCACGCCGTAATCCGCTGTCGCTGGAAAATTTGCAGCAGGGAAGCATCAAAATTTGGTTGCTTTGTTTTGGCGTTATTTCCTTTATTTTCTTAATCGCTTTTTATTTTAGCGTGTTTCCCTGGGGTTTGCAACTTGCTGTGGCCGTATCGACGCTGATTGTTGTTTACGGTTATGCGGGCGTTCTCCGCAAACGGCAGCCGCTGACCAGCCTGCTCCTGGCCGGAACCGGGAGTGTGCTGATGCTGGGATTTGGCGTATGGCTCATTTCACTGCATGATCTAAACCGCGGCTTGTGGCTGCCGATTCTGGTGACGCTGTGCGGGATTGTGTGGGCCGTGCTGGGCATGCTGCTGCGGATCGGCCTGCTGCAATACTGCGGGTTCGGCGCAATGCTGCTTCTTTATGCGGGCTTTTTTATCCAGATTCGTCCGGATGCGTCGGTGTGGGAGCTGCAGCTCTTCTGGCTGCCGCTGTGCGTGCTGATGATCTGGCTTAGCTGGCTGCTGCATCACCGGACACAAGGAATGTCTTCCGTCTATTTTGCCGTAGGGGCGACGATCTGGATGATGCCCGAAATCGACAGCATGCTGCTGCGGGATACGGCGCCGGGCTGGATTGCGCTGGTGATCATTGTGAAGCTGGCGGCGGCGGGGGCGCTGCTGTTCGGCTTCCGAAAAAAATGGATAACGTGGGTGGCTTCATGAACAATACCAAACTTTCGCGCAGGCTGACACAGCTGCTCGAGCAAATTCCGCCGGGCAGCCGGCTGGCCGACATCGGATCGGACCACGCGCTGCTGCCGGTGGCTGCCGTGCAGAGCGGCAGAGCGGTATCCGCTATCGCCGGGGAGGTTAACGCCGGCCCGTTTGAGGCGGCGCGCAAAGGCGTGCAGGACAGCGGTTATACCGGTACGATTGAAGTTAGGCTGGGAGACGGGCTTGAGGTGCTTCAGCCCGGCGAAGCCGACTGCGTGACGATTGCGGGGATGGGCGGCGCGCTAATCGCGTCCATCCTGGAGCGCGGACGCCGGCTCGGCCGGCTGGAAGGCGTCAGCCGGCTGCTGCTGCAGCCAAACGTCGGCGAGGACATGCTGCGGCGCTGGCTGGCCGACAATGGCTGGCTGCTGGTGTCGGAGCGGATTTTGGAGGAAGACGGCAAAATCTACGAAGTGCTGCACGCCGTACGCGAAGAGAGTGCAGCCGCTGTGCCGCCGGGGGACTCCGCCGGCTTGGCTTCGGGCGAGCTGCCGCTGACCAACGCAGCGCTGTACGCGCCTTTGGCGCTGGACGGCGGGCGCCTGGTGCTGGAGCGGGAATCGCTGCTCCGGTTTGGGCCTTGGCTGCTGCGCGAGCCGGACCCGGTCTTTTTTGCCAAATGGAACAGTGAAATCGGCAAGCTCGAAGGAATTCTACGCTCCCTGTCGCGTTCGGAGCTGGCCTCCGCTGAAGCCAAGCGGGCAGAGCTGACGCGGCAAATCGAAGAAATCACGGAGGTGCTGCAATGCTTGCAAAAGGACAAACGGTAATTCAGTATATGGAACAGCTGGCGCCTAAGCATGTGGCCGAAGAAGGCGACAAAATCGGGCTTCAGCTCGGGACGCTCCGCAAAGACATTACCGGAGTGCTGGTGGCGCTGGATGTGACCGAAGCGGTTGTGGACGAAGCAATCCGTCTTGGCTGCAATTTGATTATCGCCCATCATGCGATTATTTTCCGACCGCTGTCCCATATTCAGACCGATACGCCGATGGGGCGGTTGTACGAAAAGCTGATCAAAAACGATATTGCCGTCTACATCAGCCACACGAACCTGGATGTGACCGAAGGCGGCATGAACGACTGGATGGCGGAGGCGCTGGGTATTGGCGAGACCAGTCCGCTAAAAGACAGCAGCACGGAACGTTTGTCGAAGCTAGTTGTGTTTGTGCCGAAGGATCATCATCAGAAGGTGCTTGACGCCATTTTGAACGCCGGGGCGGGCTGGATCGGCAATTACAGCCACTGCAGCTTCAACATCGAAGGTTTCGGCACGTTTGTACCGCGCGAAGGCACCGATCCTTACATCGGTGAGCAGGGCAAAATGGAGCGGGCGGAAGAAATCCGCATCGAAACGATTGTACCCGAAGGTGTCCGCGCCAAGGTTGTCCAGGCGATGCTGAAGGCGCATCCGTATGAAGAGGTGGCTTACGACCTGTATTCGATGGATCTGAAGGGCCGCAGCTTCGGCTTGGGCCGGATCGGCAAGCTGCAGGAGCAGGTTAGCCTGCGGGATTTTGTGGAGACGGTTAAAAAAGGGCTGGACGTGCGCCATGTGCGCGTAGTGGGCGATCTCGACAAGCCGGTCCGCAAGGTTGCGGTGCTCGGCGGCATGGGGGCGAAATTCCTGTCCAGTGCGGCGTTCCGCGGAGCCGATGTGCTGGTTACCGGCGATATCGACTATCATACAGCGCATGACGCGCTGCTTGCAGGCGTCGCGCTGATCGATCCCGGGCACAACGCCGAAAAAATCATGAAGCGGCATGTGGCGGATTGGATGGCCGGCAAGCTGGCGGAAAATAAGTATACCACCGCCGTTCATGCATCGGAGCTGGATACCGAGCCGTTTCAGTTTATGTAAGCGAAAAGACGACGGCGTCAGCAACGTCAGCAGCTGAGTATGCAGCTGTACGGAGAAAAGTTCCTGCAAATCCAGCAAAACAGGCTTGTGCGCAGACGTGCCAGCCTGTATAATATTTGATGTTGTCCGGAAAGTTTGACAGACAATCGCCGGCGGCTTTGCGGCCGCGGGAGGAAAGTCCGGGCTCCATAAGGCAGGGTGCTGGATAACGTCCAGTCGGCGCGAGCCGAAGGATAGTGCCACAGAAACGGACCGCCGATGGCCGCTTTAGCGGCACAGGCAAGGGTGGAACCGAGGTGTAAGAGACCCCGAGGAGCGATGGTGACATCGGTCCTGGTAAACCCCACTCGGAGCAAGACCTAATGAGACGCAGCCGCTAACCACGCGGCAGCCTTCGCCTGAGGCGCGTCTGGGTTGGTCGCTGGAGCTGTGCAGCAATGTACAGCCTAGATAGATGATTGTCGCTTAAGGTGGGAGGGTAGTTCCCGTTTGAACCACAACGAGCACAGAACCCGGCTTACGGCAAACTTTCCCAACTGCAACGGTTATGATTTTTCATACGGTTATGAACAGACGGCGGCGCCTTCCGGTAACGGAAGCGCCGCCGTTTTTGTGGTTCGGTCTATATAGAAGGTTGGCGAACTTGGCTGGCGGCGGGTTCCTGCTTCAGCTCTCCTGTCTGCTTCAGCTCCCCGGCCTGCCAGCGCCGGAGCGCCCGCTCCAGCCGGTCCACGGCTTCCGGAATCCGCCCGGGCGCGGTATGCGTGAAGTTCAGGCGCATCGCGCTGCGTACCGGGTTCGACGCATAAAATACTTCCCCCGGCACAAACGCCACCCCCTCCTCGACCGCAAGCTTCAGCAGTTCCGCTGTCCGGACCGTCTCCGGCAGCCGCAGCCACAGGAACATGCCGCCTTCGGGCTCCTGCCACTCGGCTCCGGTCCAGCTGCGGGCGGCAAGCTCCGCCGACAACAGCCGCATCCGGCGGCCGTATTCGGCGGAGACCGCGGCGATATGGCCGTCCAAATCGAAGCGGTCCATCAGTTCGCCTAGCGCGCATTGGTCGATGGTGCTGGAGTGCAGGTCGGCGGCCTGCTTCGCTTTGGCCGCGGCCGCAAGCAGTTCGCGGTTCCCCGTCATCCAGCCGGTCCGGAGGGCGGGGGCGACGATTTTGGAAAATGAGCCGACGTACACCACCGCAGGTCCGTCTCCGCCTGCGATCCGACGGTCAATCGCCGCCATCGAAGGCGGAACCGGACCTTTTCCAAACGCTAGCTCCCCGTAAGGATCGTCCTCCAGAATAAGTGTGCCGTATTGTCTGCACAGACGGACAATGGCTTCGCGCCGTTGTTCGCTCCACAGCGCTCCCGCCGGATTGCTGAACGTTGGCACCGCATACAGCAGCTTCGGTCGAAGCGTCCGGAGTTTAGACTCGAGGTCGTCCGTACACATCCCTTCCCGGTCACTGTCCACCGCATGAATATCCGCCTGGTAAGCGCTCAGTGTCTGAAGGGCCGACAGGTAGGTCGGCGACTCGACCAGCACCGCATCACCCGGGTCAAGCAGCACGCGGCAGAGAAGGTCGATCGCCTGCTGGGAACCGGTGGTCAACAGAAGATCGTCCGGACCGGCGGACAGGCCTTTGGTTTCCAGCCGGGCCGCAATGCGCTCGCGCAGCGGGCGGTGGCCTTCGGTCAAGCCGTACTGAAGGACGGATGGACCCGAGGAGAACACCCGGTCGTAGGCTGCGCGGATCGCTTCGGCGGGGAACAGCTCTTCGGCAGGAAGGCCCCCCGCAAGCGAGATCATATTTTGGCCCTGCGTAACTTTCAGGATATCGCGGACAGCCGATGAACCAAACGACCCCGCTGTTTTGGAATAGGTGATCTTCATGATTTGTGCCCCCACTTGTTCGATTTGATGGTATCATAGCGGCAGAAGCGTATAACAGTAAAGGCACGATGATAACAGTTGGAGAGGGAAGGAGGCTGCCGGAACATGCATATCGATCTGACGCGGGGAGGAAGCAAAAGTCTGCCCAAACAAATCGGAGACACGATTGGGCACCGGATCGAATCGGGGCTGCTGGCGCCGGGAAGCCGGCTTGCCTCGGTCCGGCGGCTGGCCGTGACGCTCGGCGTCAGCCAGATGACGGTCAGCAAAGCGTACGGCGAGCTGGAACGGCGCGGACTCATCGAATGCCTGCACGGAAAAGGCTGTTATGTCCGGGAAACGGAGGCCTCTCTGGGGATGAAGCTGAGGGGTGGAGCGGCAGCAGGCGGAGCGGAAAGCGGCAAGAAGGCTGGCAGGGGAGCGGACGGGGGACAAGGCCGGGTGCCGGACACCTTGAAAGGCGGGAAGACGGACGGGCGGCATGGCAGAGAGCTCCCCGACTATCTGCCGCGCGCCCAGCTGTGGCATCATTTTAATTCCTCCTCGATGCGCTGCCCGTTCCATGTGGCGGCGATCCATGCCGATTTGCTGCCGCTTGGCGCTATTGGGCGGCATATGGCCTCGCTTGTGCTGGAGCACCCGGAGCTGATGGCGGATTACGGGAATTTTCAAGGCGACGCCGAGCTCCGGGCGGTTATGAGCACACATCTGGCAAAACGGGGAATTCATACGCCGCCCGAAGAACTCCTGATCACAAGCGGCGCGCAGCAGGGCATTGATCTTGTAGCAAGGACGTTTGTTGGTCCGGGAGATGCGGTCTATGTGGAAGGCCCAAGCTATACGGGAGCAATTGACGTGCTGGCCGGACGGGGTGCCGACATTATCACGGTTCCGATGGACGGGGAAGGAATGAAGCTTGATGCGCTGACGCGAATGTGCGACGACAGGCCGCCGAAGCTGATTTATACCGTACCGACATTCCAGAATCCGAGCGGACTGACGCTTAGTCTGGCCAGAAGGCGGCAGCTGCTGGATTTGGCCCGAAGCTACCGCTGTCTGATTGTCGAAGACGATCCGTTCAGCGATTTATTTTTTGACAATCCTCCGCCTCCGCCCATCAAGTCGCTCGACGATGAGGGCACGGTGGTATACATGAAAAGCTTCAGCAAAGTGCTGGCTCCCGGTTCCCGGCTCGCCGCCGTAGCAGCCGGAAGGGACATCCTCGCCCGGCTGATCGCCGCCAAATCAGCGACCGATCTTGGCAGTCCGCTGCTCACCCAGCGGGCGCTCCTGCCGTTTATCGCCGGGGAATACGAAGCCCATGCCGCACGGCTGCGGACGGCGCTGCGCCGCCGCCGAGACAAGGCAGCCTCCCTGCTTAAGCTGCAGGCTCCCGAAGGGCTGCGCTGGCTGCTCCCAGGCGGCGGGCTGAACCTGTGGCTGGAGCTGCCGCGCGGATGCAGCATCCCGCGGCTCGCCCGCCGGACCGAACAGGAAGGCGTGTCCTTCCTGCCGGGCGCGGTCTGCTTTGCCGGCGAAGGCGGCCAGCAGCATGTGCGGATCTGCTATGCCCGCACAACGGAAGAAGACCTCGAGTGCGGACTGCAAGTGTTCCTGCGGGCGCTAGACGCGGAGCTTGAGGAAGTGAACGGTAGAACGTAAACACCGGTGCATAAGGCTAAACGGCCATAAAAAAGCCCCCTCACAGAAGCGGAAGGGGCAGAAGTAATTATTTGTTTTTGTTTAATTGCAGCCGCAGGTTCTCCATTCGTTCCGCGACATGCTGCGGGTACAGCTGCAGCGGGGTATCGCCGCCGCCCGCGGCCTGCAGCGCGCGGTAAATATCGATTTGGCCCCAGCCGAAGTAGGGATCATGTCCGGGATCTCCGAGATCGACCGTGCTGCCGCGCATCAGCTCCATCACCTCGGTATTGGTCAGCTCGGGGTTTAGCGAACGGATCAGCCCGGCCAATGCGGAGACATGCGGGCTGGCCATCGAAGTGCCCGACAAAGCGGCGTACTGGTTGTCCGGATAGGTGCTGGCGATTGCTTCGCCCGGCGCGGCTACGTCGATGTAATCGCCGTAGTTGGAGAACGACGCTTTTTCACCGGAGGCATTTGTGGCCGCAACGGCGAATACTTCGGGATAAGCGGCCGGAAAACCCGGCCGTTCGGTATTGTCATTCCCGGCGGCGGACACAAGCACGACATCGCGGTCGTAAGCATAGCGGATAGCGTCATGCAAAAAATCAGAATCGGCGTAATTGCCAAGGCTTAAGTTGATTACCTTGGCGCCGTGGTCCGTTGCCCAAATAATGCCTTCCGCAACGGTGTAAGTGGTGCCGACGCCCGTGGCGTCAAGCGCCTTGACCGGCAAAATTTTATTGTACCAGCTGATGCCTGCAACGCCCTCGGCATTGTTCACCAGCGCTCCGATTACCCCGGCAACATGGGTGCCGTGGCCAACATCGTCAAACGGCTCGGCTTTGCCCCCGCCGACCGCATTATAGCCTGTCAGCAGCTGGCCTCTAAGATCGGGATGGTCGGCCTGAACCCCGGTGTCCACGACGGCGATGATGACCTCTTTGCTGCCCCGGGTCAGGCTCCACCCGCGTTCCGTTTCAATGGCCGGCAAGTTCCATTGGTATTCGGCGAAGAAACGGTCGTTCGGAGCGGCGGGAATCGCTTGTTCACCTTCAGTTTCATTGGTTAAGTAAATATAGTGAGGTTCCATGTAGGCCGGATTCCAGCGGTCCGCGAAATATTGTTTCAGTTCAGGGTACCGCATCTTCCGGGATTTAAAAATATACGCGTATCCAAGCTTGCGCGGTGTCCCGCATTGGATGTCGCCGGCGATGCGCTGTAATTCGCCAGCCGACGGGGCGTTATTCCGGAACCGGACGACGATTTCGTTTTCGTAATAATGGCTGGCCTGTTCGTTGTCATGTCCGGTACGGACGGTCAGCTCCCGCAGCGTATCCGCGTGGACCGATTCCATCCGGTAGCTGCCTTCCTTCGGATAAGGCACAAGCCGCAAATTTTTTCGCTGATGATCCGATACCCGTTCCAGCACTCTTTGGCTAAACAGTGCCACGGTGCCGAATTTCCGGTTCTCCGAGGCACGGGCCATCACGAAATACTGCCGCCCGCCGATGGAAAAGGATGGCGATTCATAAGCCCGGCCCGCCGAAGCGGCCTTGCGGCCAGCTGACAGGTAAGACCGCATCAGCTGCAGCTCCCGTTCGCCGCCGCTGGGGATGCGGGGTTTGTATAGCTTGTCCTGCCGGCCTCCAAGATCATACCACTGCAAAAGAGCGATATGCCGGTGGGAGCGCAGCAGCGCTTCCGAGCCGGCGGCAAGCCGCTTGCGGTCCCCGCTCTGGTTCAGCAGCGCCGTCAAATCCCTGTCCGCATCAAGCCGGCATAGCCTGCTTGTGGCCTCCAGGTCGCGGCTGAGCGACGCCTGCTTCAGCCGGGTTTCCTGCGGCGGAGCCGGCACTGCCGCTTCCGGAGCCGCCTCCGGAGCGGGGGGACGCGAGGACCGGATCAGCACACCCGCTGCGAGGGCAATCACCGCCATCGCTCCGATCGCCAGCTTTTTTCCGAACATAATGCCCAGCCTCCAGTCGAATGTAATGTTCGTAGGTTGGGATGAGCCGCAGTGTTTTATGCACGTTAACTTGGAGGAAGCTACGGCTGGTCCGGGGCAGGGGCGGAATGTCCAACAAAAGGGATACCGCCGGCGGGAAATCTGTGATAGGATAGTACATGAAAACGATTTTTTGACAAATGTATGACTTGAGTGAACGATCAGTGAACACCACCACCATGCAAGGATGAATAAGGGGGAGCAGCCGCCATGCCAGCCAATTTGCAGAAATTGTGTGAAACGACGAGAGAAAAGCTGAAAATCGCCATTGATAAAATGGAGTTGTTCCTGAATCAACATGCGCTTCCGCAGTTGGCCACGGAGCAGGACGAGGAAATGACGCATTTTTACCAGGGCTTCCTGTCGGACCTGCGCCATTTGCTTGTCTTCTCGGAAATGTCCTATGAGAAGCTCGGGGTAGCGCTCCGCCGTGCGACATTTGACGAATCTTTCGCCCACAAGGCGCTTTATAACGTGTATCACTACGGCGTCAACAATTTCTTCTACCCGAAGAACGAAAGTTATTCCGAGGACGGAAGATACGCGTACACGGGTCAAGACGCAATCCGGTTCCGTAAGAAGCCGGTCCGTCCGGCGCGGGATATCATCCTGGAGATCACGAAGGTCTATGAGGAGCTTCGCGACGATTTGACCTATTATGAGAGCGACTATTTAACCGAACGCCGGATGCAGAATCAGGTGTAACGGGAAGCGCCAGAAGGGCCGGCTGAAACAGCCGGTTCTTTTTTTGTGCAAATGTTGGGACTAAACGTCTGGCTTCAACATACTGGCAGGCTGGATGCAGCATAGGGGAACCGGCGCGCGGGCATAATGACTCCCGAGGTGATAACCATGCCGACAGAGGCGAAAACATATGTAAACTGCAGTGTCAGCAACTGTCATTATTGGGGAGAACAAAACGTATGCCGCGCCGAAGAAATCATTATTGAGATCGACAAGCACGTCCGCAGCCGGCATATGGAAGAGTATGCCGAAGACATGACCCTGAAGGGCGACCATCACGACTTAGCCAGCACCTCCTCCGCTACCTGCTGCCTTACCTTTAAGCCAAAGACGGGGGAGGCGTAAACCGCTATGGACCGTGACAACAAATCGTCCGCAAACGGCCGCAGCGACCGCAAAAGCAAAACGGTATACCTGCGCCCGCGCCGCGTCGATTATCCGCGGATCGAACGGGAGCCGCACCGCGAGGAGTATGCCGCCGAGGTAGCGCCTATGCCTGTAACCAGCCGGCCTGAGCCGCAGCGGTCGCAAGAAGCACAAGATCAGCAGGGAGCAGGCTCTGCAGCCGGATCAAAAACCGCATCCGGCTCAAAGACGGCCGGATATATCGGCCTTGGCCTTGGTATCGCTTCCCTGTTCATGTTCTCGCTGCTGCTGGGCCCGGCCGCTGCGGTTATCGGGTTTTATGCCTACAGCCAAGGGCAGAAGACACTGGGCGCCTGGTCGATCGGCCTTGGACTGCTGTCCGCCGTCAGCCAGCTGCTGATGATTCCATTCGCACGTTAAGCGAAATGCGAACAAGGAATCCACGTTAACGAGCTTTCAAACAGGCTTCAGGACCTAATTTTCAGGGACTGAAGTCTGTTTTCTTGTCGAATCATCTGGTCATTCTGTCGTTTAAACTGTAATATAAAGGGAGGATCTATATCCCAGCATGATCGCAGGAAGAGGGAATGCGTCAGTATGACAGTTAATCCGGCCGTAAGCTATTCCGCTGGCCAACTGAAATGGATCAATTTGAAGGGCGTGACGGCGGAGACCCGTGCACATAACGCGCAAAAGCCAAAGCAGAAGGATGACGGCGGTTCTGCCGAATTTTCGGCCATGCTGGCCGGACAAGCCGCAGCTGCTACCGCATCTGCGAACGAAACCGCCAGAACGGCACCGCTCCCGGATCTAGACGATCCGCAGCTGCTGTGGATGACGATCGGCGCCGCTGGAGAGACCGAGACGGCAAGAACCTTTGAGGCGGCCGCACCGGCAGCCGGATCGGAAGGCTCGGGACCAAGCAAACCGACCGATTATGACGATTTGATTGCGGCGGCAAGCGCCAAATATGGCGTTCCGACCGATTTAATCAAAGCGGTAATTGATACGGAATCCTCTTTTAATCCAAATGTGGTGTCGTCGGCTGGCGCCAAAGGCCTGATGCAGCTGATGGACGGAACGGCGGCGGGACTCGGCGTATCGGATCCGTTTGATCCGGCCCAAAGCATAGACGGCGGCGTACGGTATTTGTCCTACCAGCTTAAGCGCTTTGACGGCGAAGAGAATATGGCGCTTGCGGCATACAACGCCGGACCGGGCCGTGTTTTGAAGCTTGGTGTAAGCAGCGATGAAGAATTAATGCAGCAGCTGGAACGGCTTCCGGAAGAAACCCAGGCTTATATCGGCAAAATCGAGCGCGCTCGCGCCAAATACGCGTTATAATATATAGGATCAAATGAATTGTCCGGCGGGAGCTGCCCGCGCGGGAATTCGTTTGGTCCTTTCTTGTCCTTATCACGAACTTCCGTACGGACCGTGCCGGGAGACCCCTTCCAGTGCACGGTTCTTTTACGTTATCCAAACAAGCAGGCGAAGGAGAATATCAGGATGCTTTATTGGGATTACGCCGCCGCCGCGCCGCCTTACGATGAGGTGGTGCGGACGATGGAACAGATTATGCAGCGCATATACGCGAATCCTTCTTCGCTGCATCAGGCCGGCGCGGAAGCCGCCGAAGTCATCCGGCGTGCCCGGGAAGTTTGCGCCGCCGCAATGGGCGCCAGCTCCCCGGAAGTGTTTTTTACTTCCGGAGCGACGGAGAGCAACAACCTGGCGATTAAAGGCGCCGCGCTTCAATACAAGGACCGGGGCAGACATCTTATTACGACGGAGATCGAGCACCCGTCCGTCTACGAAACCTGCAAGCAGCTGCAGTCGCTTGGCTGGGAGGTGACCTTCCTGCGTCCCGGTGAAGACGGGAAGATTGATCCCGCTGCGGTGGAAGCCGCTATGCGCAAGGACACCGTGCTGGTCAGTGTCATGCATGTCAACAACGAAACCGGGGCCGTCCAGCCCGTCGGGGAAATCGGCGTCCGGATCAAAAAGGCCAACCGGCTTACGCTGTTCCATGTCGACGGCGTGCAGGGCTTCGGGAAGCTGCCGGTCCGGCTCGGGAACTGGCAGGCCGATCTGTACAGCCTGTCGCCGCATAAGCTGCGCGGCCCCCGGGGCGCCGGCATTTTGTACAAACGGGAAGGCGTCCGGCTGTTCCCGCTGCTCAGCGGCGGCAGCCACGAGAACGGCATGCGGGCCGGCACCGAAAACGTTCCCGCTATTGCAGCCTCCGCCAAAGCCATCCGGCTTGCGGAGGAGCGTCGGGAAACCTTTGTGCGCGGGGTTACCCCGCTGCGGGACCGGCTGATCCGGTTCCTGGAAGGCGTCCCCGAGCTGACGGTCAACAGCCGGCATGACGGCGCGCCGCATATCGTGCATTTTTCTTACCCGGGCATGAGCGGCGAAGTGTTTGCCCGGAAGCTGGAGCAGCTCGGCATGCTGGTATCGACCCGGTCGGCTTGTTCCTCCCGGCATGCCGAGCCAAGCCGCGTACTGCTGGCCATGGACCGGAGTGTTCCGGAGGCGCTCGGCGGCATTCGCATCAGCTTTGGCGATACGCATACTGAAGCGGACGTGGATAAGCTTATAGAGGCCATTGCCGAAGCGGTACATTCATTGAAATCGATTCAAGGAGGCCTGAACCGTTCATGACTATAGATCACCCTGTCCCCCGCCGGACGAAGCTGCCGGATGACGCGGCTTACGGCCGTTTAGAGCAGGCGGATATGCTGCTCTTGCGCTTCGGCGAGTTTACGCTGAAGGGCAAAAACCGCACCCGGTTTGAAAAAACCATTCTCCGCCAGGTCAAAGCACTGCTTGAGCCGTACCCGAAAGCGGAGCTGATCCGGGAATACGGGCGCCTGTACGTGCGTCTTGGCGGGGAACCTGCGGCTCCGCTGCTGGAGACGTTAAAAAATGTGTTTGGCATCGTTTCAATCAGCCCTGTCCGGACTTCGCCATCCGAACTGGAAGCCATTATTGCAACCGCGCTGCGGTTTATGGAATCCGCGTCCCCGTCCGCCGGCACGACCTTCAAGGTGGACTGCCGCCGGGTGTGGAAGGAGTTCCCGCATGGCTCGCAGGAGATGAACCGGCTTGTGTCAGGGCCGGTGCTGAAGGCAAACCCCGGCTTGTCCGTTGACGTGCGGCAGCCGGAGCTGGAGCTCAAAGTGGAAATCCGGGAGCGGGAAACCTATATTTTTTGCGACAGCTTTCCGGCGGTCGGCGGGTTTCCGCTTGGTACTAATGGGAAAGCGATGCTGCTGCTCTCCGGCGGCATCGACAGCCCGGTTGCCGGGTGGTCCGCCATGCGCCGGGGCCTTGAACTGGAGTGCGTGCATTTTTACAGCTATCCCTACACCAGCCCGCAGGCTAGGCAAAAAGTGGTTGATCTGGCCCGGGTGCTGTCCCGGTACTGCGGATCGATCCGGCTGCATCTCGTGCCGTTCACGGACGTGCAGACTGCCTTTACCGGCATTGGCCAGGACAATTTGATCATTACGTTGATGCGGCGCTCCATGCTGAAGATTGCCACCCGGCTGGCGGAGCAGGAAGGCGCGCTTGCCATTGTTACCGGCGACAGCCTGGGCCAGGTGGCCAGCCAGACGCTTCCGAGCATGAACGTTATCGGCAGAGCAACACAGCTGCCAATATTGCGCCCGCTGGTGATGTCGGACAAGCAAAGCATCATCGAGATGGCGCAGACGATCGGTACGTACGAGCTGTCGATTTTGCCTTTTGAAGACTGCTGCACGCTGTTTGTGCCGAAATCGCCGACAACCAACCCGAATCTGCGGATTGTGGAAAAAATTGAGGCGACGCTGCCGGGGCTGGCCGAGCGGATTACGAAAGCCGTCGAAACGACGGAGACGGTTGTCATTACGCCTTACGGTAACGAGCAGCCTTCCGAAGTTCAGGCAGGCGCCGCGGGAATCAAAGAGGACTGGTTTTAAGGAAACGGGCATAGCTTGTTCTCCCTGGACATACATGTAGTTACGAGGAGTCCGGGGAGGGGAGCTTATGGAATCGATTTGGCTGCTTGGCGAAATCTTAATGATCAACCTGGTACTGAGCGGAGACAACGCGATGGTAATCGCGATGGCCAGCAAGGATTTGCCCGAACGGCAGCGCAGGCGGGCGGTATGGTGGGGGTCGGCGGGTGCGGTGATTTTGCGCTGCCTGCTGACCTTTGCGGCCGTGCTGCTGCTGAAAATTCCGTATTTGCAGGCGGGCGGCGGACTGATGCTGCTTTTTATCGCTTACCAGCTGCTGGCTGAGCGCGAAGAGGACATGCGGGTGGAGGAAGTCTCGTCGGTGTGGCGGGCGATCCGCCTGATTTTGACCGCTGATTTCATCATGAGTCTGGACAATGTGCTGGCGATTGCGGGCCTGGCGAACGGTGACATGATGCTGGTGGTTATCGGCATCGCCATCAGCATTCCGATCGTGGTCTGGGGCAGCGGAATTATCGTTGGCTGGCTGCACCGTTTTCCGGTGCTTGTGTATATCGGAGCGTATATTTTGGCCTTTACGGGCGGTAAAATGCTGCTTGAAGACGCGAAGCTTGGGCCGATTCTGGCTTACGCGCTCCCGACGCTGCACACGGTTCTGCCGCTTGTGCTTGGCGTGGCGGTGCTTGCGGCGGGCGGGATGCGCCGCCGTACAGCGGCGCGGTAACCTGCGGCCGCTGATGTTTCCGCTGCGGAGGCGAAAGCCGCGCAGAGGCGAAAGCCGCGCAGCGGACACGGCGCGGCCGAAGCGAGCCGCCGGAGCGGACCTGCCCGAAGCTACGCCCGCACACTTTGTGCTGCGGAAGCGTAAGGCTGCCCGGCGAGCCGCTTTGCATAAGGCAGCAATAGAGTACAGCGGCAGGACAAGGGGAGAGCCCGCCTGCCGCTGTTTTTTGCGTGGAGTTTTGGCGCCATACAATGGAGCAGTCAGCAAAAGCAGCAGCTGCGCACAACCGATTTACGGGTCATAACGCCGCTTTAGCTGGCTAATTTGCGGCTTTTCGGTGAAAATATGGCTCCAAGTGGTGTTTTGTCGTTTTTTCGGCTAAAATAGGAAGAGAACTCCAGCCCGGTGCAATCATAACGGGGCCGGAGAAATGACACGAACATTTAAACGTTGAAGGGACGGGTGGTACGGATGTCTTCCAAAAACGATGTGAAGCTCGGCCTCTTGATTGCAGCCGCCGGTATCGTGATCCTGCTGGGCAAGCTTGGCGTATTCGGGTTTTTGGGCCGGACGCTATGGCCGCTCGTGCTGCTGGTGCCGGGTCTGATCCTGCATGCGTTGTTTTTTGGCCGCCGGCTGCCGGCGAGCGCGCTGGTGCCCGCAGGTATTTTGACGGTGTACGGCTTGCTGTTTGGAATCTGCAACGTCTGGGGCTGGGATTTGATGAAACTGCTGTGGCCGATGCTGCTCCTTGGCATCGCGGCCGGCGTGTATGAATACGGAATGTTTTCTTCCCGCCGGGTGCCCGGGGTAACGGCAGGGGGCGCTATCCTTGGCGTGATCTCCATTGTGCTGCTGTTCTTCACCTTGGCTGGCAGCGGAATTATGTATGTAGTGGGGATTTTGCTCGTCATTGCAGGGATATGGATGGTCGCCGGAAAAGGAACCGCGCGCAGCGGTGGAAAATGGAACCGGGGCTGGTAAGCTCTTTTTCTGAAAAGACTTGCTTTTCATAGAGCTTTCATTATAAAATTGTTGATATGTTGAAGCGTCGGCTTTCCGCCCGGCGCTTCTTTTGGGACTGCTGCGGGGAACAGCTCTTGCGGCAGTCCGTCTGCGGGCACCGTTTTACCGGTGCTTTTCTTGATCTGTCTGATAGGCTGACTAAGGATTTGCCGCTCAAGCTTCACATCCGCTTCGTGGCTGAACCCCACTTTGTGGGGTTGTTTTGTGACAACGCCGGAATATACTCAAAATTTCAATGTTTTGAATTTGATAAATGAAAGGATTTGGATACAAATCATGCAATCAAGAGAACAGATCCGCAACATCGCGATCATCGCCCACGTTGACCATGGCAAAACAACGCTGGTTGACCAGTTGCTGCAGCAGTCGGGTATTTTCCGGGAACACGAGACAGTACAGGAACGGGCGATGGACTCGAACGACCTGGAGCGGGAACGCGGCATTACGATTCTGGCCAAAAATACGGCCATTACCTATAAAGATTTCCTGATCAACATTGTCGATACGCCGGGACACGCCGACTTCGGCGGCGAAGTGGAACGGATTATGAAGATGGTAGACGGCGTATTGCTGGTGGTTGACGCCTATGAAGGCTGCATGCCGCAGACGAAATTCGTGCTGCGCAAAGCGCTGGAACAGAAGTTGACTCCGATTGTAGTTGTGAACAAAATCGACCGTCCGGCTGCACGCCCGGCGGAAGTTATCGACGAAGTGCTTGACCTGTTCATCGAGCTGGAAGCCAATGACGAGCAGCTGGAATTCCCGGTGGTATACGCCTCCGCGCTGAACGGCACGTCGAGCCTTGACGCCGAGAAACAGGACGACAACATGCTGGCTTTGTATGAAACGATTGTAGAGCATATTCCGGCGCCGACTGAAAATGTCGAAGAGCCGCTGCAGTTCCTCGTAACGCTGATGGACTACAATGAATACCTGGGCAGGATTGCCATCGGACGTGTGAACCGCGGCATTATCCGTCAAGGCCAGCCGGTTACGGTCATTACGCGTGAAGGCAAAAACAAATCGGCGCGGATTGAGAAGCTGTTCGGTTTCCAAGGACTGAAACGTGTCGAGATAGAACAGGCCGGTGCGGGCGATATTATCGCCATCGCGGGCATCAAGGATATCAACATTGGAGAGACCATCGCCGATCCGCAAAATCCTGAAGCGCTGCCTGTGCTGAAAATTGACGAGCCGACCATGCAAATGACATTCCTCGTCAACAACAGCCCGTTTGCGGGCAAGGAAGGCAAATGGGTTACCTCCCGTAAGCTCCGCGAGCGTCTCTTCAAAGAGCTGGAGACGGACGTATCGCTGCGCGTGCAGGAAACCGACAGCCCTGACGCATTTATCGTGTCCGGACGCGGCGAGCTTCACCTCGGCATCCTGATCGAGAACATGCGGCGTGAAGGCTACGAGATGCAGGTATCCAAACCGGAGGTTATCGTCAAGGAAATCGACGGCGTGAAAATGGAGCCGGTTGAACGCCTGATGATCGACATTCCGGAAGAGAGCATGGGCGCGGTGATGGAAAGTCTGGGCACACGCAAAGCCGAAATGGTCAATATGATCAACAACGGTACCGGACAAGTCCGTCTGGAGTTCCTGATTCCGGCACGCGGCCTGATCGGATACAACACGTATTTCCTGACGCTGACGCGCGGTTATGGCGTAATGAACCATGCGTTCGACAGCTATGCTCCGCTGATCCGCGAGCAGGTCGGCGGCCGCCATCAAGGCGTGCTGGTTTCGACCGAAACCGGCGTGTCCACCTTCTACGGCATGATGGGCGTGGAAGACCGGGGGATTTTGTTCCTCGAGCCGGGTACGGAAATTTACGAAGGCATGATCGTAGGCGAGCATACGCGCGACAACGACATCGTCGTCAACATCTGTAAAGAAAAGGCGCTGACCAACGTGCGCTCCGCCACAAAAGATGAGACCGTCAAGCTGAAGACGCCGCGTCTCTTCTCCCTGGAGCAGGCGCTCGAGTACCTGAATGACGACGAATACTGCGAAATTACACCGAAGTCCGTTCGTCTGCGCAAAAAAATCCTGAATAAGAGTGAGCGGGAACGTGCCGAGAAGCACCGCAAAATGGCAGAGGCCAATTCCTAATCTCCTTATTCGCTCTTGTTCCTGAATATAACCGGAGCGGCTGCTCCGGTTAACACGGCGGACTGCCCGATCATGGGGCGGTCCGCTTTTTTGCAACTGACAAGCCATGGGTCTGAAAGTATATTGAATGGCAGCTTCGCTCCGCCGCTCCTTCTTATGTTCTGTCTATATTGCAGTATCCTATTTGGCTGACGGGATGGTATAATATGAACAGATTGTGAAGTTTTCGCCAAAAGGGAAGGAGTGGACGCCTTGCAGCGCTGGTTTGCCGACCATCCCGTGGTCGCGTATATCGTTATTTTTGTTCTAATCACTTACGTATATAATAAGGTGTTCCGGGCCAACCACGAGAGGCTGCCGATCGGCAAAGAGATTGCCCTGTATATTATGATGGCGCTCGGCTCAGGCATGCTGCTCATTTTTCAGCATGACAAGCTGCCGATTATTCAGTGTCTGCTTGTGGCTGTTGGCCTGATGCTGCTTGTGCGAGTAAGGCATTTCGCCGAAGCAAGGCAAAAGCGTAAAGCCGCTGCCTCCGCCAAACGTACCTCTTAAGCAGGCACGGCCGCCGGGCTAAGCCGTTTGAGGTTTCGTAATGCGGCCGTCCGGCAGACCGGAACGGAGCTGCTTCCGGCGCGAAAGCCGCAACTTTTTGCCGCAAACATCGTCTATACATTAGCGAGAGGGGCCGCTGCCGACTTCCGGCGGAGGTCTTTTTGCGCTTTTATATGTGAAAATTAAATGCTAAAGAAAAAGGTGTAGTTTAACATGAGTTCATCCAACGGCGGACTTCCGCCCAGAAAAAACGGACAACCGGCGGGCAAGCAGACAGCAGGCAAACCCCAGCCGGGCACTGTAGCAAGAAAACCTGCAAATCCGAAACGTACAAAAAAGAAGAAAAAGCTGACGGCGGGACGGCGGGTTCTCCGCATGTTCCTGATTCTGCTCCTGCTGGCGGTGCTGGGAGGATTGGGATACGGCGCATTTTTGTATTACAAGCTGGATCAAGGCATCCTCGATACCGGAATCGACAAACCGGTGCCTCCGGGGCAATCGGCCAAGGTTAAGCCGCTGACCGTGCTGCTGCTCGGAACAGACAGCCGGCCGAAACACCAATCCTACCTGACGGACGTCATTATGGTCGCCTCGCTGAATCCGGACACCAAATCGGCGACTATCGTCTCGCTTCCCCGGGACACCTACTTCGACCTTGACGGCTACAAGACGCGCAAGATCAACGCCTATTACGGCGCCTTCAAAGCTCAGGAGAAGGAGGCGGGCAACAGCAAGGCCGAAGACGCGATGAAAAAAATGCTGGGCACCTATCTCGGCGTGCCGATCGATTACACCGTCGTGCTGGATTTCCAGGCCTTCCGCGAGGTTGTGGACGAGCTGGGCGGCGTATCGGTCAACGTCAGCGCCGATATGTGTTACAAAGACACAGCGGACGGCACCAACATCAATCTCAAAAAAGGACCGGCGGAGCTGGACGGCGATAAAGCGCTCGATTATGTCCGTTACCGCAAATCCAACTGTAAGCCGCGTACGGCCGCTTCGGACGATTTTGACCGGAACCGGCGGCAAAGCGAGGTGCTGCATTCCTTGATTGGCAAACTCCAGTCTTTTGACGGCTTGTCCAAAATGGGGGACATCCTGGATGCGGTTGACAATAACATGCTGACCGATATTGAGAACGCGCAGCTGAAGGACATGATCGCAAAGTACTGGAACATCTCCAAGGAAGATGTCGAATTTGTTCCGGTCACCGGCAGCTGGCGCAGCCCGTACGTATACTTGAACGAATCCGAGCTGGACCGTGCGAAGCAGGCGCTTAAGAACCGGCTTGCCGGGGGGACGGCAGCACCCTGACTGCCAGCCGGACAAAATTGAATGCAAGTTCACGGATATGCTATAATACAATAAAATTGAAAGCATTTTTGCAACATTAAGGGGGCTAGCACTGATGTCCGAAGCCGTAGCACAGCTCACTGAATCCTTGCGCCAGATGCTCCAATCCGAAACGTTTGTCCTCCTGAACACGGTGGATGCCGAGACCGGCGGGCCAACGTCAACGGCCATTTCCTGGGTGTACGCGGTCAGCCCTGCGGTAATCCGGCTTGCGGTCGACCACCGTTCCCGTCTGGTCCGGAACATGAAATCGAATCCGCTGGTTACGATTACGGTTTTTGGCGAAGGGACGGTGTTCGCGATCAACGGCCGAGCCGAGGTGCGCCAGGACCCGCTTGCGGGCGTGCCCTTTAACATGTGCTGTTTCGATGTCGGCGTCGAAGCGGTCCGTAATGCGCTTTTTTACGGGGCCCAGCTGGAAGCCGCTCCGCGGTACGCCAAGGTGTATGATGTACGTGCGGCCGAGAAACTTGATGGACAAGTGTTTGACGCCATGAAAAAAGCCTAGTGACTATTCACTGGGCTTTTTTGCGCTTTATGGCGAAGTTTGACGGAGGGGTAAGCCCGCCGGGATCAGCGGCGTTCGTTTTGTCTTCCCATATCATCGGGAAGCTGGGGAATCAACCGGCCGATAATGTCGGCCAGCTCGGAGGCGAAGCCGGAGACCGGATGGCCCTCATCGATGTGGCGCCGCATGTCCGCCAGGCGGCCGTTCAGGTCAGCGTCCGCGGTTACCAGGGCGCGGGCGCCGTTCGGGTCTTCACGCAGCGCTTCGGCTACGGTGTATTTGATCGTGCCGACACGGGCCCGGTCGAGATTCGAATCAACGTCGATGCCGACGACAGCTGTGCGCCCAAGAACCACGCAGTTGACGCCGTTTACGCCGGGAACCCTTGCGGCAAGCTGCTCCAGATGATCGCGCAGCGCAGCATTGTCGCTTGTATCTCCGGCACCGTTATTCGCAGCATTGCCGCCATCGTTTGCCAGCGGCCGCACCCGCCCTGTGTCCTGCCGGGTCTCCACACCCGCCGGCTGGCCGGCTGGCTGGTTGGGAGACGGGGAGGCGTTTCTGGCAGCGCCGCAGCTGGACAGCAGCAGCATCGCCAGCAGCAGTGTTATGGATTTTTTCATAGAGAATCGCTCCTTTATTAGCCGTGAAATTCGCAGCTGCGATGGTTGAAAGGCTCATGCCACTTCCATTTCAATGAATTCCATCCGTGTGGGACGAAGCATTTGTAGTGTGGCCGCCGGCCGTATGAATTATGTATGATCCATCAAAATGAGGCGCTGTGGAGGGGATTCGATGAACAAGATCTTTGTACTTGATACCAATGTGCTGCTGCACGACCCCAATTCGATTTTTGCGTTCAAGGAGAATGAAGTGATCATACCGGCAATCGTCCTCGAGGAAATTGACTCCAAGAAACGCAACGCTGATGAAATCGGCCGCAATGCGCGATCCGTGTCCCGGCTGCTGGATGGCCTTCGCTCGCTTGGTCACCTGCACAGCGGAGTGAAGCTGGAGCATGGAGGAACCCTTAAGGTCGAACTAAACCACCGCAGCTTCGTTAAAGTCCAGGAAATGTTCGGCGAGGAATCCAACGATAACCGGATCCTGGCGGTTGCCCTGAATTATTTGAACGAGGAGAATGAAAAAGCGTCCCCGAGACCGGTTGTGCTGGTCAGCAAAGATGTGCTGGTCCGGGTGAAAGCGGATGTCCTCGGCATCACGCCTCAGGATTACTTGTCCGGCCGGACGGCGGACCCCGATGAACTGTACTCGGGCTGCCAGTCGCTGAGGGTTCATCCTTCGCTGATTGACGAATATTACAGCAACCGTTCGCTGCAGGTCAGCCAGCTGGGGCTGGATTATCCGGTTTATCCGCATGAGTTCATCATTTTGAAAGACGAAATCGGCACCGGCAAGTCGGCGCTGCTGAAAGTAAACGGGGAGGCCGCCCGGCTGGAGCCGCTGTATTTGAGCAACGAGCCGGTCTGGGGTATCACGGCCCGCAACGCCCAGCAGCGGATGGCGCTGGAGCTGCTGCTGAACGACGAAATTCCGCTTGTGACCATCACGGGCAAGGCCGGTACGGGCAAAACGCTGCTTGCTTTGGCGGCCGGTCTGATGAAGGTGGAGGATGAACACCGGTACAAAAAACTGCTGATCGCAAGGCCCGTCGTACCGATGGGTAAGGATATCGGCTACCTGCCGGGCGAAAAGGACGAAAAGCTGCGGCCGTGGATGCAGCCAATTTACGACAACCTGGAGTTTTTGTTTGATACAAAAAAAGCTGGCGACATCGACAAAATATTGATGGGCCTCGGCAGCATCCAGGTCGAAGCGCTCACTTACATCCGCGGGCGGTCGATCCTCGGCCAGTTTATCATTATCGACGAGGCGCAGAATCTGTCGCGGCATGAGGTGAAGACGATTGTCTCCCGCGCCGGGGAAGGAAGCAAGGTCATCCTCATGGGCGATCCGGAACAGATCGACCACCCGTATCTGGACGCCGCAAGCAACGGGCTCAGCTATATCGTCGAGCAGTTTAAGCAGCAGGGGATTGGCGGACATATCACGCTTGAAAAAGGGGAGCGCTCCAAGCTGGCCCAGCTCGCCGCCGATCTGCTGTAGTGCTTTGGCCGGCAGTGCTGTGCATGCCGGACATGGCAAATGAAATAACTTCAAATAATCGCCGGGCGAACTTAAGCGCCCGGCGTTTTTTTGTTCCGGCAGCTCGCTCAGCCAGAAACGCTGGGCAGACTGTATAACGCCAGCTTACAAACCACGTAAGTTTTTTCTACTATTATATAGAAGGAACACGTTTCGAAACGCAGACAAACCTGTACAGGTTCTGGTAAAATGGGGGAACCAAGTGAAAATGACCGGGGGAGGGGAACAGCCTGAAACGCAAAAATTATTGGGCGCTGTTTGCGATTCTGCTGCTGGCGCTGACCGGATTGTCGCCTTCGATCCGTTTGGATACGGATCAGGAATTATATTCGATGCGGACACCGCAGCGGATGTCGGACCGCCCCTCCACCAATACGGAAGGCAGGGAGCGGATGATCCGCATCAGTGTTTCCCTGCCTGAGCGGGAATTTGCTGTGCTGGAGTCGATCAGCAGCCGTTACGCGGAGTCCAGCGGGATCAAGGTGGAGCTTCGCAACCGGGAGCCGGAGGAGCCCAGGCAGGGACTGATGACTGACCTGACTGCCGGGGACAGCCCCGATATCGTCATGACGGACGGAAACCGGGTGTTGGAGCTGGCGTCGGGAGGTTATCTCCTCCCGGTGGACATCTACCAGAGTGTTCCGGGCGACACGCCGCTCCCCCGTCTGCTGTCTCAGGTGCAGTGGAACGGATATGGTTGGGGCGTGCCGCTCGATATCGATCCAATGGTGATCGTGTACGCGCCTGAGCGGCTGCGGGAACTGGGTATAGGCGGACCTCCGGGCAGCCGGGAAGAATGGCAGCAGCTTTTGGCGGCCGCGGGGAAGCAGGGAAAATACATGCTCTCCATCGATCCCCGCAGTCCATACGGAATGGGCGCGCTGCTCGAGAGCTTGGGGAGCGGCTTGGCGGAAGCGGATCCGGCGCTGCTGGACTGGATCCGCGGCGCACGCAGCCGCATGTATTATTCGGCCTCGGACCGGCCTGAATTATGGGAGCGGCTTCACACCGGAGAAGTAGCTGCCGCGATTGTACCATTGTCCGTATGGAGTGGACACTCCAGCAGCGGCCTTGCTGCTTCCGCGCTGTCCGCAGGCTCCGCTCCGCAAGCGCTGCAGAGCCGCTGCTTCGCCTTATCCGCGCAATCCTCCAGTCCGGAAGAGGCTGTGGCCTGGGTCACGCATATGACCTCCGCGGCGGTACAGCGCGAATGGCGGGAGCAGACCGGCAGGCTGCCGGCACTGGATGAAATGTACCGGACGCCGCAGCTGGATGCCTCCGGCCTGTCGCCGCTTCAGCCGTCCCAGCTGCTCGAAGAAGCGGCGCTTCCGCAGGCGGCCGGCCTGCATTGGAGCCGCCTCGCCGCGGCGGTTACCGCATTTCTCACCGGCAAGCTCGACACTGCCGGTTACGGCAAAGAGGCCGGCTTGTGGACCCAGGAAAGGGTCGCACAGCCGGCCTCTTCTTTTTAGCTAGAAGGACAACGAAAGCTTCACGCGCAATACGCCGTCCGCGCTCTCGACCTCCGTCGCGCGCAGCATCTTCACAATTTTTTCGGGATAAAAACCAAGATCAAATTCGTTTTCCAGCTCGGTGCGGGTTGTATCGGGCAGGTCCAGGCCGTTAAAGACAATGCGGTCTACATGAAAAATAAGTCCGTTAACCGGTTTGTCCTGAATGGTATAATGCCCCTGAAGGGTGAGGGTAAGATTGCCGCTTTTGCCGGTGGCGCTGACCGAACCGTCCTGAAAATGGAAGCCAAAATCCTGGAACAGCTTGTTCTGCGACCGGAGGAACGCATTTAGATCATCCTCCCGCAGCGCAAGGTGATAGGAACCGCCTTTGCGGGTGAGCAGCCCTTCGGTATTTTGCACAAAAGACGGAAGGGAATTCATGGCAGAGGACAAGGCTTTAAAATAGGTTTTTACCTCGTGCAGTCCGATGGTCTCCCAGTAACGCGTAAATTCTTCCAGCAGGGACTGAAGACTCTCGGGGTCCCCGCTGTCCGCGGTATCCGTCTTAATCTCTTCATCCAGCCGGGCTACGCGCAGCCGCTGTTCTTCCAGTGCGGTCCGGAGCGCGGCAAGCTCCTCGGCCCCCCGCTGCGCTGCGCCCAGCGTCTTCTGCAGATCGCGGTAATCGGCGGCAAAAGCCTTTAATTCTTCCTGTTCTCTTCCGGCGGTAAGCTCGTAATATTCGAACAGCGCCAACAGCTGCCGCCAATTCCTGGAGGTCAGCATGGCCACGACAAGCCCGTCCCGTTCCCCCATATAATAAGCCCGCAAAATTTCGCCGGCTTTCTCCTGTTTTTGCTCGATCGACACCTGTTTTCGTTCCGCTTCCTCTTGTAAATCGGCAATCTGCAGCTCCAGCCGGTCCTGGTCGGCGGCAATTCTTGCGATATCGCGTTCAAGTTCGGCGACGGAAAGGCTTTTTTGAAGCAGCGCGCGCGTTTGTTCGTCGTCGGGTACACCTGGTGCGGACAGAGGGGGAGCATGTGTGCCCGGCCCGGCGGATATCGCCGCGGCTTGCGGCAGCAGCAGCGGCAGACAGCATAACGGGAGCAGCAGTTTGGCCAGCGTCCGTCTTACGGAGAGCATGTGCATCGCCTCCTTTGTGGGTTGAAATGATAGCTTCGGCACCGTTATATGTCTATGTAATGATATGTCAGCTCCCAATAAAATATCATACCCCTTTTTGGGCCGCGCACCTAGCCCCAAAATTCTAAGACAGGGAAAAACTCTCTTTGTTACATAGACTGGGCTTAAGTGGGACATGTGAAGCGGAGCTGGCTTGTTATTTTCGGAGTTCAACAATGCTCAGTGTAGACTGAATGAATGGCATACAGGTGGGGCGGGGCTGGCACTGCGGCGAATTTGGGACTTCCGGTTGCTGTTATTTTCGGAGTTCTTGATTGGTATTTAAGTTAGCGGGAGAACTCCGAAAATAAAGGCAAACGCGTTCGCTCCTCCATCTCTAAATTCCCTCCGTGCCATCCCCGCCTCCTGTAATTCTAGAATTCAGTCTGGATAGGACGTAGAACTCCAAAGATAAGGCTTAAGCAGCCGGTCATGCAGTCCCAAACACCTCCTTGACATCTCCTTTTTCCTGTCTTTCAATAATTCAGTCTATATATGGTGGGGCTGTCCCTTCCGACGGATTAGGATTTCCGCTTACAGCCAGTATACAAAAAAAGACGCGCTTCCCGGTTATGGCGGGCAGCGCGTCCGTTCTTACCCGGGGCTCTGCGTTTTACAGCGGCAGCCCCATTTCGAATATGGTCCAATAGCTGAATCCGGTAAAGGTGACGATCATGTATCCCCAGAATAGCAGGATATACGTTCGCTCGGTAAATTTCATATACCCCAGAACAACGAAGAAGGCAGTCTGTAAAAAGAACAGCAAGGCCATCTCGGTTAAATCTCCGGCGAATGCCATCAGTCCGATCGTCAGCGTGAAGAAGCCAAGCACCCGAAACATGCGAGCCACCCGCAAATCCCCTCCTTATGTACCACTCGAAACTTAGTTACCCTGATTATACCCGGTAGACAAATAAGTGTAAACGATTTCCTGAGTTTAAGTGACAAAATATATAGACAGAACTGAGTGCCTTATTTTGATGTAGAGAAATTGCAGGCATGCGGGTATGTTTGGCCTCTGATTTGGAAATACAATTTAGTATCAAATAGATTCTATGAACTCTTTAAGAGGCATAGAAATGGAGTAAGCAGCTTTTATACCTAATTCAAGCGCCGGAGCAAGCAACCGGCTGGATGAAGATGGTGACTTTGAAGATGTCGTTAGGAGGTAAGGGCTTTTATGACAGCCGTTAGACAAGATGCATGGAGCGCGGAAGACGATTTGATTCTCGCCGAGGTGACGCTCCGCCATATTCGGGAAGGCAGCACCCAGCTTGCCGCATTTGAGGAAGTAGGGGAAAAAATCGGGAGAACCTCCGCCGCGTGCGGATTCCGGTGGAACAGCTGTGTCCGCAAAAGCTACGAGGATGCGATTGTGCTCGCCAAAGGGCAGCGCCAGAAACGCAGTTACTTGAAAAAGCAATCGTCCGCTCGTGGCGTACAGGTAGCGGGACTCGCCCTCGGACCGGAGGATGCCGATTACGGAAGAAGCGATAGCGCGAGCGAAAGTTCGCTTTCGATCGACGCGGTCATCCGCTTTTTGCGTCAATGGAAGGGCACCTTTCAGGAGGCCGGCAGACAGCTGAAAATGCTGGAGCGGGAGCTGCGGGAAAAGGATGAGGAATTGGCCGAGCTGCGGATGGAAAACGAGCGGCTGTCCAAGGAAGTGAACACGGCGCAGACCGATTACCGGGTCGTGAACGACGACTACAAGGCGCTGATTCAAATTATGGACAGGGCCCGCCGGCTGGCCTTCCTTAATGAAGATGATGACGAGCTCGGGACCCGGTTTAAAATGGATGCAAACGGCAATCTGGAGCGAATTGAATAAAAAGCAAGCAGGTATCCCGCACTGCGCCGGTCACGAACCCGCGCAAGCGGGATTTTTTGCGTGTACAGCTTTTACTGCGGACGGGTGCCCAGTTTTTCCATAGTCCTGAGATTGATAGGAAAGGCTGGGGAGGCTATCCTCTGTCTTTGAATTTGACCAAGCCCGGGATATACTGGTAGAAAAACAGAAATGGCGGGCTGAATTTATGATCATCGATATCATTGGCGCGGGTTCTTTGGGTCTGCTGTTTGCCGGCGGCCTTGCGGCGTCGGGGCAGCGGGTCCGCCTCTGGTGCCGAGGGCAGGAGCAGGCGGAAGCCGTGCGTGCAGGCGGCATTACGGTCAATTTTTCCGGCGGAGCTGAGCCGCAGCAGGTCCCGGCTGACCGGATTGAAGCAGCGGAGGCGGAAAAATATGCAGAGACGGCGCGGCGGCACCCGGGGGATTGGCTGCTGCTTGCCGTGAAGCAGCAGGCGGTGGAGCCGCTGCTTCCCCTGCTTGCGGAAGCCTCCGGCGGCGGGCCGCTGCGGATCGTTTGTCTGCAGAACGGCAGCGGACATCTCGAACGGCTGCATGAAGCGCTGCCGGAAGCTTCGCTGTATGCAGCCATTACCACGGAAGGCGCCAAACGCTCGGGCACGGCCGAAGTAGTCCGATCCGGCCGGGGCGTTACGACTATCGGACGCTGGCGGAGTACGGAGAAAGACCGGTTCGCTGCCGCCGCTTCGGCGGGTGCGGATAACGATCCGGCAAGAAGTTTGGCCGAAGTGCTGGAAGCGGCAGGATTTTCGGTCATTCTGTCGAATGAAGTGGATACCATCATTTACCGGAAATTGCTGATCAACGCGGTGATTAATCCGCTGACGGCCATTTGGCGGATTCCAAACGGAGAGCTGCTTGCTGACGCGCGGAGAGTGTCGCTGATGAAGGAGCTGTTCGACGAAGCGGCTGCGGTATACGCAGCCAGCGGCATTCCGGTAATTCCGGCGGACTGGGACGGCATCCTGAGGGTATGCGAGTCTACCTCGGCGAACGTGTCGTCCATGCTGGCCGACATACTGGCCGGACGCCCGACAGAAATCAACTGGATTAACGGACGGATTGTGGAACTGGCCCAATCAGCGGGAGTTGAAGTGCCCGCCCACCGGATGATCTGCCGGCTGGTGGAAGGCATGAAGACGTAAGGAGGAGGGAATAAGCTTTGGATTTGCTGCGCAATTCGTTGATCACCCTAAGCGTGATCCCCATATTTCCGTTCTTGCTCGTATATTTCATCAGCGTCGCCACAGGCCGCGAACCACGGAAGGCGCTGATGCTTGCCATGGATGTTACGACGCTTTTTTTGATGCTGTCCGTCTCCGCGCTGTTTAACAATCTGTTTTCGGCAAGCTACGGATTTTATCTGACGCTGCTGATTGTCCTGCTTGCTACCGGCCTGATCGGAGGCGCTCAGACCCGGCTGAAGGGGCAGGTGAACGGAAAAAGACTGCTGCGGGCCGTGTGGAGATTCAGTTTTTTGTTTATGGGCGCGGGTTATCTGCTATTTATGATCGTTGGTCTTATCAAGTACATATCACAGACAATGTAATGTTTCACTGCCTCGGTAAAGCGTCACTGTCACATAAATTTAAAGTTTTAAAAAAAATGTGTTTTCAGAAAACATTTATCTAGATTTTTTTGACCACTGGTTGTATAATCATAAACCATATACCACATTCTATTTAGGGGGAACTGCTAGATGAAGAAGAGTAAAAGTCTAATGCTTCTGTTCGCACTCGTTCTTGTAATCGGCACAGTGCTTGCCGGTTGCGGCGGAAACAACGGCAACAGCGGCAACACGGCCAGCTCGACGACAGCTCCGACGGCAACTGCCGGAGACAGCGAAGGCAGCAAGAACACAGGTGGAGACACAGCTTCTACCGGAGAGAAGCTTGCCGCCGATCAAACCTTGAATTTCACTTTGACGTCTGAACCCCCAACATTCGATCCGGCGCTGGCTGAGGACAGCACGACGAACGCAATGTTGAAACTGCTTTACGAAGGACTGACTCGTCCTAATGCAGAAACCGGGCAGCCTGAGCCTGGTATGGCTGAGAGCTGGGAAGTTTCCGCTGACGGCCTGGTTTATACTTTCAAAATCCGCGACGCTAAATGGAGCAACGGCGATCCTGTAACTGCTAAAGATTTCGTATTTGCTTGGCAGCGCGTACTGGATCCGAAGGCTGAACAGCCTGCACCGTATGTAACCCAAATTTCCAAATACCTCGCTAATGCTCAAGAATACAACGAAGGTAAAGTTACTGACTTCTCGCAAGTTGGCGTAAAAGCTATCGACGACAAAACGCTTGAAGTTAAGCTGAAAAACCCGACGCCTTACTTCCTGAGCATGTTGAGCTTCTACACGTACTATCCGGTTCACAGCTCCGTTGAAGGCAACAAAAACTGGGCTACTTCGCCGGACACTATGATCGTAAACGGACCGTTTACCCTGACTTCCATGACGACGGGCCAATCGGTATCTTATACAAAAAACCCGAATTATTATGCAGCTGATGACATCAAAGCTCAAACGATCAACTTCTCGATCGTATCGAGCGATGCAACGCAACTGTTGAACTACAAGAGCGGTTCGATCGATATGGTCGGCGGCGGTATCAGCGGTATTCCGAGCGAACAGCTCCCTGTTGTAGAAAAAGAACTGCCTAACGAGTTCCACAAAAAAGGCATTTCCAGCGTTTACTACTACCAGTTTAACGTAAAAGACAAACCGTTCTCCAACGTGAAGATCCGTAAGGCTCTGGCTATGGGTATCCAGCGTCAGCCTCTGATCGACAACATCGTACTTGGCGGTCAAACGCCTGCATTCGGTTTTGTACCTCCGGGCATCCAAATCGGTGGTCAAGAATACCGTACACAAGTGAAAGACGACTACTTTACTGAAGACGTAGAAGCAGCTAAGAAACTGCTTGATGAAGGCCTGAAAGAAGAAGGTCTTGATAAACTGAGCTTCAGCCTGTCCTACAACACAAGCGAAGGCCACCAAAAGATCGCGGTTGCTGTAGCCGACATGTGGAAAAAGACTTTCGGCGACAAAATCGACGTGAAGCTGGCTAACAGCGAATGGAAAGTCTTCCTGGCTGATAAGCAAGCTCTGAACTACCAAGTAGCACGTGCCGGTTGGTCTGCTGACTACAACGATCCGATGACTTACCTGGATATGTGGACATCCGACAACAACAATAACGACACTGGCTATGTAAACCCTGAGTACGACAAGATTGTATCTGAAGTTATCACGCTGTCCGATGACGCTGCTCGTCTGGAGAAATTCAAACAGCTCGAGAAGATGATGATGGACGACATGATCCTTCTGCCGATCTACTACTACACAAGCATTTCGCTCCAGAAAGAAAACCTGAAGGGCGTTAACATCGACTTCAGCGGAGCGCTTGATGTATCTCGTGCCTACAAGATCGAAAAATAAGCAAAAACCTCTTACAATTGGATAAGTAATATAATCTGAAGTGTTATATTACTTCGGGATATATATGTGGACTTCCATATATATCCCTTTTTTTTGTATAGGTGTTTTTTTGCTATTTTATAGAAGTACAGGAAATAACAGAATCCTACACATTCCGTGTTTTCTGACTTATTATTAATGAGGAGGTGATGACGGGCATGTTTCGTTATGTAATTAACCGATTTCTGTTTATGTTTGTTTCTCTTTTTGTGCTGGTTTCCATTACATTTTTCTTGACCAAAGCTATTCCAGGTGATCCATTTACCGCCGAAAGAAAAGTTCCGGAACAAATTCTGGAAAGATTGCGTGCGCAATACAATTTAGACAAGCCCGTCTGGGAGCAGTATGGTTTGTATTTGAAGGATGTAGCTCAAGGGGATCTGGGGATCTCGATGAAAATGCTGAATCAGGATGTATCCAGCATTATTTCGCAGACGTTCTCGGCATCGCTTAAGCTTGGGGTTATCGCTATCATCGTGGCTGTTATCGTCGGCGTCTTCCTAGGGATGATGGCGGCACTTTATCACCGAAGGCTTATAGATAATGTTGCAATGGTGCTGGCGGTGTTGGGAATTGCAGTGCCCAGCTTCGTCGTGGCCTCAATGCTGCAGTATGTGTTTGCCTTCAAATGGACGATTTTCCCTGTAAGCGGATTTAACGGACCGATGTACTATTTCCTGCCGGTTATGGCCCTGACCGCTTCTCCTATCGCGGTTATTGCGCGGCTGACCCGTTCCAGTATGCTGGAAGTGCTGCATTCGGATTACATCAAAACTGCCAAGGCCAAAGGTCTCAGCTGGCCAGCGATTTTGGTCCGTCACGTGCTGCGCAACGGCATTATGCCTGTTATTACGTATGTAGGCCCTATGACTGCCAACATCATTACCGGTTCGGTTGTTATTGAACAGATCTTTGGTATCGGCGGCATCGGCAAACAGTTCGTCCAAGCGATTAACACACGGGATTATCCGATTATCATGGGGATTACGATTTTCTATGGCGCTATTTTGATGGTTGCGCGTTTCATTACCGACCTTGCGTACGTAGCAGTGGATCCCCGCATTAAGCTTACCGGCGGGAAGGAGGAGTAACGTTGGCATCTGAGCACACAAAGCAAGTATCCGGAATCAATTTGACGGCGGATGATTTCCGCAAAATCGGCGTCGACGAAAAAGAAGCTGAAGTCATTCAGCGGGAAAGTCTGTCGGCATGGCAGGACGCCTGGCAGCGCCTGCGTCAGAACAAAATGGCGATGACGGCGCTTGGATTTATCGTTTTGATCGTCATCATGGCTATTATCGGGCCTCATCTTGTTCCTTATACGTATGACTCCAATGACTTGATGAATACCAACAAAGGTCCTTCCGGCGCGCATTGGTTCGGAACGGATGATTATGGACGTGATATGTTTGTCCGCACCTGGATGGGCGCGCGGATCTCGCTGATCGTCGGCGTTGTCGCAGCGGCGATCGACCTTTGTATCGGCGTTATTTACGGCGGAATCATGGGATTCTTTGGAGGCCGCGTCGATTTGATTATGAACAAATTCTCCGAGATTCTGTATTCCATTCCTTACCTGCTTGTTGTTATCATGCTGCTGGTGGTATTTGAACCCGGTTTGTTCAATATCATCCTTGCCCTTACCATTACCGGCTGGGTAAACATGTCGTGGATTGTCCGCGGTGAAATTATGCAGCTGAAGAGCCGCGAATTCGTGTTGGCTTCCCGCTCCATGGGCGCCGACTGGAAACGTCTGCTGTTCCGTCACCTGCTGCCGAACGCCATGGGCCCGATTATCGTTACGGTAACCCTGTCCGTTCCAAGCGCCATTTTCGCCGAGGCCTTCCTGAGCTTCCTCGGTCTGGGTATCCAGGCTCCGGTTGCATCGCTTGGTTCTATGATCAACGACTCGCTCACAGGCTGGATGCTGTATCCTTGGCGTCTGATTTTCCCGGCGCTGGTTATCAGCTTGACGATGCTTTCGTTTAACATTTTCGGCGACGGTCTTCGCGACGCACTTGATCCCAAATTGAAGAAATAGGAGGTGAACGTAAATGGAACCCATTTTGCAGGTTAAAGATTTGCATGTTTCGTTTTTTGTAAAGGGCGGAGAAGTGCAGGCCGTCCGCGGGATGAACTTTGAAATCGGCAAGGGAGAGACAGTGGCAATCGTCGGTGAATCCGGCAGCGGCAAAAGCGTGACAGCCCAGTCGATCATGCGGCTGATTCCGTCGCCTCCATCGAAAGTGAAAAGTGGTGAAATTATTTTTCAGGGGCAGGACCTGCTGAAGAAAAGCATGAAACAAATGGAAGCGATTCGCGGCAAAGATATCGGCATGATATTTCAGGATCCGATGACTTCTCTTAATCCTACGATTAGAGTAGGCAAACAAATTACGGAAGTGCTCATCAAACATCAGAAAATGTCAGCGGACCAAGCCAAGCAGCAGGGCATCGAAATGCTGAAGCTTGTCGGCATCAAGAACGCCGAATCCCGCTTTTACCAATATCCCCACGAGTTCTCGGGCGGTATGCGCCAGCGTGTAATGATTGCGATCGCGCTTGCCTGCCGGCCTTCGCTGTTGATCGCCGACGAGCCGACCACTGCGCTCGACGTAACGATCCAGGCGCAAATTATGGACGTTATGAAGGATATGCAGCAAAAGCTGGGCACCTCCATTATCCTCATCACGCACGACCTTGGCGTTGTGGCCGGGATGTGCGACCGCGTCATCGTCATGTATGCGGGAGAAGTGGTGGAGACGGGAACACGCTGGGAAATCTTCAAGAACCCGCAGCATCCTTACACCAAAGGCCTGCTGCGCTCCATGCCGCGGCTTGACCAGAAGAAAGGCGAACCGCTGATTCCGATCGTGGGAACCCCGCCGGATTTGATCAAGCCGCCGATCGGCTGTCCGTTCACCGCACGCTGCAGTGAAGCAATGGCGGTCTGCGAACGCATTGATCCGGGCGCTACGGAATTCAGCGATTCGCATATGGCGCGCTGCTGGAATCTTCATCCGATGGCCAAGGAGGTGCACCAATCTTGACAAAGCAACTGATCGAGGTCCAAGGCCTCAAAAAATATTTTAATGTCGGCAAGGGCAAGGTGCTCAAGGCCGTCGACAATGTGAACTTCTCGATCCGCGAAGGGGAAACACTTGGCATGGTAGGCGAGTCAGGCTGCGGCAAGACTACAGCTGGACGTACCGTTCTGCGGCTGTATGAGCCGACGGCGGGAAGCGTCAAGTTCAACGGCACGGATATTTACCAGCTGGCTCCGCGCAAAATGAAGGCGATCCGCCGCGATATGCAGATGATTTTCCAGGATCCGTACGCTTCGCTGAACCCCCGGTTCACTGTATCGGACATCATTGGGGAAGCGCTGGATATTCACGGAATGGCCGGCAGCCGCGCTGAACGCAAAAAACGGATTGAAGAGCTGCTGGATATGGTTGGTCTGAACCATGACCACGCCACCCGTTATCCGCACGAATTTTCCGGCGGTCAGCGCCAGCGGATCGGGATTGCAAGAGCGCTGGCGGTGAATCCGAAATTTATCGTCTGCGACGAGCCGATTTCCGCGCTCGACGTATCGATCCAGGCGCAGGTCGTCAACCTGCTGAAAGAGCTGCAGGACCGTCTTGGTCTCACCTACCTGTTTATCGCGCATGATCTGTCCATGGTTAAGCATATCAGTGACCGGGTAGCGGTAATGTATCTGGGTAAAATGGTGGAGCTGGCTGAAAGTGAAGAGCTGTACGCCAACCCGATCCACCCTTACACCAAATCGCTTTTATCGGCGATTCCGATTCCGGACCCGGAAATCGAAGTGAACAAGAAACGGATCATTTTGCATGACGAGCTGGGCAGCCCGATTTATTCGGTGGACGACAAAACCGACGAATCGGAAACAGAATTGGTGGAAGTGTCCAAAGGACATTGGGTCGCCAAAAAATACGCATAACCATTTGGATGGAACCGCCGGAGAAAGTGCCGGCGGTTTTGTTTACCCTCCTGGAGAAACAGACCGTTTTGACGGCATGGCTGTCTTCCGCTACAATCATAGAGTATTTGTTTCGGGTATCATCATTCGGCATTACATAAGCTAAGGCGAAAAGACAGGAGGCTATCTGGCGATGCAAGCAGTGACGGAACCGCTGCGGGACGGACCCGCGCTTACCCGTGATTTGGTGAAGGGAGAGCCGGCGGCACAGCAATGGTTCGGCGGAGACTTCCGCGATTCCGGCAGCCGCCGCAACCGGGCGGAATGGCTGGACCAAACAGAAGATCAAAGAGCGTCGCGGCAGGAGCTGGCCTTGGTACTGCGCGCTTACAATAGCAAACATAACGCCCGCCCTGAAGTGATGGCGGCGATCGAACGGCTGGAGCAGCCGGGAACGCTGGCGGTGGCGGGAGGCCAGCAAAGCGGGCTGTTTACCGGCCCGCTTTTGGTGATTTACAAGGCGGCCACCCTCATTATGGCGGCCCGCGAAGCGGCGGCCGAGCTGGGGCGGGCAGTCGTCCCCGTCTTCTGGATTGCCGGCGAGGACCATGATTGGGACGAAGTGAATCATACGTATGTCCTTGGCCGCTCCAATGAAATCGCGAAAATCAAGATTGAAGCGGCCGGCGCCGGCCGGGCGCCGGTCAGCCAGGTTCCCGTCGGGGCGGAGCATTGGGAAGAAGCGATTGGCCAGCTGGATGAGCTGCTGCAGCCAAGCGACTTCAAAGAAGAGCTGATGCAGACGGTAAGGGCATCGATCGAAAGTGCGGAAACGATGACGGACAGCTTTGCAAAGCTGATCGGGGCGCTGTTCGGCCGCTACGGGCTGATTTTGCTGGACTCGGCCGATCCCGCTTTGCGCGGGCTGGAGCAGCCGTTTTTCCGCCAGTTCATTCAGAGAAACGATGAATATGAGCAGGCGTATCATGAAGCGGCCGCCGGAATCCGGGAAGCGGGTTATACCCTTCAGGCCGAGGTAGCGGATGGCGGAGCGAATCTGTTTTATGTGCATGATGGAAGCAGGCTGCTGCTGCATAAGCAGGATGGCCGTTTTTTGGACCGGAAGGGAATCGTCAGCTTCACCGAAGCTGAGCTGCTGGCGGAGCTGGACGCTCATCCCGAGCGGTTCAGCAACAATGTGCTGAGCCGTCCGCTTATGCAGGATTACGTCCTGCCTGTTCTGGCAACAGTGCTTGGACCCGGGGAAATCGCGTATTGGGCGATCACATCCCGCGCTTTTGGAGTGGCGGGGCTGCAGATGCCTTTGATCGCTCCGCGGATGTCCTATACAATGGTGGAAGGTACACTGCAGAAGCACATGGATAAATATGGGCTAACGTTTGCGGATGTACGTGAGCGGATGGCGGAGAAACGGGCCGATTGGCTGAAAGCGCAGGATGAACTGCAGCTGGACCGCCAGTTTGAAGAGGTAAAAGCGGCATTTTTGGCGCTGTATGAGCCGCTGATCGGCAAAATCGGCACGGTTCAGCCGGGGCTGGTTAAGCTGGGGGGCAGTAACCGCGATAAAATTGTTGACCAGATTAATTTCCTGGCCGGCAAAACCGCCGAAGCGGCGGCCAAACAGCACGAAGCCGCGCTGCGGCAGTGGGAACGGATTGAGCATGGGCTGTATCCGCTCGGCAAGCCGCAGGAGCGGGTGTACAACGTGCTATTTTATTTAAACCGTTACGGGTTCGAGTGGATTGACCAGCTGCTGGAGCTGGAACCGGACTTCAGCGGTACCCATCGGATTCTGCATATGTAATTCAATGAACCTAAAGGAGGCAGATCAATGAGTTCATTATCGAAAGAAAACAGCATTATCGCCGATATCTCGCTTGCAGCGGAAGGCCGCCTGAAGATCGACTGGGCTTCGAGCCATATGCCGGTGCTGAACCGGATTCGCAAGCAGTTTGAAGCGGAGCAGCCGTTCAAAGGGCTGAAGGTATCGATTACGCTCCATCTGGAAGCCAAAACCGCTTACCTCGCCAAAGTCGTGCAGGCCGGCGGAGCGGAAGTAACGATTACCGGCTCCAACCCGCTGTCGACCCAAGACGATGTCTGTGCGGCGCTTGTCGAAGACGGTATTACTGTGTTTGCCAAATACAACCCGAGTCCCGAGGAATTTAAAGCTCTCAACATTAAGGCGCTCGAATCCAAGCCGGATCTTATTATTGACGACGGCGGCGATTTTGCGACCTTGCTGCATTCGGAGCGTCCCGACCTGATGGAGAATCTGCGCGGGGGAGCCGAAGAGACAACAACCGGCATTATCCGCCTTAAAGCGCTGGAGAAGCAGGGAGTGCTGAAGTTCCCGATGGTGGCGGTAAACGATGCGTACTGCAAGCATTTGTTCGACAACCGCTACGGCACAGGCCAGTCCGCCTGGGACGGCATTATCCGCACAACCAACCTGATGGTTGCCGGCAAAACCGTGGTTGTCGTCGGCTACGGTTGGTGCGGCAAAGGGGTTGCCATGCGGGCGAAAGGCCTGGGCGCCAACGTCATCGTAACCGAAGTGGATGCGATCAAAGCGGTTGAAGCGCATATGGACGGCTTCCATGTGATGCCGATGCTGGAAGCAGCCAAGCTGGGCGACTTCTTCGTGACCGTAACCGGCAACCGGTATGTGATCCGCGGACCGCATTACGATGTGATGAAGGACGGCGCGATTATGTGCAATGCGGGACATTTTGACGTAGAAGTGAACAAGCCGGAATTGTCCGAGCGGGCGGTGAGCAAGCGGACGGTGCGTAAAAACATCGAAGAATATGAGATGCGCGACGGACGCAAGCTGTATCTGCTGGCGGAAGGCCGGCTGGTCAATCTCGGCGCCGCGGACGGCCATCCGGCGGAAATTATGGACATGACGTTTGCGCTGCAGGCGTTGTCGCTAAAATATGTTAACGACCGTTACCAGGAAATCGGCGTCAAAGTCGAAAACGTGCCGTACGAGCTGGATGAGCAGGTCGCCCGCTACAAGCTGGAGAGCATGGGGCTTGGCATTGACACGCTGACTCCCGAGCAAATTGCTTACCTCGACAGCTGGAATTTGGCTTAAGCGGATTACACATATCGCCCTCGCAGAAAGCTAATTTCTGTGAGGGTTAAAAGAAGCTGTTTTCAAGGCGGATCCTTTGGCCCGTAAAGAGCCTAAGCCTGATCCTATACCTTGTGAAGCAGCTTCTTTTTTTGAACAGGAAAAAAATTCCTGAACGGTAAAAAAGGTTTTTGATTTTTAATAGCGAATCTATTATGCTTAGGTGGTGGAAAGTGGGGTAAAGTGGGGATTAAGGGGTTAGGAGTGGGCTGCCGATGTTCATGGGAGAATTCCAGCATGCGATTGACGATAAAGGCCGCATCATTATCCCGGCCAAATTTCGCGAGCTGCTTGGCGCTTCCTTTGTGGCAACCCGTGGCCTTGATTCCTGCGTGTTCGTTTACCCCATGGACGAATGGAAAGTCATGGAACAGAAGCTGAAAAGTCTGCCGCTCATGAAGTCGGACGCCCGCGCGTTCTCCCGGTTTTTTTTCTCGGGGGCAGCGGAATGCGTTTGGGACAAACAGGGAAGGGTAAATTTGCCGGCCAATTTGCGCCAGTATGCCAAGCTGGAGAAAGACTGTGTCATTCTTGGGGTATCGAACCGGGTGGAGATCTGGAACAAGGACCTATGGGAGCAGTATTTCGGACAATCGGAGGATTCGTTTAACGAAATCGCCGAGAAGCTGGTTGACTTCAACTTCGATTTATAAACACGACATCATTAATGTGACCGGTCTGGAGGGCTGCGGCTTTGTTTCATCACATCACGGTGCTAAAAAAAGAAGCGACAGAAGGGCTGCGCATCAGGCCGGACGGCATCTACGTTGACTGTACGCTTGGTGGGGCGGGGCACAGCTCCCTGATCGCCTCCCAGCTGGGTTCCGGCGGCAGGCTGATCGCCCTGGATCAGGACGATTGGGCGCTGAACAACGCCAAGGCGAAACTTGCGCCTTACGGCGACCGGGTGACCCTGGTCAAAACCAACTTTAGAGATTTAGAACAGGTGCTGGCCGGAATGGAAGGCGTACCGCAGACAGACGGGGTTCCGCAAGTCGACGGGATTTTGTTCGATCTCGGCGTATCCTCCCCCCAATTCGATGAAGGCGAGCGCGGCTTCAGCTACAATCACGACGCGCCGCTCGATATGCGGATGGATCAGGATGCAGCGCTTACCGCGCATGAGATCATCAACGAATGGCCGGAGCAGGAGATTGCCAGAGTGCTGTTCCAGTACGGGGAAGAGAAATTTTCCCGCAGAATTGCCCGGGTCATCGCGGAACGGCGCAGCAAGCAGCCCATTGAAACGACGGGCGAACTGGCTGAACTGGTAAAAGAGGGCATCCCGGCGGCCGCGCGCCGCACTGGCGGCCATCCGGCCAAACGGAGTTTTCAGGGACTGCGCATCGCGGTTAACGATGAGCTTGGCGCACTGGAGGAAGCCATGCACAGCGCGGTCCGCTGCCTGGCGCCCGGCGGCAGAGTATCCGTCATTACGTTTCATTCCCTGGAAGACCGGATCTGCAAGCAGATACTGAACGGATATGTTGGACGCTGTACTTGTCCGCCTGATTTTCCGGTTTGTGTCTGCGGCGGTGAAGGCATCATCAAGCTTGTCAACCGTAAGCCTATCGTCCCGTCGGAAGAAGAGCTTGAAGCGAATCCCCGGGCGCGTTCGGCGAAGCTGCGCGTAGCGGAGAAATTGGACAACCCACGTAAATGAGGACAAAAGGAGAGTCGCACATGGCGTATACCCGCGGAAATCTGGCTGTACAGCAGCAACAAAACGAAAAAACAAACCCGCGATACCGCGAGAAGACCAAGGTCGTTACCCGCCGTCTGGCGCTGCCCATGCAGGAGAAGCTGCTGTATTTGGTGACGCTTGCCGTATTTATTGCGGTCTCGGCCGTGCTGATCGGGCGCTATGCCCACATTTACGATCTGAACGCGCAAGCACAGGCACTGGACAAGAACACGGCGAAGTACAAAAAGGAAATTTCGACTTTGCAGATGCAGAAGCAGACGCTGGAACAAAAGGTTGTTGAAATTGCCCAAAGCTGGGGCTGGCAGGTGCCCGACGAAGGCAAGACGATTCACGTTCCCCGGACGGAAACAAAATCCGCTGGCAACTGAACCGGCGTATCATCGGAATTTTATTTATAAAGGGTTGTGAGAATTGCCTATGATGAAAAGAATAAAACTTCGCACACTGCTCATAGGGGGATTTATCTCCCTCTTTTTTCTTGTTCTGGTCGGACGAATGTTTTTTATTCAGATTGTGCAGGGGGAATATTGGCAGAAACAGGCTGCGGAGCTGTGGTCCCACACCTCGATCATCAAGGCGGAACGGGGTGAAATTGTTGACCGCAACGGCATTGTACTGGCCAGCGATGTCCCCACTTCCACGGTGGTCGTCATGCCGGATGTCATTCATGAGCACGGGCTTACCGACGAGGTAATCGACGGCCTGCATACCATCCTTGGCAAAGACAAGGAATCGCTGCGGAAGATTGTAGAGTACAAGGACAAGGAGACCGGCAAGTATGCGAAGAACCGTGAGGTCCGCAACGAGGGCTGGAAAATCGACGAGGAGCTGGCCCAGAAGGTCCGGGATTTCCGGGAAGAACTGAAAGACAAACATGGCGTCCAGGAGCCTGGCGTCGATCTCGTCCGCGAGCAGAAAAGGTATTATCCGAAAGACGAGCTTGCCGCTCATATCCTTGGTTATACTGACCGGGACGGCAAGGCGGTGGCGGGGCTGGAGGCCTATTACGACAAGCAGCTGAAGGGCTCGGACGGGTCCCTGAATTACAAAAGTGACGGGAAAGGCACCAAGCTTCCTGATGCCGAAGAGACCTTTAAGCCGGTTGTCAATGGAAGTAAATTCAGGCTGACAATCGATAGTACAATCCAGTATTATATCGAGAATGCGATGAAAGAGGCTTTTGCCAAATACCAGCCGAAAAGCATGACGGTCATCGCCGCCGATCCGAAAACGATGGACATTTTGGGTATGGCCAACCTGCCGACGTTTAACCCCAACGAATTTTGGAAAACCACGGACTACGGGAACTTCTATAATCACGCCATCAAATCTATTTACGAGCCCGGTTCCACTTTCAAAATCGTTACGCTGGCGGGAACGGTACAGGAGAAGCTATTTAACCCGAATGCGTTTTTTAAATCAGGGTCAATCCGGATCAAAGGCTCATCCCGGGTACTGCGCGACATTAACCACAGCGGCTGGGGCGAAATCTCTTACCTTGAAGGCGTAAAACGTTCGAGTAACGTTGCGTTCGTCAAGCTTGGTTTTGAAATGCTGGGCAAAGAAAAGCTGGTCGACTATATCACGAACTTTGGCTTCAAGGAAAAGACGGGTATCGATCTTCCAGGCGAAGTCAGCGGGCGGATAACGCCGCAGTATGATGTGGAGTACGCGACCCTGGCGTACGGGCACGGCAAGGTGCAGGTTACACCGATCGAGCAGCTTGCGGCGGTAGCGGCGATCGCCAACGGCGGGAAGCTGATGAAACCCCATTTGGTTAAAGAAATTACCAATCCAAACACGGGTGATAAAACGCTGATTCAGCCAGAAGTGGTGCGCGAGGTAATTTCCGAGTCCGCAGCAAGAGAAACGGGCAGCTACCTGGAAGCAGTCGTATCCGACCAGGAGAAGGGCACGGGACGTCATGCCTATATTGAAGGCTACCGGGTTGCGGGCAAGACGGGGACGGCAATTAAATACAGCCAGTCGCTTCGCGACTACGACCGTTCCAAGGTGCTTGCCTCGTTTATCGGTTATGCGCCGGTCAATGATCCGAAGATTGCCATGATCGTTATTATCGACGAGCCGAAGGACTCGGACGGCGGCGGCAAGGCGGCTGCGCCGGTCTTCCAGAAGATCGTCAGCCAGGCGCTGCCGTATATGGGCGTCCCCAAGGTGACGGAAACCAAAGGCAAAGACAAGGCTTCGGACCCCGCAGCGGGTACGGCCGCCACGGCAGCCCTCCGCTCCGCGCCGGACCTTACCGGCAAAAGCGTGGAAGCGGCGCGCGAGCAGCTGCTGAAAGACGGCTACGATTTTGAAGCCGTCGGTACAGGGGCGGACGTGGTCAGCCAATATCCTGCGGCGGGAACAAAGCTTGCCCCCGGGCAGCGGATCTTCCTGCTGAGCGAACAAAGCGACAAGATGAAGCTGCCCGATCTGAAGGGCGAATCGCTGCGGGATGCGCTGGAAATTTTGTCGCTGATGAAAATCGGGATCCGGATTGAAGGCGAAGGGTATGTCGAGAGTCAAACCGAAGACACCAAGGACGGACAGAGAACGGTCACCCTGAAGCTGAAGCCGGTTAATTCCTACGGCGAGCAGATTCCCGTGACTCCGGATCCGGAGGAAGGCGAAGAGGAAGCGGAGGTCCCGCCGGGCTAACAGGCCCTGGCGGGACCTCCGCGCCGGACAAACGGTTCTAACCCCGGGTTGTCCCGAATAGTCATGAATCAAACAATTCATGGCCTCTCGGGGCGAAAGCGGGGGACGGAAGTGAAAGGATCTAGAGTGGTGACCAGACGCCGGATGCTCTGGAGTCTGGTTGGTTTGGCCGTGCTGTTCGCGTCGCTTGCGGTCCGGCTCGGCTACGTGCAGCTCTCGAAAAATAAGGAGCTGTCCGCCAGGGCCGAAGATTCATGGAGGCGCAACATTCCTTTTACGGCCAAACGCGGCGAAATTGTGGACAGGGAGGGGATCTCCCTGGCTTATAACATCAGTTCGCCGACAGTGCTGGCCATACCGGTGCAGGTGAAGGAGAAGGAAAAGACGGCCGAAGCGCTTGCGCCGCTGCTTGGAATGAGCCGCGAGAAGCTGACGGCCCTGCTGTCCAAACGGGAATCCACAGTGAAGCTTCAGCCCGGCGGCCGCAAAATTACGATGGAGCTTGCCGCGAAAATCCGTAATTTGCAGCTTCCGGGCATCGTTGTGGCTGAGGACAACAAACGTTATTATCCTTATGGCGGCCTGGCCGCCCATATTCTTGGCTTCACCGGCATCGACAATCAAGGGATTACAGGCGTGGAGCTGAAGTATGACAAGCTGCTAAGCGGACTAAACGGCAATATCTCGTATCTCTCGGACGCGGGGGGACGGTTGATGCCCGGCTCGTCGGAGAAGTACGCCGAACCGGAAGACGGACTGACTATGATGTTGACCATCGATAAGCAGATCCAGTCGATTATGGAACGCGAGCTGGATCAGGCGATGGTCAAATATCAGGCGAAGGGCGCCTGGTCCATCGCCATGAACCCGAAAAACGGCGAAATTCTGGCGATGGCCAGCCGGCCCGGATACGAACCCGGTAATTACAAAGCCTACAATTCGGAAGTATATAACCGGAACCTGCCGATCTGGATGACCTACGAGCCGGGGTCCACGTTTAAGATTATTACGCTGGCCGCGGCGCTGGAGGAAGGCAAGGTGGACCTGAACCGGGAGCGGTTTTTTGACCCGGGGTATGTCGAAGTGGGCGGAGCGAGGCTGCGCTGCTGGAAAAAAGGCGGCCACGGCAGCCAAACCTTCCTGCAGGTGGTGGAGAACTCCTGCAACCCGGGGTTTGTGGCGCTGGGCCAGCGGCTGGGCAAAGATTCGCTGTTCCAGTATATCCGGAACTTCGGTTTTGGCAGCAAAACCGGCATTGATCTCGGCGGCGAAGAAAACGGCATCCTGTTTAAGCCGTCGCGGGTAGGTCCGGTCGAGCTGGCGACCACTTCCTTCGGGCAGGGGGTATCGGTTACCCCCATCCAGCAGATTGCCGCGGTGTCTGCTGCGATAAACGGGGGCAAGCTGTACCGGCCGCATGTGACCAAAGCCTGGATCAACCCCGAAACCGGCGAAACCGTGTCCGAGACGGACAACAAACCGGTCCGGCAGGTCATTTCCGCCGAAACTTCGGCCAAGGTGCGCAGCGCGCTGGAGAGCGTGGTCGCCAAAGGCACGGGCCGGCCGGCGTTTATCGACGGCTACCGGGTCGGCGGCAAGACCGGTACGGCCCAAAAGGTCATTAACGGACGCTACTCGCCGACCGAGCATATAGTTTCATTTATCGGCTTTGCGCCGGCGGACGATCCGCAAGTGGTCGTGTACACCGCTGTGGACAATCCGAAGGGCATCCAGTTTGGCGGCGTGGTAGCCGCACCGATTGTGCAAAACATTCTGGAAGACGCGCTGCACGTGCTGAAAGTGCCGCCGCGGACCGACCAGATTCCGAAGGAATACAAATATGGGGAAACGCCTCTTGTTACCGTGCCGAACCTGGTGGGTGCGACGGTACAGGACCTTTATGAGGAACTTAACATGAATTTCAACCTGGCCCGTTCGGGCACCGGCAATACCGTGATCAGCCAGGCGCCCAAACCCGGCGCAAGGGTAGAGCGGGGTTCCACGATCCGGATTTATATGGGCTCGCCCGGTTCATAATGGTAGCATGAGGAAATGAAAACGCAGAGTGAGGGATAGTGATGAAGCTTAACGAATTATCTTCCTGTCTGGCAGCCGCCCGTCTGATCGGAGACGGCTCCGTGGAAGTAGCCGACCTGCAGATCGACTCCCGCAAAGTGAAGCCCGGCGACTTGTTTATCTGTCTGCCGGGACATACGGTCGATGGACATGATTACGCGCCGCAGGCGGAAGCGGCGGGAGCTGTTGCGCTGGTAACCGAGCGGCCGCTTGAAACCGGCCTGCCGCAGATCGTCGTCGACGACTGCCGGTTTGCGATGGCCGTGCTGGCCAATGTCTTTTTCGGCTCGCCGAGCGGACGGATGAAAGTAATCGGTGTTACGGGGACCAACGGCAAAACGACAACCACCTCCCTGATCGAACAAATTATGCTCGACCATGGCATCAAGACCGGTCTGATCGGAACGATCCAGATGCGCTACGGCGGACAAAGCTATCCGACGTCCGGGACAACGCCGGAAGCGCTGGAGCTGCAGCGCCATCTGCACAATATGGCTTCCCAGGGCGTAGCCTGCTGTGTGATGGAAGTTTCCTCGCATGCGCTTGTGCAGGGACGGGTCAAAGGGACGGATTACCGGACAGCGGTATTCACCAACCTGACGCAGGACCATCTGGATTATCACCATTCGATGGAGGAATACCGGGCAGCAAAAGGGCTGTTTTTCTCCCGTTTGGGCAATGCCATTTCTCCTTGGAAGGAAGAGCGGAAATACGCTGTTCTTAACGCGGATGATGAAGCCTCCGGTTACTTTGCAGCCCAGACGGCGGCCGAGGTAATTACATACGGTATAGATAGACCTGCCAACGTGAGAGCCTCGCAGATTTCGATTACCGCCAAAGGCACCTCGTTCCATGTGGAGTCCTTTGCGGGCGCCGCGGATATCAAGCTGCGGATGGTCGGCAAGTTCAATGTATACAACGCGCTGGCCGCCATCACAGCCGCGCTGCTGGAAAATATCCCTTTGGAGCAGATCAAGGCCAGCCTTGAAGCGGTGCCGGGTGTCGACGGACGTGTCGAGCCGGTGGACGAAGGCCAGCCCTACGCGGTCATCGTCGATTATGCCCATACGCCGGACGGACTGGAGAACGTGCTGCGCACCGTGCGTGAATTTGCGGAAGGCCGGGTGCTGACCGTATTTGGCTGCGGTGGGGACCGCGACCGGACCAAACGGCCGATTATGGGCCAAATCGCAGCCCGTTACAGCGACCATGTGCTGGTAACCTCGGATAATCCGCGCACGGAAGATCCGCAGCTCATCCTTCAGGATATCGAAGCCGGCCTGCGTGAAGACGGGGTGTCTTCGGACCGGTATGAGCTGATTGTGGACCGGAAGGAAGCGATCGGAAAGGCTATTGATATGGCAAGCTCCGGCGATGTAGTATTGATTGCGGGGAAAGGTCATGAGACCTACCAGCTGATTCAGGGCGCCGTGCTGGATTTTGATGACAGGCTGGTTGCCAAAGAATGGATAAGGGGCCGGAGACATTGATAAAAAGAACACTCGCACAGCTTGCCTCCATGTGCGGCGGAGAACTGAGCCGTCCGGAGGATGACAATATAACGGTTGCGGGAGTCGTTACCGACTCCCGCAAGCTTGTCCCGGGCAGCTTGTTTGTGCCGTTGGTTGGCGACAAGTATGACGGGCACGGCTATGCCGCCGCCGCGCTGGAAGCGGGCGCAGCAGCAACGCTCTGGCAGCGAGGCCGCGGTCAAGCGCCGGACGGAGCGGTTATCCTCGTCGAGGATACGCTGGCCGCGCTGCAGGCGCTGGCTTCCGCATATCTCGCGGAAACCGGCTGCCGCGTCGTTGGCATTACGGGCAGCAACGGAAAAACCACAACCAAGGACATGGTCACTGCACTGCTGGAGACCCGTTTCCGCGTACATAAGACGTCCGGCAATTTCAACAATCATATCGGACTGCCCCTGACGGTGCTGTCGATGCCGGAGGATACGGAAATCGCGGTGCTGGAGATGGGCATGAGCGGCCGGGGCGAAATCGCGGTGCTGACCAACATCGCCCGCCCGGATGCGGCGGTGATCACAAACGTGGGCGAAGCGCATCTGCTGCAGCTTGGTTCACGGGAAGAGATCGCCCGTGCGAAGCTGGAGATTGTCCTTGGACTCCGTCCGGGCGGCCTGTTCGTCTACCATGGCGACGAGCCGCTGCTGGCGGCCGCTCTTCAGGAACCGGAGTTCGCTGCTGCGGGGGATGCTGTTCCTTACCGTTTTGGCCTGTCCCAAGACAACGACAACTACCCTACAGGCATTATGAACCACGGGCAAAGCGTGACCTTCACCACCTTCAAGTATGGCGAACGCGCCTTTACGCTTCCGCTGCCGGGTCTGCACAATGTCGTCAACGCGCTTGCGGCCATGGCGGTGGCCGGGCATTTCGGCGTCACGCCAGAAGAAATGGCCGCCGGCTTGGAGAAGCTCAAGCTGACGGGCATGCGGATTGAAGTCATCACCGCACCGTCCGGGCTGACCGTGCTGAACGACGCCTATAATGCGAGTCCGCTTTCGATGAAAGCCGCGATTGATGTGCTGCAGGGCATGAAATGCAGCGGCCGCCGGATCGCCGTGTTGGGGGACATGCTGGAACTGGGACCGGACGAAGCCAGATTCCACGCTGAAATCGGCGAATACCTCGACCCGGACCGTGTGGACCGCCTGTTCACATACGGACCGCTGTCCCGGCATACAGCCGAAGCCGCCGCTGCCGTGTTTGGAACGGACCGGGTGCACGCGTTTGAGGACAAAGCTGAGCTGATCGGCGAGCTGGCGAAGCTAGCGGGACAACGCGACATCGTGCTGTTCAAGGCGTCCCGCGGGATGAAACTGGAAGAAGCGGCGGCCGCGCTGCTGGCCTCCGCACAGCGGAGCTGATCATACTTTTGGAGGGGGTGAACCCATGGATTATCAACTGCTACTACTGACTATCGCCGTATCCTTTATCCTTGCGGTCATTGCCGCTCCGCTCTTTATTCCGCTGCTGCGGCGAATGAAATTCGGACAGCAGGTCAGAGACGACGGGCCGCAGAGCCATTTGAAAAAAGCGGGCACGCCGACGATGGGCGGCATCATTATCATAGTTGCGTTTACGCTGGCCTTTCTGAAATTTTCCGTCGTCAACACCGACTTTTACGTACTGCTTGTCGCCGCGCTCGGTTACGGGCTGATCGGTTTCCTGGACGACTACATCAAAATCGTCTTTAAACGGTCGCTGGGACTGACGCCGAGACAAAAGCTGCTGGGCCAGCTTGTTGTAGGCGCCGCGATGTGCGCGCTGCTGATCTCCGCAGGCCACAGTACGGCCATTGCCGTACCGGGCACAGACATCAGCTTCGACTGGACCGGCTGGTTTTACTACCCGTTTATCGTGGTGATGATGATGGCGATCACGAACGCTGTTAACTTTACGGACGGCGTGGACGGCCTGCTGTCAGGCACGTCCGCCATCGCACTGGCAGCCTACGCGGTTGTCGCGATGCAGGCGACCTCGATTGCAGCGGGCGTATGCGCGGCGGCCATGATCGGCGCGGTGCTCGGCTTCCTGGTGTTTAACGCGCACCCTGCCAAGGTGTTTATGGGCGACACCGGTTCGCTTGGAATCGGCGGCGCAATTGGCGCGATTGCCATCGTCACCAAAAGCGAGCTGCTGTTCCTCGTAATCGGCGGCGTGTTTGTTGTCGAAATGCTGTCGGTTGTCATTCAGGTGACATCGTTCAAGACGCGCGGCAAACGGATTTTCAAAATGAGCCCGATTCACCATCACTTTGAGCTTAGCGGATGGTCGGAGTGGCGGGTTGTCACGACATTTTGGGCCGTAGGCCTGGTGCTCGCCGGTCTGGGACTTTATATCAGCAAGGGGTTGTAAACCATGAAACATCCGGATGAATACAGCGGCAAGGAAGTTGTCGTTCTTGGACTGGCCAAGAGCGGCGTGCAGGCGGCGAAGGTGCTGCATGAACGCGGAGCAATCGTTACAGTCAATGACAAAAAAGATAGAGAACAGTGTCCCGAAGCCTCCGAGCTGGAGTCTTTGGGAATTTCTGTTCTATGCGGCGGACACCCCGAAGGGCTGATCCATGCCGGTGTGGCGCTGGTCGTAAAGAATCCCGGCATTCCGTACAGTGCGCCGCCGGTAGCCCGGGCGCTGGAGCTGGGGATTGAAGTGGTGACCGAAGTGGAAATCGCCTCCCGCATCTGCGCGGCCCCCATCATCGGCATCACCGGCTCGAACGGCAAAACAACGACGACGACCTGGGTGGGCGAAATGCTGCGGGCGGCCGGACTCCGGCCGATTGTGGCCGGCAACATCGGCACCCCGCTGTGCGAAGCCGCCCAGGAAGCCGACGCCGGCAACTGGATGGTGGCCGAGCTGAGCAGCTTCCAGCTGAAAGGGACGCAGGAATTCCGGCCGCGGATCGGCGCGCTGCTGAATATTGCCGAAACGCATCTGGATTATCACGGCGGCATGGAGGATTACGTCGGCTCCAAAGCCAAGCTGTTCGCGAATCAAGGCGAAGGCGACACGGCCGTCCTCAATTGGGACGACCCGTTCTGCCGCAGCCTCGTTCCGTATATGCGTGGCCGGATTCTGCCGTTTTCGATGACCGAGGAGCTGGAGGAAGGCGTTTTTGCCAGCCCAAGCTATCTGCCGGATACGGAGGACCAGGTTGAGCGTTCAATCGTCTACCGCGATGCGGACGGGAACCGGCATACCCTTGTCCGGATCGGCGACATTGCGCTTCCGGGCCAGTTCAACGTCGGAAACGCGCTGGCGGCGTGCGCCATTTCCATTGCTGCCGGCGCGGCTCCGGACAAGCTGGAAGCGCCGCTGCGGTCGTTCCGCGGTGTGGAGCACCGGCTGGAGTATGTTGCCGACAAAGACGGCGCGGCCTACTACAACAACTCGAAGGCGACCAACTCCAAAGCAACGGCTATGGCGCTTGTCTCCTTCCGCCAGCCGATCGTGCTGATCTGCGGCGGCCTGGACCGCGGCTCCGACTATATGGAGCTGCTGCCGGTGCTGGAAGGCCGGGTCAAGGCGGTTGTGGCGCTGGGACAGACCCGCGGGAAGCTGGCGGGTGTGGCGAAGCTGGCCGGTGTAGAACGCATCGTTTCGGTCGATGCTGGGGAGAGCGCCGCCGATGTGCTGCGGCAGGCCGTAAGGGAAGCGCACCGTCTCGCGGACACGGGAGACGTGGTGCTGCTGTCTCCGGCCTGCGCGAGCTGGGATATGTTCGCTTCCTATGAGGAGCGCGGGCGTATTTTTAAAGAGGCGGTGCATAACCTGTAAGTAGGGGGGCGGATAAGCCCCTACTACGCAAGCAAGAGGTGTGCTCCCATGAACAAATCCCGGCCCGCACCCGATATCTGGCTGCTGATTCCGATTCTGTGTCTGCTGACGATCGGCATGATCATGGTTTACAGCGCCGGCTCGGTCCTTGGCTTCCGCAATTACGGCGATCCGTTTTATTTTGTCAAAAGACAGCTGCTGTTCGCCGGCCTCGGCCTTGTGGCAATGTATGTGACGGCAAATACGGATTACCGGGTGTGGCGCAAAATGGCGCGGCCCGCGCTGATTGTCTGCTTCATTCTGCTGGTGATCGTGCTGATCCCGGGAATCGGGGTTGTGCGCGGCGGCGCGCGCAGCTGGCTTGGCATCAGCTCCTTCGGCATTCAGCCGTCCGAATTCATGAAGCTTGGGATGATTCTGTTTCTGGCGAACTGGCTGGGACGGGATGATTACGACATTTCAGGGTTTATGAAAGGGCTGATGCCGCCGCTGGCGCTGATCGGCAGTGCGTTTGGCCTGATTATGCTGCAGCCCGATTTGGGGACAGGCACGGTGATGCTTGGCGCCACTTTGATGATGGTGTTTACGGCTGGCGCACGGCTGAAGCATCTGGCGCTGCTCGGGCTTACCGGGGTCGCCGGTTTTGCCGGACTGATTGCGGCCGCGCCTTACCGGCTGAAGCGTATCACCGCTTTCCTTGATCCCTGGTCTGATCCGCTTGGAGCGGGCTACCAGATCATCCAGTCGCTGTACGCCATCGGCCCCGGCGGCCTCGGCGGGCTTGGACTTGGCATGAGCCGGCAAAAATACAGCTATGTGCCGGAGCCGCAGACGGATTTTATTTTTTCGATTCTGGCGGAGGAGCTGGGCTTCATCGGAGGGATCACGGTGCTTGCGCTGTTTATGGTTCTGGTGTGGCGCGGCATGCGCGTGGCAATGGGGATGCCCGACCGTTTCGGCGGGTACCTTGCCGTCGGGATTGTCTCGATGGTTGCCGTTCAGGTGGTCATCAACATCGGCGTGGTCATCGGACTGATGCCGGTCACCGGCATTACGCTGCCGCTGATCAGCTACGGAGGTTCTTCGCTGACGCTGATGCTGACCGCGCTCGGCATTTTACTGAATTTATCCCGTTATGCGAGGTGAGCGCTATGCGCATCGTATTATCCGGCGGCGGAACGGGCGGACATATTTACCCGGCCGTCGCCGTTGCAAGGCAGATGGAGGCCGAGGAACCGGGCTCCGCTTTTCTGTATATCGGAGGGACCCGGGGGCTGGAGAGCAAACTGGTGCCCCAGGAGAACCTTCCTTTTGAAGCGATCGACATTACGGGGTTCCGCCGCAAGCTGTCGATGGAGAATGTGCGGACTGTCATGCGGTTTCTGCGCGGAGTCAAAGAATCCAAAAAGCTGCTGAAAGAGTTCAAGCCGGATGCGGTCATCGGGACCGGCGGATATGTCTGCGGTCCGGTTGTTTACGCCGCCGCCAAGCTCGGCATTCCCTGCATGATCCACGAGCAGAATGCGATTCCGGGACTGACGAACAAATTTTTGAGCCGGTACGCCGATACGGTGGCCGTCAGCTTTGAAGGGACCGAAAGCGCGTTTCCTTCAGGAAAAAAGGTCATCTACACAGGCAATCCGCGGGCGACGACGGTGGCGGCGGCTAATCCCGAACGGGGTTTCGCCAGTCTCGGCATTCCTTCCGGCAGCACGGTTGTGCTTGTAGTGGGCGGCAGCCGCGGAGCGAAGGCAATAAACGAAGCGATGATTGACATGGCCCCGCTTGCGGGTAAGGGTAAAGGGGTTCATTACGTTTATGTTACGGGCGAACCCTATTACGAGGAGACGCGAAAAAGACTGCGCGAAAAGCTCGGCGGGCTGCCAAACTGGCTGCATGTGCTCCCTTATGTGCACAACATGCCGGAGGTGCTTGCCGCTACCTCGCTGATCGTCAACCGGGCCGGCGCTTCGTTTCTCGCCGAAATTACGGCGCTTGGCATTCCATCCGTGCTGATTCCTTCGCCAAATGTGACCAACAACCATCAGGAAGCGAACGCCCGCCAGCTTGAGCGGGAAGGCGCCGCTTCGGTGATTCTTGAGCGCGAGCTGACGGGGCAGAAGCTGCATGAGGCGGTCCGCGCCGTGATCGGAGACGAAGCGGTCCGTATGCGGATGTCCGCGGCGGCCCGCCGGCTGGGCAAACGCGATGCGGCATCCCTGATCACCGAAGAACTGCGGGCGCTTGCCCGGCGCAAATAACGGCATGTGGCGCACATTTGGCCGCCTCCGGGGCCTCCAGTCACCACCTAAGGTCATGTTACATAGGATATCCTATAATCGTGACAATCACCCAGACACTTTTGCACAGCAGTCAGCGGCGTATCCGGGCCCCCTTTAGACCGTTTTTTAAAGGCTGCTCTTGACGCTCTGCCTCCATGTTTTGCCGCTTTGTTCCGCTGCGGCGGCAGTGCGGATATGGGGGAGAGCAGAGCAGGCGGCCTAAGAACCGGACGGCAAGCGGATCGCGGCCGTAAGGAACGCGGCAGCCGGTCCGGCGGCTGTATCCGCAGGCAGGATAGCGCGGAGCAGGACTATGGCGTAACAGACAATGCCGGCTTGCTTAGCCGGTCGGCCGCTTTGCCGGGGGCGGGGCCTTCTAGCCCTCCCGGCTGACGTCTTCGCTTGCCGGCTGACCAGCACCAGCATGACGGTTACTGCTTGCTGGCTGACCAGCATGAGGGTCTCTGCTTCTGGCAGGCATGACGATCCCCGCTTGCTGGCAGGCATGACGGTCTTCGCTTGCCGGCTGACCGGCATGACGGTCTTTGCCTGCTTGTTGGCCGCATGACGGTCCCTGCTTGCCTGGCTGGCAAGCTTGATTGGCCTGCTGTACGGTCCGGCCGCATGCAGCCGTCTAACGCGGCCAGCCGGAAGCTCCTTGCAAGCTGGCTGCAAAAGTGTTTGTGGTGGGTGAGCGGTGAACTCGGAGGTGATACATTGGACAAATTGGTGATTGAGGGCGGATTTCCCCTGTCAGGCACCATTCGTATCCATGGAGCGAAAAATGCCGCGCTGCCGATTATGGCGGCGAGCCTGCTGGCCGAAGGCGTTCACTCACTGCACAATGTGCCGAAGCTGCTGGATATCGAGACAATGCTCGGCATCCTGAACCGGCTGGGCTGCGGCACCAGACATGAAGGCGGAACGGTGACGATCGACACGGCGCCCGCCCATACGGCGCATGTTCCGGAAGATTTGATGTCCCAGATGAGATCGTCGATCTTTCTGATGGGCCCGCTCCTCGCCCGGTTTGGCGAAGTGACGATCTATCAGCCCGGCGGCTGTGCGATCGGCGAACGCAAAATCGACCTGCACTTAAGGGGGCTGCAGGCGCTTGGAGCGAGCATTGAGGAACGCAGCGGGCAGATCGTCTGCCGGGCCGCCCGGCTGAAAGGGACCGAGATCCATCTGGACTATCCCAGCGTGGGCGCAACGGAAAATATCATGATGGCCGCCGCCACCGCGGAAGGCACAACTACGATTTCCGGGGCGGCCAGAGAACCCGAAATCCAGGACCTCCAGCAGTTTCTGAACGCCATGGGCGCTGACATCATCGGAGCGGGGACCGATACGATCACGATCCGGGGAGTCACAAGACTTACGCCCTGCACGCACGAAATCATTCCCGACCGGATTGTGGCGGGCACGGTGATGATTGCTGCCGCCGCGACGCGCGGCAATGTAACTTTGACCGGGACCAACGCGGCGCATCTGACCTCCCTGATTCATGTGCTCAAGCGCGCCGGTGTTCAAATCGCAGTCTGCAATGATATAATTAATATCAGCTGTATGGGCAGGCCCCGCGCGGTGGAACGCGTGGTGACCTCTCCTTATCCCTCCTTCCCGACGGATTTGCAGTCACAGGTCATGGTGCTGCTGGCGCTGGCCGACGGCTTCAGCGTCATCAAGGAAACAGTATTCGAGGGACGCTTCAAGCATGTGGAGGAAATGAACCGCATGGGAGCGGAAATTTCAACCGATCTGAACCGGGCATTTATCCGCGGGGTACAGCGGCTGTATGGAGCCACGGTCGAAGCGACGGATCTCCGCGCGGGAGCCGCGCTTGTCATCGCCGGGCTGGCCGCCCAGGGCACAACCATCGTGGAACAGGCTCATCATATCGACCGGGGATACGACCGGATCGAGCAGCTGTTTCAGAAGCTGGGCGGGCGGATCAGCCGCAAGGTACCGGTGCCCGGACCGCTGGACTTGGCCAATTAATATGACCTGTCTCCTCCCGCGTGCGGACCCGGCAGTGGGGGAGACGGGATACAATACGGAGAAATCGAACATGTCAACTACCCGACTTCCCGTCCTGAAAGAGGACAAGCCCAAAAGAAAACCGAGCCGCAAGCTCACGCTGCTGCTTCTGCTGCTGTTTATCGCGCTGCTTGCCGTGATTTTTTTCCGTTCGTCCGTGAGCCGGATTACGGATATTCACTTCCAAGGAAACAAGTTTACGACGGAAGCCGAACTCCTGCAGCAGAGCGGAATCCGCATAGGCGGACAATTTTTTGCCGTGTCGGAGGAGGAGGTGGCGGAAGAGCTGAAGAAGCTGAGCACCGTCAAGGATGCGGTCGTCAAGACCAAATTTCCGGGAGATGTCACCATCACGGTCGAAGAGTTTCCGGCTGTCGCTTATGAATTGGACGGGCAGGGAAGCTTAAAGGCGATTCTCTCCAGCGGCGCCTCCGTTCCTGTGGATGAAGCGGGGATTGCGGTGGAGAAGCCGATTCTTACCGGCTGGGACAGCTCTGCAAGCTTCAAAGCCAAGCTGTGCAAGGTGCTTGGCGAGATACCCAATGAGCTGACCAGCGACATTTCGGAGATCGTGCCGTCGCCGACGCTGTCTTTTCCCGACCGGATTAAGCTGTACACCCGTTCCCGGTTTGAGGTCATCACCTCAATTTCGCTGCTGGGGGACAAGGTGGAATATTTAAATCAGGTCATCGAGACTGAACAGCCGGGATTAATCAAGATGCTTGAGGCTGATTCTTATGTGCCGTTTTATGTGGAGGCACCTGACGAAGAAGGCCAGACTGAGGATGCAGATCCTGCACAAGAGTAAAAAGTCCCTACTAATGGGGAGTAAAAAATGCTACAATCGGTTTTATGGGCTGTAACGCTTGTCTCCCTCTTTTTTCTCCGGATTTTTTAGCGGATAGGCATAACCTTCCAGCCAAAAAATTTGTAGAAAAAAGAGGGAAAGGTCAGGGCGCGTTGAATATGTAGAAGAGCTATTTTACGCCCGCCAATTTCTTTATCATTCATTTTTTTATTCGGGAGGTGCCATAGGGCTTGAGCAACAATGACATCATTGTTAGTTTGGACATCGGTACATCCAAAGTTCGGGCAATCATCGGAGAAGTAACCAATGGAACCTTAAATATTATCGGAGTCGGCTCAGCCGATTCAGAGGGTATACGCAAAGGCGCAATCGTTGATATCGACCAGACGGTGCAGTCCATTAAAAATGCGGTGGACCATGCGGAGCAGATGGTCGGCATTCAGATATCCGAGGTGTATGTCGGCATATCCGGCAACCATATCGGTCTCCAGTCCAGCCATGGCGTTGTGGCCGTGCAGAACGAAGACCGGGAGATCGGGGAAGACGACATTGAACGCGTGCTGAAGGCCGCGGAAGTGATCGCCCTCCCCCCGGAACGCGAGATCATTGACGTTGTCGCCAAGCAATATATCGTTGACGGACTCGAAGGCATTCAGGATCCCCGGGGAATGATCGGCGTACGGCTGGAAGCGGATGCGACGATTATCACCGGTGCCAAGACCCCCATACATAACCTGCTGCGCTGTGTGGAGAAATCCGGACTGAAAGTCAAGGATCTTGTGCTGATGTCGCTTGGAGCCGGCGGTCTGGCCCTTTCCAAGGACGAGAAGACCATGGGCTCCGTACTGGTGGATGTCGGTGCGGGTTCAACAACGATAGCCGTATACGAAGAGGGTTCCCTGGTCGCTACCTCCACGATCCCGATCGGCGGAGAGTTTGTGACAAGCGACATTGCCTACGGTCTGCGGACGTTGACCGATCAGGCTGAGAAGGTGAAGCTGAAGTACGGCTGCGCCTGGATCGACGACGCCGCGGCGGACGTCGTATTCAAAGTCGTCCGAATCGGCAGCAATGTCGAGAAAGAGTTCAACCAGGAGGACCTGGCAGCAATTATCGAGCCGCGTGTGCAGGAGATTTTCCAACTGATCCGCCAGGAAGTGAAACGGCTTGGTTATACGGAGCTCCCCGGGGGTTATATACTTACGGGCGGCACTGTGTCCATGCCGGGTGTTCTCAAGGCGGCCCAATCGGAGCTTGCCGCATCGGTGCGCATTGCCGTGCCGGATTACATTGGCGTGCGCGATCCCGGGTTCACCGGAGGTGTCGGTATTCTTCACCATGTGGTCCGCAGCTTCAGAGGCCGGAGTATTCCTGCCGGCGCTAACAAGAAGACGGCGGCCCGCAACAAGCCGGCAACCGCAGCGCCGAAGCCGGAACCGGCGGAACGCAAGCAGGGAATCATGGACAAGCTCAAGAATATTTTCAGCGATTTCATATAAGCGTAAGTCCAAATAAACTCGGACCGGCCATCCAGGCACTAATCGAGGGGGAGATGGAACAATATGTTGGAATTTGATTTCGAAATGGAGAGCTTGGCCCAGATTAAGGTCATCGGCGTAGGGGGCGGCGGAAGCAACGCGGTCAACCGGATGATCGAGAACGGTGTGCAGGGCGTGGAATTCATCACGGTTAATACAGACGCCCAGGCGCTGCACATGGCCAAGTCCGAGCATAAATTGCAAATCGGGGACAAGCTGACCCGGGGGCTGGGAGCCGGAGCGAATCCGGAGGTCGGCAAAAAAGCCGCTGAAGAATCCCGCGATTTGATCTCGAATACGCTGAAAGGCGCGGATATGGTGTTCGTTACCGCGGGCATGGGCGGAGGCACCGGAACGGGAGCCGCGCCGGTTATCGCTGAAATCGCGCGAGAATGCGGAGCGTTGACAGTAGGTGTCGTCACCCGTCCGTTTACCTTTGAAGGCCGTAAGCGGTCGAACCAGGCGGAGCTTGGAATCGAAGCCCTTAAGGAAAAAGTCGATACGCTGATCGTTATTCCTAACGACCGGCTGCTCGAAATTGTAGACAAGAAGACCCCGATGCTGGAAGCGTTCCGCGAAGCGGACAACGTGCTCCGGCAGGCCGTTCAGGGCATTTCCGATCTGATCGCCGTACCGGGCCTGATTAACCTTGACTTCGCTGACGTGAAGACCATTATGACCGAACGCGGATCGGCCCTGATGGGCATCGGGATCGCCAACGGCGAGAACCGGGCAGCGGAAGCGGCCCGCAAAGCGATTATGTCGCCGCTCCTGGAGACATCGATTGAAGGCGCGCGCGGGGTAATCATGAACATCACCGGCGGCATCAATCTCTCGCTCTATGAAGTCAACGAAGCCGCCGAAATTGTAACCTCCGCTTCCGATCCGGAAGTGAACATGATCTTCGGCGCAATCATCGACGAGAACATGAAAGACGATATCAAAGTAACGGTAATCGCCACGGGTTTTGAGCACAAAGCTCCGCCTGTCGTACCTGGACGCCGTCCTGCCACGCCTCAAAGCGAGCCGGCACAAGACAAGAATGCGAACCTGCGTCCATTCGGGAATAACACAAGTCCCGACCAGCTTGATATTCCGACTTTCCTGCGCAACCGCACCCGCGGTACGCACAACAATGACTGATTTCTATCATTCTCTAGACACAGCATCCGCAACACCGCGCTCCCGCTCCGGCAGGAACGCGGTGTTTTTTGTCTGACCACCAAACATAATCTCCCGAAATTTCCCGCAAAGCACCCGAACCCGTTAGAGGGAAGGGGATCGCTTTGCGGTTTTTTTTGCATCCGGACAGACTACTGCAGGCTGCTTTTTTTCTCGACAAAAAAAGTCCGTCTCTGCACCCATGATTAGACAGACATTGAGTCTCGTACTTCCTATACTAAGCATATCGTCCAAAAAATAGAGCGCAGCCGTCTTATGGCGGCCGGCTCAAGCGCAGTTGGGCAGGTGTATGCATTGACCGTGTATCTCGATTTGATGTTTGCCGCCAATCTGCTGATCGACGGGGCGCTCCTGTGGCTGACCGGCTGGATGATCCGGCATAAGCTCAGGCTGCGCAGGCTGCTGCTTGGCGCACTGGCGGGCGCGTCGTATGTGCTGATGATGTTTGTGCCCGAGCTGTCGTTCCTGTATATGTTCCTGGTGAAATTTGCGCTGTCCCTGGTCATGCTGCTGATTACCTTTGGCTATCCGGGACTGCAGGGCTTCACCCGGGCTGTGGGAGCGTTTTATGTTATCAATTTTGCGGCAGCAGGCGGGATTTTGGGGCTGCATTATCTGCTGCAAAGCTCGGGCGATATCTGGAACGGCCTGCTGTTTACCTCTTCCGGCGGCATCGCCCACCGGCTGAAGATCGGCTTCTGGTTTGTGCTCGCCGCGCTGGCGGTTGTATTGGCCGGATTCAAGGCCGTGTATGCTTCGCGGATACGGCGCGACCGGCTGATGTCGTACATCGGGACGGTGGAAGTGGAAATTGCAGGGGTTACCGTTACCTGCCAAGGGCTGCTCGACACGGGCAACCGGCTGAGCGACCCTCTGACCCGCACTCCCGTGATGGTGATGGAGGCGGAGCTCTGGGAGGATCATCTGCCGGCTGCCTGGAAAGGCCGGCTCTCGAAAGACGGAGCGGACCGCCTGCTGCTGGAAACGGACGGGCCCGCGTTTGCCTGGCAGGACAGGGTGCGGCTGGTCCCTTACCGGGGCATCAACCGCGCGTCCGCTTTTATGCTGGCGCTGAAGCCCGATAAGGTGACGGTAACGATGGGCGAAGCAGTGTACCGAAGCGAACGGGCGTTGATCGGGCTGGACGGCGGCACGCTGTCCGGCGAAGGGGCATACCGCGCCGTCATTCATCCGGACTTGGCGCGGACAGGGGAAGGGGCATAAACCGGCCGCTTGCCTACGAGGGGCGTGGACTGCCGGACCGCCCACTTCTTGGAGGAGGAACGTAACATGCTGAATTGGAGAATGAGACTGCAGCTGCAATACTACCGGGTGCTGTTTCTGCTTGGGCTGAAAAGCCAGGAGATTTACTATATCGGAGGCAGCGAGGCGCTGCCGCCGCCGCTAACGCGGGAGGAGGAGGATTTTCTTCTGCAGCGGTTGCCAAGCGGCGATGCGGCCGTCCGGGCCATGCTGATTGAGCGCAACCTGCGGCTGGTCGTCTACATCGCACGGAAATTTGAGAACACCGGCATCAATATTGAGGACCTGGTATCGATTGGAGCGATTGGCTTGATTAAGGCGGTCAACACCTTTGACCCCGAAAAAAAAATCAAGCTCGCCACCTATGCCTCTCGCTGTATCGAAAATGAAATATTGATGTACCTCCGCCGCAACAACAAAACGCGCAGCGAAGTCTCGTTCGATGAGCCGCTGAATATCGACTGGGACGGCAATGAGCTGCTGCTGTCGGACGTGCTGGGCACCGAAAATGATACGATTTACCGGAACATCGAAGAACAGGTGGACCGCAAGCTGCTGCAAAAAGCGCTGGAGAAGCTGACCGAGCGGGAACGCCTGATTATGGAGCTGCGCTTCGGCCTTAGAGGCGGCGAGGAAAAGACGCAAAAGGATGTGGCCGACCTGCTCGGCATCTCCCAATCCTATATCTCGCGATTGGAGAAGCGGATTATCAAACGCCTGCGCAAGGAGTTCAACAAGATGGTTTGAGGACGCTCAGCAAGGAATAAAATGGACCGCCGGGGAGATAATGTACATTAATGTTTCTCCTTGGGAGGTTAATCATCATGACCCGAAATAAAGTCGAGATTTGCGGGGTGGACACCGCCAAATTGCCCGTTCTGACGAACGTGGAGATGCGGGAGCTGTTCACGTCGCTGCAGCAGCAGGGCGAGCGGTCCGCCAGAGAGAAATTGGTTAATGGAAACCTGAGACTGGTCCTGAGCGTCATCCAGCGGTTCAACAACCGCGGCGAGCTTGTGGACGACTTGTTCCAGGTCGGCTGTATCGGGCTGATGAAGGCCATCGATAACTTTGATTTATCGCAAAACGTCAAATTTTCCACGTATGCGGTGCCGATGATTATCGGCGAAATCCGCAGGTATCTACGGGACAACAACCCGATCCGGGTGTCGCGTTCGCTGCGGGACATCGCCTACAAGGCGCTGCAGGTTCGGGACAACCTGACGAACCAAAACTCGAGGGAGCCCACCATCTTCGAAATTTCCGAAGCGCTGGGCGTGCCGAAAGAGGATGTCGTGTTCGCGCTGGATGCGATACAGGACCCGGTATCACTCTTTGAGCCGATCTATCATGACGGCGGCGATCCCATTTATGTGATGGACCAGATCAGCGACGACAAAAACAAAGATGTATCCTGGATCGAAGAAATTGCGCTTCGCGAAGCGATGCAGCGGCTCGGCCAGCGGGAAAAACGGATATTGTCCATGCGTTTTTTTGAAGGGAAAACCCAAATGGAGGTAGCGGAGGAAATCGGCATCTCCCAAGCACAGGTGTCACGGCTGGAGAAGTCGGCGATTCAGCAAATGCAAAAGCATGTAAAAACCTAAAAGCGAATGCTCTTCCCGCCCGCTGCGGGCTAACCGGAGCATTCGGCAGGAATCCCGAGGCTGTCCCGTTTGCGCGCCGCAAGCGGACAGCCTCGCCGTGCGACTGGGGAGTGCATCTGCCGCTGGCGTTCTTTTTTGTCCGGGTTGACATGTTCCCCCCTGCAGACCTCATATAAATGGGTAATAAGCGATAACGGCCTGGAGGAGGCGGCAGGGTGAATCAGGATACGGCTTCCGGCAAAAAAATGAAGATTTCCGACTTTCAGACAAAGGATGTCATCAACATTGTGGACGGGAAACGGCTCGGCCAGGTCAGCGACCTGGAGCTTGATCTCCGGCGGGGCGTCATTGAGGCGATTGTTGTGCCCGGCTACACGCGGTTCATGGGGCTGTTCGGCGGGGGGACGGATCTGATCATCCCGTGGCGGAACATTGTCAAGATCGGCTCGGATGTCGTGCTGGTGAAGATGGATGAGGTCAAGCTGCCGCCGGAGGAACGGGAAACCGTCTACCTGGAGCGGGGAGACCGGATGGACCGGATGGATCGGCGCTCGTATTGACGAAGCGCCTTTTTTATGTAGCGCCAAAGCGGCTTCCGGCAGTTTTATGGTACACTGGAGCGGAGGTGAGAGGATGGAACCGTTTGTTTTGAAGAACAAAGAACCCGAAATCTATCTGTTGGAGCCTTGGGGAGCCCGGGATTCCCGGATTACCGCCGGTTTCACCGGAAGAAAAGGCGGCGTAAGCTCATTTCCCTACACGAGCCTGAATCTTGCGTTTCATGTCGGAGACGACCCGGCGGATGTGATCCGCAACCGGGAGGCCGTAGCCGGGGCATTGGGCTACCGACTGCAGGACTGGACCTGCGGCGAGCAGGTGCACCGGTCCGAAGCGGCCGTAGTCACCGCTGCCGATAAAGGGCGGGGCAGCCTGGACCGGGCTTCCGCTTTTGCCGATACGGATGCGCTGGTGACGGATGTCCCCGGCGTGCTGCTGACGTCGTTTTATGCGGACTGCGTGCCGCTGTATTTTTTTGATCCGGACCGCCCGGCGGTCGGGCTGGCCCACGCCGGCTGGAAAGGCACCGTTGCCGAAATTGCCGCGGCTGTGGTGAAACGGATGGGCGAAGCGTACGGCACCCGGCCCGAACGGCTGCTGGCCGCCATCGGCCCAAGTATCGGCGAATGCTGTTACGAGGTGGACGAACGGGTAATGACTGAGGTCCGGCGGGTGCTGGAGGGGATGGACGAGGATCAGATAGGTGATCTACCCGTGGCCCGCGGGACAGGCAGCGGCAAGTCCGTGCTGAACTTGAAAGAATTAAATCGACGGATTATGATTAAAGCAGGAATTTTGCCGACGCATATCGAATGTACTACTTGGTGTACAAGCTGCAACCATGATGAGTTCTTCTCCTACCGCAAGGATGGAGGGACGACCGGAAGGATGGCCAGCTTCGTCGGATTAAAGGAGAGTTGAACGTTGGCCTTGACACTGCATGACAGAATCGCCGAAGTAACGGAGCGCATCGAACGCGCGTGCCGGAACAGCAACCGCAGCATTGAAGAAGTCAAGCTCATCGCGGTAACGAAATATGTCTCGCTGGAGAAGACGGCTGAAGTGCTGGAACAGGGGCTGCTGCACATTGGAGAGAACCGCTGGCAGGACGCGGAAAGCAAGTGGCGTGCGCTTGGGGACAAGGGCGTCTGGCATTTCATCGGACACCTGCAGACGAACAAGGTGAAGGATGTCATCGGGAAGTTTCAATATATACATTCGCTGGACCGGCTGTCGCTGGCGAAAGAACTGCAGCGCAAAGCGGCCGCGGAGGATTTGACCGTTCAGGCTTTTGTTCAGGTGAACATTTCGGGGGAAGAGAGCAAATACGGACTGCGCCCGGAGGATGTTCCCGCCTTCCTGAACGAGATTGCGGCGATGGACCGGATCAAGGTGATCGGACTGATGACCATGGCCCCTTACGAAGCGGAGCCGGAGGCGACCCGCCCGGTGTTCCGGGGGCTCCGGGAGCTGCGCGACCGGCTGAACAGAGAAGGCCTGACGCGCGAGCCGATTACCGAGCTGTCGATGGGCATGTCAAACGATTTTGAAGTGGCAGTCGAGGAAGGCGCGACATGGGTGCGTCTGGGTTCCGTATTAGTAGGCCATGAGGAGGGAACGTGATGGGCGTCATGAACCGGTTTATGAGCTTTTTGGGCTTACAGGAGGAAGAAGAGGTCGTGGAACGGGAACGGATCGCTTCCCGTGAAGAGGAAGAGGTTGAACCGATTCCGATGGAGACCCGCAAGAATCCGAGAGGCGGCAACGTGGTCAGCATCCATTCGCAGAAGAACGTCAAAGTGGTGCTGAACGAACCGCGTTCTTACGATGAAGCGCAGGAAATTGCGGACCATCTGCGTTCCCACCGCACGGTTGTTGTGAACCTGCAGCGGATCCGGAGCGAACAGGCAATGCGGATTATCGACTTTTTGAGCGGAACGGTATATGCGCTGGGAGGCGGCATTTCCAAGATCGGCGGCAACATTTTTTTATGTACCCCGGACACCGTGGAAATTCAAGGGTCTATCTCGGAAATTTTGGCAGACGATCCGGACTACAACAATAGGATGAGGTGAACGGGTTTTGGTTCAAGTTGCAAATATAATTATGATGCTGTTCAACATCTACTTCTGGATGATCTTTATTTATGTGCTGATGTCCTGGCTGCCTAATGCCCGCGACAGCTTTATCGGGGAGCTGCTCGCCAAGCTGGTGGAGCCTTATTTGTCTCCGTTCCGCCGGTTTATTCCGCCGCTGTTCGGCATGCTGGATATCAGTCCTTTTATCGCGCTGCTCGTTCTGCAGTTCGCCCAAAGAGGTCTGCTGTCCATTCTGTTTTATTTCTTTTAGGGCCGGCTTATGAAAAATGAAATTTACGGACATTTCCATCCCGACGAGCGGGAGTTTGTAGACCGGGCCTGGGAGTGGGTCTCGAATGCCGCCAGCTATCATGAGACGAAGCTGACTGACTTTCTTGATCCAAGACAGGGTTTTATTCTGCAAACGCTTGTAAACCGCGAACCCGACGTAGCGGTCAGATGGGAAGGCGGGCATGAATCGGCGGAGCGGCAGCGGGCGCTGGTCGCCCCCGACTATGCCGATCTGGAGAGCGCGGATATGAACGTCAGGGTGCTGCAGATTGAGCCGGTCGAAGCAAAGCACCATCCGCTGGAACACGGCGATTATATGGGATCACTGCTAGGTCTTGGCATCAAACGCGGAAAAATCGGCGATATCCACGTGCTGGAGGACGGCTGCCATACCGTCGTAGCTGCGGATATCGCCGATTATTTGGCGCTGCATCTGAACCAGGTGCACCGGGTGGCGGTCCGGACGGAGATTCTACCCGTCTCCGGGCTGCGCGTCGCCGAGACCCGGCTGGAGCAAATGGAATTCACCGTCGCTTCGCTCCGACTGGACGGCATCGCCTCCGAGGTGTGCCGGGTCAGCCGGAGCAAGATCCTCGCTCCGATCAAAGCGGGCCGCGTCCGTGTGAACTGGAAGGTGGAGGAAGACCCGTCCGCCGGGCTCAAAGCCGGCGATGTTGTTTCCGTCCAAGGCTTCGGGCGGTTTCGCGTGCTGGAGGCAGGCGATCTGACGAAAAAAGGCAGGTACCGGGTAAGTGTCGGCAAATTTGTCTGATCCGGTTTGCAGGAATTCGAATCCGGCTGTCGAAAAGGATATTCTCAAGAGCCGGCAAACATGGCAAACATTTTTTCAGCCGGCCGCCGATACAATACAATAGAACGGCTGCGCGGAGCGCATGAAATGCCGGGCGAAAGCCCCATACTTTAAAGATGCGTCAAGCTATAGGGGCTGGAAGGTTCCATAACAGGGCAAGGCGGTCCGCATGAGCAGGATTCATAAGCGGAAGCAGAGTCCGGCGCCGAGGCGGCGCAGCCAGACTCACCCTGTGGCCAACGGCTGTATAGTGTGTGTTCCACGCCCGCCTGTAAGGGACACATCTCTTCTGCGCTGACCGATGACGTTCCGAGCCGCACAGAAGTAGCAGCACAGAAACAGTACTGCAGGCGTACCAGGCGAAGAGGTTCGAAATATTCAGGAGGTGCACAGCATGCCATTAACGCCGCTCGACATACATAACAAGGAGTTCGCCCGGCGAATCCGCGGTTATGACGAGGACGAAGTCAATGAATTCCTGGACCAGGTCATCAAAGATTACGAAAGCGTCATCCGCGAAAACAAAGAACTTCACGCCCAGCTGCAGGCCATCCAGGAGCGTCTGGACCACTTCACGAATATCGAAGAGACGTTGTCCAAGACCATCATTGTGGCTCAGGAAGCGGCTGATGAAGTCAAGAACAACGCCAAGAAGGAAGGCCAGCTGATTATCAAGGAAGCGGAGAAAAACGCCGACCGCATTATCGGCGAAGCGCTGTCCAAATCCCGCAAAATTGCCGTGGAAATCGAAGAGCTCCGCAAGCAGGCGTCCATCTACCGGACCCGTTTCCGCACCTTGGTGGAAGCGCAGCTGGAACTGCTTTCCCAGGATGACTGGGATGCGCTGGAGAGCCGGGAAACCGCGGAAGAGGTTTATTGAAATTCATCTGACGCGAGGCAGCAAAAGGCGTAAAGCTGCCGGCTTAACGTCCGGACCGCTGCCGTTTTGCGGGGACGCCAAAGCATTTTTACCGTAAGACGCCTGCCCGGATGCGGTTGACATTCGAAAGCAAAGAGGCTATAACTATATCTAGCTGAATTTGTTTACAGATCTGAAATTCTATGACGGGACCAGTACGACAAGGCGATGATCCCCAGAGAGCCGGCACCCGCTGAAAGCCGGCGTTCAACCCTTGCCCGAAGATCTTCCCCGAGAAGCGAAGCCGAAGCGCCGGAATGCGTGCGTAAGCCGAGCCGTCCGCCGGACGTTATTCCGGTCCCGCGTCCTTATAGGCGCGGACATGAGTTGCCGTATCCGGCGCCCTTTTGTGTTGGGCGGTGCATACGGTGAATTAGGGTGGTATCGCGAGCGTTCGTCTCGCCCCTTGGGGGCGGGGCGTTTTTTGCGTTTAGGCCAAGGGTTCTGCCCAAAGTTAGCGGAACAAGGCATGCAGCAAAGATAAAGGAGGAGCAGGACATGCAAAAAGTTGATGTCAGAGAACAGGCGCGGGCGAGAGACGTCCGTATCCTGAAAAAATGGAGCGACGAAAATACGTTCCGTAAATCCATGGAGAACCGGGAGGGACGCCCGAATTACGTCTTTTACGAAGGACCGCCTACGGCAAACGGCGCGCCGCATATCGGCCACGTGCTTGGCCGGGTGATCAAGGATTTTATCGGCCGGTATCAGACGATGCGCGGGTACCGCGTCATCCGTAAGGCGGGCTGGGATACGCACGGTCTCCCGGTCGAGCTGGGCGTCGAGAAGCAGCTGGGAATCTCCGGCAAACATGAAATCGAAGAATACGGCGTAGAGAAATTCGTGCAAAAATGTAAGGACAGCGTATTTGGTTACGAAAAGCAGTGGCGGGAATTCACGGAAGCCATCGGTTACTGGACCGATCTGGATAATCCGTACATCACGCTGAACAACAGCTACATCGAAAGCGTATGGAACATCCTGGCGACGGTCCATGAAAAAGGGCTGCTGTACCGCGGCCACCGCGTCAGCCCGTATTGCCCAAGCTGCCAGACCACCCTCAGCTCCCACGAAGTGGCGCAGGGCTACAAGACGGTGAAGGATCTGAGTGCGACCGCCAAGTTTAAGCTGGACGACAGCGGCGAATACGTGCTGGCTTGGACGACGACGCCTTGGACGCTTCCGGCGCATATGGCGCTGGCGGTGAACCCGGACATGACGTATGTGCGGGCGCAGCAGGCGGACGGGGTCTACATCGTGGCCAAAAACCTGGCCGAAGAAGTCATGAAAGGCGACTACACCGTGCTGTCGGAGCTGAAGGGCTCCGAGCTGGTTGGCAAAACGTATACACCGCCGTTTAACTTCATCCAGGCGGAGAAAAGCAACGTCGTTGTTGGCGCCTCCTTCGTTACGGACGCAAGCGGTACAGGGATCGTCCATATGGCCCCGGCGCATGGCGAAGACGACTACAAGACATGCCGGGAGAACGGCATCACTTTTGTTAACGTGGTCGACGGTTCGGGCAAATACACGGATACAGTTACTGATTTTGCCGGACGGTTCGTAAAAGACTGCGATCTGGATATCGTAAAAGCATTGTCCGAACGCGGCCTCTTGTACGGCAAAGAAAAATACGAGCACAGCTATCCGTTCTGCTGGCGCTGCGACACCCCGCTGCTGTACTATGCGACGGACAGCTGGTTCATCGCAACAACGGACATCAAAGACCAGCTGATCCAAAACAACAACGGCATTGACTGGTACCCGGGGCATGTCCGGGAAGGCCGGTTCGGTAAATTCCTTGACGAGCTGGTAGACTGGAACATCAGCCGCAACCGTTATTGGGGAACGCCGCTTAACGTATGGGTCTGCCAGGAGACCGGTAAAGAATATGCGCCGCACAGCATTCAGGAGCTGCGGGACATGGCGGTGGATTTTGTGCCGGAGGACATCGAGCTGCACAAGCCTTTTGTGGACGAAATCAAGCTTCGCAGCCCGTTCAAGGAAGGCGCCGTGATGGTCCGCACCCCGGAAGTCATCGACGTCTGGTTCGACAGCGGCTCGATGCCGTTTGCGCAGAGCCATTATCCGTTTGAGAACGAAGACCGGCTGAGCGACCAGTTCCCGGCGGATATGATCTGCGAAGGGATTGACCAGACCCGCGGCTGGTTCTACAGCCTGCTGGCGGTATCGACGCTGTTCAAAGGCGTGGCCCCATACAAGGCGGTAATCGCGACCGGCCACATCCTCGACGAAAACGGCCAAAAGATGTCCAAGTCCAAAGGCAATGTCATCAACCCTTGGGACATCATGAACGAATACGGCACGGATGCGTTCCGCTGGGCGATTTTGTCCGACAGCGCGCCGTGGAACAACAAGCGGTTTTCGCGTTCGCTTGTCGGCGAATCCAAGTCCAAAGTGGTTGATACGCTGGTTAACACACACGCGTTCCTGACGCTGTATGCGGGCATTGATGGTTATGAGCCATCCGAACATCCGTTTAAGCTGTCGGAGCATAAGCTGGACCGCTGGATTTTGTCCCGGCTGAACAGTCTGATCCTTGTGGTGGAGAAAGGGCTTGCGGTTAACGACTTCGTCAACTCGTCCAAAGCGATTGAAAACTTTATCGACGAGCTGAGCAACTGGTATATCCGCCGTTCGCGCGACCGGTTCTGGGGCAGCGGGCTGGGCGAAGAGAAGCTCGACGCTTACCGCACGTTGACTTATGTGCTGCTGAATACAGCCAAAATCGTGGCGCCGTTTATGCCGATGCTTGCCGAAGACATCTTCGTTAACCTGGGCGGCGGGGAAAGCGTCCATCTGGCCGACTATCCGAAGGCGGACGAAACGCTGATCGACAAAGAGCTGGAGCAGGATATGGAGAGCGCCCGCCAGATCGTCGAGCTCGCCCGCAACGTCCGGAACGAGTCCGGCATCAAGACGCGCCAGCCGCTGTCCGAGCTGATCGTATCGATGGACCGCACCTTCCATGTGGAAGCGTACGAGGACATCGTCAAAGACGAGATCAACATCAAGTCAATTGTGCTGGAGACAAGCGACAGCGGATTTGTTGATTTTACATTGAAGCTGAACCTGAAGGTGGCCGGCAAAAAATACGGCAAAAACGTCGGCTTCCTCCAAGGCCTGCTGAAAGGGATGGACAGCGGCGCAACCCGGAAGGTTGTGCAGGAAGGCGTCCTGCAGGTGACGTCTCCTGAAGGCGAGGAGCTGCAGGTTACAGCCGAGGAGCTGCTGATCGAAAAGCAGGCGAAACCGGGTTTTGCTTCCGCTTCGGGTTACGGGATCACCGTCGCGCTGAACACGGAAATCACGCCGGAGCTGGAGCAGGAAGGCTGGGTCCGCGAGATTGTGCGGGCCGTGCAGGACTACCGCAAACGTCTGGATCTGCCGATTGAAAAGCGCGTGGAGCTTACGCTTAAGCTGGACGAAGAGCTGCGGGCGGCCGTTACGGCGTTCGAGCATGTGCTGCGGGATAACGTGCTGATTCAGACGCTGGATTTTGGCGGAGAACGGGAATTCGAGAACGTCGACCTTGGCGGCCGCAGCATCGGCATCCATATCGGCGGCTAAACGGCACGAATGACTTCTTGCCGGGCGGCATATACTAGCGGCACAAGTATAGACGGGGTTGTCCCGTTTATGCGGGAAATATAGGCCCGCCTATTATTTCGGCCGCAAAATTAAACGAGCCCCAGGCTTTTGGCAAGGGATGGCGCGCTGCCGCCTTTGCCGGGAAGCCGGGCTCGTTTGCTGTTTTTGCGGGGCGGGTCCGAAGGAGGGCCTTATCCGTGGAGGAAGACAAGGATCAGCAGGGGCAAAAGCAGCGGTTGTCCGTCCGGGTGAACGCCGGCAGGGCAGAATCTGCGCCTGGCCGCGCCGAAACGCCAGCGCCGGAGAATAGGGCGGAAGAAGAGCAGCGGGAAAAAGGCTGGAACAATGCGGCGGAGCCGCCGGATCAAGGCCGCCGCGGGACCGCAGGTCCGGTCCCCGGCTTCAACTCACCGGGACCGGACCCGACGGAGCAGCTAAATGCTGTGTACAGTCTGACACTGAAGCTGACACAGCAGATGGAGAAGTCCAGAATCGCCCAATATACGGAGCTGCTGCATTCGCCATGGCGGCTCATCTGGCTTAATGTGCTCTCCGGTGCGGCGCGGGGTGTCGGGATTGCGGTTGGCTTTACTTTTTTTGCGGCGACGATCATTTATGTGCTGCAAGGCCTCGGAGCCTTAAATCTGCCGATTATCGGGGATTACATTGCCGATATCGTCCGGATTGTACAGCATCAGCTGGAGCTGAAGACATTTTAACCGCGGGTGCTCTGCAGGCTTAAGGGAACCGGAACGCTGCTGTGTTAAACCTCGTCTTCGGCGTCATACAGCGGATCAAGCAGATAGCTGCCCTCCCCGGAGTCCATGTACTGCTTATAATGCGGTCCGCGGACAACGGTGACCTCTGTGCCGGTTATATCCGTAGCGATAAAGTTCTCATAAGGCTCGACAAAACCAACCTGTTCTTCGTAGTCCTCGATCTCCATCTGGTTATAATCGCCGATTTCCCGGCCTTCCGCCAGAGCGGGGGTGTTCGAGTTCCCGTAAACGGCGACGGCCTGCCAGGAATCCTCTCCGTCAAAGCCGTTTTGATCGCCCCGGTCATCCAGGCTGGTCCGGCCGAAGGGAGGATCAAGAAATTCCTCTTCAACCGGACGGGTTTTCGGCCGGGCTTGGCGGGGCGAGTTTTCTTTTGTAAAACGGGTGTAGGGAACGGCCTGCAGGCGCTCAAACGGTATCGGTTCGCCCGTAATGACGTCGAGACCGTAGGTGCCGGCATCCATCGCCTCCAGCGCGGCGCTGATGTCGTCCAGCTCCAGCCGGTCACGTTCCATCAAAGCCAGGTCCTTGCCTTTTTCGAACATTTCCGTGCCCAGGTCGCCGGGATGATTATCGATCGGAGACAGCTCGCCGGTGTTGTCCCGCAGCGATTCGCCCATACCGTAGTGGTCGGTGTTCGTGATCCGGTCTGTCACCTCCTGTCTCCGCTGCAGCAGGGTTTCACGGAGCTCCGCAAGCTGGGTGGAACTCAGATGGTTCATGCCTCATTACCCCTTTCGTTCGTAGCCGGCCGGCTTTGTGCCGGCTTTCCTCTCTGGTAGGGTGCGCCGCAGGAGCTTTTTTTAGCGCTGGAAAATAGTTTATCGGCTGCACTTAGATGGTTTAACCGCAATAGACGGGTTCTTTAGGGCTGTGCTACAATGGAACAAGCGTGTGAATAAAGCCCTAGATGCGCCGCTTTCGCGCAGGCTGCCTTCCGGTATGCGGCTGGTATGGCGAAGCCGTGCGGGCGGGAACAATAAGAACGGAGTGACTAACTTTCGTGGTGTACTATCTGATTGCTCTTATCGTGTTTTTGATTGACCAGGGGACCAAATATTTGATCGCCACCCGGCTGGAACTGGGCGAACAAATCCCGGTGATCGGCGATTTCTTTCTCATTACCTCGCACCGCAATACGGGTGCCGCCTTTGGTATCCTGGAAGGCAAACGCTGGTTTTTTATCGTCATCACGGTGATTGTGGTATGCGGAATTGTCTGGTACCTGAACAAGTCAAAGGACTCACGCAAGCTGCTGCCGACGGCGCTTGGACTGGTGCTTGGCGGAGCGGTCGGCAATTTTCTGGACCGTGCGCTGACCGGAGAAGTCGTGGATTTTCTGCAATTTAATTTCGGCAGCTACACGTTTCCGATTTTTAACGTGGCCGATTCCTGTATAGTCATTGGCGTCGGACTGATTATTCTGGATTCGCTGCGGGATTTGAAGGACGGAGACGGGGGCGCACTTGCCGAAGTGAAGGAGCAAAAGGAAGGGAATGACTGATTTGAACGAGGAAGCGAATCCGTACGAGCCGGAAGAGACCGGCGGCGAAACTGCGGAGTGGACCGTTGCGGAGGAGCATGTCCGGGAGCGGATCGATAAATTTATTACCGAAGCATGGGATGGCGAGATTTCCCGTTCCCAGGTGCAGCTGTGGATTGCGGACGGCCATGTCACCGTTAACGGCAAAACCGTCAAAGCCAATTATAAGCTGGCGGAAGGCGACGCCATTGCCGTCACCGTTCCGGAGCCGGAGATCAAGGACCTTGCAGCGGAGAACATCCCGCTCGAGGTTGCCTATGAAGACGCCGATGTCATCGTCGTCAACAAACCCAGGGGGATGGTGGTGCATCCCGCGGCGGGCCATCCGTCCGGTACGCTGGTCAATGCGCTAATGTACCACTGTACTGATCTGTCCGGCATTAACGGGGAGATTCGTCCGGGGATTGTCCACCGGATCGACAAGGACACCTCGGGCCTGATTATGGCGGCCAAAAATGACGCGGCGCATGCCTCCCTTGCGGCGCAGCTGAAGGCGCACAGCGTTACCCGCCGGTATCTGGCGGTGGTTCACGGGAACATCGCGCATGACCAGGGAACGGTGGACGCGCCGATCGGCCGCGATCCGCATGACCGGAAGCTGTACACGGTAACGGAAAAAAACAGCAAGAGGGCCGTCACCCATTTTACGGTGCTGGAACGGTTCGGGGATTCGACGCTGCTCGAATTGAAGCTGGAAACCGGGCGCACGCATCAGATCCGCGTTCATATGAAATTTATTGGACATCCCCTGGTGGGGGATCCGGTTTATGGACGCAGCAAAGGAATTACGATGGCAGGCGGACAAGCACTGCATGCGGCGGTGCTTGGTTTTGAACACCCCAGGACCGGCAGTTATCTGGAATTCAGCGCCCCGCTGCCTGAAGATATGGAAGACCTGCTGTTCCGGCTCCGCAGCCGATAAATACAAATGATCGGATAGTTAGTCCATGGCGCAAACCCCCGGTTTGCGTCATATTTAGATTAGAAATCTGATGAAATCCGGGAGATGAGTGATCAAGCATGAGTATTGAACAGTATCAGAACACGTATATTCAGACGAGCTTCGCGGACCGTATCGGCGGCGCGAACTACGGCAAGGATACCAACATTTATAAATTCGAGAAAATCAAACGCGCCAAAGCATCGGCGAAACAGGATTTTCCCGATATCGAATTGATTGATATGGGTGTTGGCGAACCGGACGAAATGGCTCCGGCCGGCATTGTGGCCAAGCTTGCGGAAGAAGCTGCCAAGCCCGAAAACCGCGGTTATGCGGATAACGGAATTGCGGAATTTAAGGAAGCGGCAGCCAAATATCTGAATGACGTATTTGGCGTAGCAGGCATCGACCCGGTAACCGAAGTGGTCCATTCCATCGGCTCCAAACCGGCGATTGCCATGCTGCCTTCCTGCTTCATCAACCCGGGCGACATTACCCTGATGACGGTGCCGGGTTATCCGGTCATTGGAACACACACAAAGTATCTGGGCGGAGAAGTCTATCCGGTTGAACTGAAGAAAGAAAACGGCTTTTTGCCGGATTTGAACGCCATTCCCGAGGAGATTGCCCGCCGCGCGAAGCTGCTGTACCTGAACTACCCGAATAACCCGACCGGCGCCAGCGCAACGCCGGAGTTTTTTGCCGAGGTTGTCGAGTGGGCGAAGAAACACAATGTTGTTGTAGTGCATGACGCCCCTTACGCTGCGCTGACTTATGACGGAGTGAAGCCGCTGAGCTTCCTGTCCGTGCCGGGAGCGAAAGACGTCGGCGTCGAGCTGCATTCGCTGTCGAAGTCTTACAATATGACCGGCTGGAGAATCGGATTTGTGGCCGGCAACCCGCTGGTGGTCAAAGCATTCAGCGACGTAAAGGACAACAACGATTCCGGCCAGTTCATCGCCATTCAGAAAGCGGCCGCTTACGGTCTGGCACATCCGGAATTCACCGAAGCGATAGCCGCCAAATATTCGCGCCGCCACAACCTGCTGGTCGATGCGCTGAATGAGCTGGGCTTCAACGCCGTGAAACCAAAAGGCTCTTTTTTCCTCTACGTGGAGGCGCCAAAAGGCATCAAGGGCGGACGCCGTTTTGAAACCGGCGAAGATTTTTCGCAATATCTGATTCGCGAAAAGCTGATCTCCACCGTGCCGTGGGATGATGCCGGCGCATTTGTCCGGTTCTCCGTCACTTTTGTGGCCGCTGGTGAAGAAGACGAGCTGCGTGTAATTTCCGAAATTAAACGCCGCCTGAGCGACGTGGAATTCGAATTCTAAAATCGATATTGATTTGGTAAAGGTCTCTCCGAGCCGACATTGGCCGGAGGGGCCTTTTTTGCGTTGGAGTTCTGCGACTGGAGATGCGTCGGAATTGGAGGGTGGCCTGGAAAGATCGGGACAGGGAAGATTCACTTGTTAAGCACCCGGCAAGCATGATTGCCTGGGAAATATAGAGGCGGGCTTGAGGTCTGCAGCAGAACCGGGTTTTGCTAACGAATGAGCCGAGCTAGATCAGAATGTAGTTAGACTTTGAATCATATTGAACATCTTTTGGGTAGGTCTTGAAGCTGGTGTATATCCTACTGATGCTTTATTTGCTTGGGTGGCTGTTAGCTGCATTTTCCTTTCCGTTGAAGAGAAAGTATTGGGTAGTAGTACAAAATAATGGTAATGTTGATTGGATATTAAGATAATATTTTGGGATATTGTATTGACTTAAACCCAAATAACCACTAACATATAACCATAACTTAATAAAAACATAATAATTATATGACAAAAGCTGGTTGAGGTTTTTACCGGACCGGCAAGATCAACTACCACCAAACAGGAGGCAGACAGATGACACAAACCATCCAAGTGGAGACACTGAAGAACTACATTAACGGCGAATGGGTAGAGAGCAAGACGGAGCGTTATGAGAACGTATACAACCCGGCGACCAACGAGATCATTGCCCGTGTTCCGCTGTCGACCAAAGAAGATATCGACTACGCGGTGAGTGTAGCGGCGGAGGCGTTCCAGAAATGGCAGCGGGTAGCCGTACCGCGGCGGGCGCGCATACTGTTCAATTTTCAGCAGCTGCTGACTCAGCACAAAGAAGAGCTGGCGCGGCTGATTACCCTGGAGAACGGCAAAAATTTGACGGAAGCGCTGGGGGAGGTCGGCCGGGGCATTGAGAATGTCGAATTTGCCGCAGGGGCGCCAAGCCTGATGATGGGTGACTCGCTTGCCAGCATCGCCACCGACGTGGAAGCGGTTAACTATCGTTATCCGATCGGCGTGGTCGGCGGAATCGCTCCGTTTAACTTCCCGATGATGGTTCCCTGCTGGATGTTCCCGATGGCGATTGCAGTCGGCAACACCTTTGTGCTGAAGCCGTCGGAACGGACGCCGCTGCTGACCAAACGTCTGGCGGAATTGTTTGCGGAAGCCGGACTGCCGAAGGGCGTATTCAATGTCGTATACGGCGCCCATGATGTGGTGAACGGTATTCTGGATCATCCCGAAGTGAAGGCGGTGTCGTTTGTCGGCTCCAAGCCGGTTGGGGAATACGTCTACAAACGGGGCAGCGAAAACCTGAAGCGGGTACAGGCGTTAACCGGAGCCAAAAATCACACGATCGTCCTGAATGACGCCGACCTGGAGGAAACGGTAACCAATGTGATCGCATCCGCCTTCGGTTCCGCCGGCGAACGCTGCATGGCCTGCTCCGTCGTCACGGTGGAGGAAGGCATCGCCGACGATTTTCTGGAGCTGCTGAAGCAAAAAACCGCTGGCATCAAAATGGGCAACGGCCTGGATGACGGCGTGTTTCTTGGACCGGTGATCCGCGAGGACAACAAACAAAGAACCCTGCAGTATATCGAAAAAGGGCTGGAAGAAGGCGCATCGCTTGTCTGCGACGGACGTCCGGCGGCGGCTTCCCGCGAAGAAGGTTATTTCGTAGGTCCAACCATTTTTGAAAATGTGACGACAGACATGACGATCTGGAGGGAAGAAATTTTTGCGCCGGTGCTGTCGATTATCCGGGTGAAAAACCTGAAAGAAGCCGTGGAGATCGCCAATCAGTCTGAATTCGCGAACGGCGCGTGCATATTTACCAACAATGCTTCGAGTATCCGGTATTTCCGCGAAAATATTGATGCAGGCATGCTCGGCGTTAACCTCGGGGTACCGGCACCGATGGCGTTTTTCCCCTTCTCCGGCTGGAAGTCTTCTTTCTATGGAACACTCCATGCAAACGGGAAGGACAGCGTGGACTTCTACACACGCAAGAAAGTCGTCACCGCCCGGTACGCGGCACCTGCATTTAACGAGTAACCCGTTGACATCATGACACAGCTAGCTGATAAGGGGGTGAGCTCTTGCAACTGGTATCGCTAAAAGAAATGCTGCCGGCTGCCCAAGCAGGAGGGTATGCGGTCGGACAATTTAATCTAAACGGACTGCAATGGGCGCAGGCTATCCTGCAGGCGGCGGAGGAGGAGCGCTCCCCGGTGATTTTGGCTGCCACGGACCGGCTGGTTCCGTTTCTTGGAGGCTACCGGACGATTGCCGCCATGGTGAAAGAATTGGCGCGGGAAATGAAGATTACCGTCCCGTTTGCCCTCCATCTGGATCACGGCATCAGCGCGGATAACTGTAAAAAAGCGATCGACGCCGGATTCAGCTCCGTCATGATCGACGGCTCGCATGAGCCGATTGCCCGGAACGCGGCGATGACGGCCGAAGTGACGGCATACGCCAGAACACGCGGCGTTTCCGTCGAAGGCGAAGTCGGCACGGTGGGCGGCATGGAGGACGGGCAAATCGGCGGAATCCGGTACGCGAACCCTGAGGAGTGCGCTCTGCTCGTCCGGGACACCGGAATCGACGCACTGGCAGCCGCCCTCGGTTCGGTACACGGGCCGTACAAAGGCGAACCGGTGTTGGGATTTGCCGAGATGGAGCAGATCGCCAAACTGGTGGGCATCCCGCTAGTGCTGCACGGTGCTTCGGGAATACCGGAGCCTCAAATCCGGCGGGCCATCGTTTTGGGGCATGCCAAAATCAATGTGAACACGGAATGCGTACAGGCGTGGGCTGCGGCCGTCCGGCGGACGCTGGATGCCGACCCCGGCTTGTATCACCCGCGGTCTGTTCTGGAACCGGGGACTGAAGCGATCCGGCAAAGCGTCCGGAGCAAGCTGCGGGAGTTCGGTTCCGCGGGCAAAGCATAAGAGATAATCGGAGACACAGGTCCGGGCTCCGCTTTCATGGAGTCCGGGCATTAAACCAATAGGGAGCGATGGACATGTTAAAAAGTGGGGAACAACGGGCGCTGGATCTGATTACGCTCGGCAGAGCGTGTATTGATCTGAACGCCGTGGAGTATAACCGGCCGATGGAGGAGACGCTTACGTTCTCCAAATACGTGGGAGGTTCGCCGGCGAACATTGCGATCGGCGCATCCAAACTGGGGCTGAAGGTCGGATTTATCGGCAAAATCCCGGATGACCAGCACGGCCGGTTCATCCGCCAGTATATGCAAAATAGCGGCATTGACGTTTCGCAAATGATCAATGACACGGAAGGCCACAAAGCGGGCCTGGCGTTTACGGAGATCAAAAGTCCCGAGGAATGCAGCATCCTCATGTACCGCGATAATGTGGCCGATTTGTTCCTGCGTCCCGAGGAGGTCAGCGAGGCGTATATCGCAAGCGCTTCCGCGCTGCTGATTTCCGGAACAGCCCTTGCTGCAAGCCCTTCCCGTGAAGCCGTATTCCAGGCGATAACGTACGCCCGCCGCAACGGCGTGAAGGTGATTTTTGAACTGGATTACCGGGGGTACACCTGGAAATCGCCGCAGGAAACGTCTGTGTATTACGCGCTGATGGCGGAACAGGCCGACGTGGTTATCGGAACCCGGGACGAATTTGACGTATTGGAAGGCAGGGAAGGCGGCGACAATGAAAAAACGACGTCCTATCTGTTTGGCCACCGTCCGGAGCTGATTGTGATCAAGCACGGGGTTGACGGTTCTTATGCGTATACCAAAGACGGGCAGGTTCACCGGGGGCTGGCTTACCGCTCGAAGGTGCTTAAGACGTTTGGAGCCGGGGATTCGTATGCGGCAGCCTTTCTGTACGCGCTGATGACCGGAAAAGAAATCGGGGAAGCCCTGAGGTATGCCAGCGCTTCTGCCGCGATCGTCGTCAGCAAGCACAGCTCCTCTGAAGCCATGCCAACGGTATCCGAAATTGAACAATTGATAGCCGCCCATAGCCAATCGGTATAAATCGGGATCCTATTTAAGGGGGAAGCCTTGTGCCAATATTAATCGTATTCCTCGGCGTTGTACTGCTGCTTGTGCTGATTATGAACTTCAAAATGAATACATTTGTTTCGCTTGTCATCACCGCTTTTGTTGTTGCCCTGCTGCTGGGTATGGACCCGGCCACCATTGTGACCACCATTGAAAGCGGAATCGGAGGCCAGCTGGGCCATTTGGCGCTGGTCTTTGGTTTCGGCGCCATGCTGGGCCGGCTCGTCTCCGACGCCGGCGGCGGTTACCGGATCGCCGTCACCTTGATCGAACGTTTTGGCCGTAAGCGGATTCAATGGGCCGTGGTTGTTGCTTCTTTTATCGTCGGTATTGCCCTGTTCTTTGAAGTTGGCCTTGTGTTGCTGATTCCGATTATCTTTGTAATTGCCAAGGAACTGAAGGTCTCCTTCCTTTATCTCGGCATTCCAATGGCTGCGGCACTAAACGTCACGCATGGCTTCCTGCCGCCGCATCCCGCCCCAACCGCCATTTCCGCCGCTTACGGCGCGGATCTGGGCCAAGTGCTGCTGTACGGGATGATCATTGCGATTCCGACCACGATTGTGGCGGGTCCTTTGTTCAACAAAGTACTGATGAAGGTGTATCCGCGCGTTTATGAAAAAGAAACAAACGCAGCCGTCATCACCGGCGGCCAGCAGAGTTTTGTCCTGAGCGAAACGCCGGGCTTCGGCATCAGTGTGCTGACCTCCATGCTGCCTGTCATCTTTATGGGCATCGGCGCGATCGCCAAAATGGTGCTGCCGTCCGGCTCCGCCGCCCTGAAAGTATTGGAATTTATCGGCGCGCCGGGAACGGCGATGCTGATCTCCCTTCTGGTAGCCGTTTATACGATGGGATTGGCCAGAGGGATTAAAATGAACCAAATCAGCGCCACAATGGTAAGCGCTATCTCGCAGATTTCGATGATGCTGCTGATTATCGGCGGCGGCGGCGCCTTCAAGCAGGTGCTGGTCGACGGCGGCATCGGCGACTATGTCTCCCGGCTGTTCTCCGAATCCAACATGTCCCCGCTGCTTGTCGCCTGGCTGATTGCAGCGATTCTGCGGCTATGCCTTGGCTCCGCCACCGTCGCCGCGCTGACAACCGCGGGTCTTGTGACTCCGATGCTGGGCATGAGTGATGTCAACCCGGCGCTGATGGTGCTGGCGACCGGAGCGGGCAGTGTGGTGGCCTGCCACGTTAACGATGCCGGATTTTGGATGATAAAAGAGTATTTTGGGCTTACAATGAAAGAAACCTTCGGTACCTGGACGACGCTGACGACGGTGCTGTCAGTAACAGGACTGGCATGCGTGCTGGCTTTGGGGGCGTTCCTCTAAAGTCCGGTCCGGTAACGCGGGACAGGAAAGGAGAGACAAACTATGCAGCCTATTCATACGCAGGCGGTGCTGGATTGGATCAGAGAAGCGGGGGAGATGCTGCGCGCCTCCCTGGAAGAAGTGCGGGAAATTACGGAAAAACAGGGTGCACTCGACCTGGTCACCGATATGGACCGTAAAGTGGAGCAGTTTTTGGTCGGGCGGATCCGGCAGTTCCATCCGGAGGACCGTATTTTGGGCGAGGAAGGAACCGGGGATACCGTAGAGGACGTGCAGGGCAGAGTCTGGATTCTCGATCCGATCGACGGCACGATGAACTACATTAAGCAAAAAGAAAATTTTGCGGTCATGCTGGCCGTAGTGGAAGATGGCGCCGGAAAATACGGATTCATCTACGACGTGGTGCGCGACCGTCTGATTTGGGGTGGTCCCGAACAAGGCGTTTTATACAACGGCGAGCCGCTGCCGCCGCTGCGGGATGAAGCGCTGAAGGAAGGGCTGGTTGCGGTCAATTGGCAGATGTTCGCTAATAATACGGCGAACGTCCAGGAGCTGGCCTGGAACAGCTGCGGCGTCCGGATCCAGAGCTGTGCGGGCACTGAATTTCTTCATCTGCTGCTTGGCAAGACAAGCCTGTATGTATCGAAGCTTGCGCCCTGGGATTATGCGGCAGGCAAAATTTTATGCGAAACCCGCGGGCTCGTAAGCTCAACCCTTGCAGGGGAGCCGCTCGGGTGGCTGGAGCCGGTGCGCGCGGTGTTTGGCGCACCACATGCCCATGCTGCGGCGCTTGAAATTCTGCAGGGCACGGTTAATAAATGAGGCGATTTATAGAATAAGTTGATGAACTGTTGATGATATGTTATATTTTCTGCGAAGGTAATTAGGGGACAGGAGTAGGAGCGATGAAAGAGAAACGCCTGCAGCAGATGGAAGAATACATTCATTCTGTCGGAACGGTATCTTTGGATGAGCTCTGCGAGCGCTTCCAGGTATCCAAGAATACGATCCGCCGCGATGTGGATACCATTCTCGAAAAGGGAAGAGTGCAGAAGGTGTACGGCGGCGTTACCTCCATATCGCAGCAGCTCGTTCCGTTTGAAAGAAGAGACACCACCAATCTGGATGAAAAGGTGGCTCTTGGCCGAACCGCCGCCCGGCTGGTCCAGGATCATGACCTGATATTTATCGATTCGGGAACGACGGCGCGCAATATGATGCAATTTCTGCCGGAGCTGGAGAGTCTGACGATTCTCACAAACAGCCTGGATGTCATCAATGCCGCGGCGGAGCTTGAATTTGTCAAGCTGATTACAATCGGCAACCATTACAAGCGCAGCACCAAGTCTTTTGTCGGAATCGACGATCTGGACATTCTGGACAAGTTTAATATTAATAAGGCGTTTATGGCCGCTACCGGCGTCTCGATTGCCAACGGCCTGACCAATTCGGACATCTTGGAATATGAAATTAAAAAAACGATTGCGGGGAAAGCGCAGGAGATTTATCTGCTTGTCGATTCCTCGAAATTGGGCAAGTCCACCCTGCTTACTTACGCTCCTCTTGAGGATGTGGACGGGCTGATTACCAATGCGGAGCTGCCGGAAGATTACCGGCGGTTCTGCGAGGAACACGGCATCAGCGTATATCTGAGCTGAGCGCATCCTTGGAGACAATCGGAACAGGGAAAGGAGTTCCGCTGTGCCATTAATGCGATTTGATCTGATCAAAGGACGGGATTCAGGGGAACTGCGTCTGCTGCTGGATACGGCGCACGAAGCAATGGTGGAGGCGTTTGGCGTACCGCAGGATGACCGTTACCAGATTGTGCATCAGCACCCGGCCGAAGAACTGGTGATTGAAGATACCGGCCTCGGTTTTACCAGAAGCAGCGGCCTCGTTATTGTCAGCGTAACAACAAAAGAGAAGACGAGGGCGCAAAAAGAACGGCTGTACGCGCTGCTGGCCGAGCGGCTGCAGGAGCGTTGCGGCATCTCGCCGGACGACTTGATGGTCTCCATCGTAGAGAACGGTCCGGAGGATTGGAGTTTCGGCCGCGGGGAAGCGCAGTTTATCACCGGCAAGCTGTAAGCATGCAGGGTCCGGCAGCAGCCGGACCCTTTTTCGTTTGACATTTGTCCGGTGATCTGTCATAATTCCATGTAATTGAATATGCACCTTTAATTCAGTCCCGTGAGGCTGGCAAGGTATCGTGAATCGAGGTTCGCGTTGAAGAATGCAGGGGAGTTCCGTAAGGTTAGGGATCTCTTTGTCCTGCGCGCGCTTCTCTGACTCTTAACACACAACTCCTTGGCGTCTGCGGCTAAGGAGTTTTTTTTGTCGTCATTGTGGGACATGAATGAGGGCCGACAACAAAAGGAGTGCATTGATAGTGACTACCGAAAAACATGTCATCATGGACGAAACAGCCATTCGCCGGGCGCTGTCCCGGATTGCCCACGAGATCCTCGAGAAAAACAAAGGCGTCGACGACCTGCTGCTGATCGGCATCCGCACCCGGGGCATATACCTGGCGCGCCGGATTGCGGAGCGGATCCGGGAGATTGAAGGCGTGGACGTGCCTTACGGCGAGCTCGACATCAGCCGGTACAGGGATGATCGCGGCGCGGCCGCAGCGGAAGGGGATACGGCGCCGGCGCCGATCATTACGCCCGGCGATCTGCCGATCCACGACAGTAAAGTGATTTTGTTCGACGACGTGCTGTACACCGGTCGGACGATCCGGGCCGCGATGGACGCGCTGATGGACTGCGGCCGGCCGAAAATGATCCAGCTTGCCGTGCTGGCCGACCGCGGACACCGCGAGCTGCCGATCCGGCCGGACTACATCGGCAAAAATGTTCCCACCTCAAAGCTTGAGGAAATCGAAGTCGCGCTGAAAGAGATCGACGAGACGGATGAAGTCACCATTACCGCGAACCGGGAGGAACGATAATCATGATGACGGCAACCAAGGTAAAAGAACGCAGTCTGCTGGGCCTGAAAGGCATGCAGCGGTCCGAAATCGAATCGCTGCTGAACCGGGCGGCTTATTGGGACGGACAAGACGTGAAGCTGACGCCCGCTCTTGAGGGCAAATTCGTCGCCAACATGTTTTTCGAAAACAGCACCCGGACCCGCTTTTCGTTTGAAATGGCTGAGAAACGGCTGGGCGCCCAGGTGATGAACTTTGCCGCCGCCGCTTCCAGCGTGGAAAAAGGCGAGTCGATTTATGATACAGTGCGGACGCTGGAGTCGATGGGAATCGACGCGGGTGTCGTCCGGCTGAAGCCGGCGGGCGTGCTGGAGCAGCTGGCCGGGAAGGTGCGGATTCCGCTGATTAATGCGGGGGATGGCAATAACGAGCATCCGACCCAGGCGCTGCTGGACCTGTATACGATGCGGAACGTCTTCGGCGAACTGAGCGGCCTGAAGGTATCCATCATCGGCGACATTATGCACAGCCGGGTCGCCCGTTCGAATCTGTGGGCGCTGCGGACGATGGGCGCCGAAGTCAAGTTCTGCGCGCCGGACAATCTGGCCGCACCGGAGCTTGCGGAATACGCGCCTTACGTTTCAATAGAAGAAGCGCTGCATGCGGACGTCGTCATGATGCTGCGCGTACAGCTTGAACGGCATGCGGACGGCAAGCTCAAATCGGCGGAGGAATACCGGGCCCGCTTCGGCCTGACCGAGGAACGCGCCTCCCGCCTTCATCCGCATACAATCATTATGCATCCGGCTCCAGTCAACCGGGGCGTGGAAATCGACGACTCGGTAGTGGAGTGCAGCCAGTCGCGGATTTTCCAGCAAATGGCGAACGGTGTGCCTGTACGTATGGCGGTAATGGAGCGGGCGCTGCTCTAACCTGCGCCGGAACAAAGCCGGTTTTATACCTTCGCGTGCCAGGCGGACAAGCACGGTAGGACAGGAAATGAATGTTCCTTCAACCTGACATTAATATTTATACACAAACATGAATTTTTATTATATAATAACGAGAGAGCCCGGGGCGAAAGGCCGGCGGGGAAAAGGAGAGCCATGACACAGATCATCCGAAATGCCAGTGTACTGAACGAAAACGGGAAGCTTGAGCGGAAGACCGTCGTGATCGAAGAGGGAGTGATCCGGCAGGTGCTGGATCCGGCTGCAGGACCGCAGGAAGGCGGTATGGACGCCGCGGGACGGCTGCTGATTCCCGGATTGATCGACATGCACGTGCATCTGCGCGAGCCGGGGTTCGAGCATAAGGAGACCATCGAGACGGGAGCCCGTTCGGCAGCACAAGGCGGCTTCACTACGATCGCCTGCATGCCGAACACGAAGCCGGTAACGGACAGCCCGGAAATCGTGGAGCTGGTCAAGGAGAAAGCCCGCGCCGCGGGATTGGTGAAGGTGCTGCCGTATGCGGCGATCACCAAAAACGAGCTGGGCCAGGAGCTGACCGATTTTGCAGCGCTGAAATCGGCAGGAGCAATCGGCTTCACCGACGACGGCGTAGGCGTGCAGAGCGCACAGATGATGAAGGACGCCATGGCGCGCGCCGCCGCGCTGGATATGCCGGTAATCGCCCACTGCGAGGACAACTCGCTGGTGGAGGGAGCGCCGGTGGCGGAGGGTTCTTTTGCCGTAAAACATGGCCTAAAAGGCATTCCGAACGAGTCCGAAGCGATTCATGTCGGCCGGGATATTCTGCTCGCCGAAGCGACAGGCGTTCATTACCATGTATGCCATGTCAGCACCGAGCAGTCGGTACGGCTGATCCGTCAAGGCAAGGCGCTTGGCATCAAGGTAACCGCGGAGGTCTGCCCGCACCACCTGCTGCTCTCGGAAGAAGATATCCCTGGACTCGACGCCAACTGGAAAATGAACCCGCCGCTGCGCTCGCGCCGCGACGTGGAAGCCTGCATTGAAGGGCTGCTCGACGGCACGCTCGATATGATCGTAACGGACCATGCGCCGCACAGTGAAGAGGAAAAAGCGAAGGGCATGCAGCTTGCACCGTTTGGCATCGTCGGCTTCGAGACGGCGTTCCCGCTGCTCTACACGAAGTTCGTGGCCGCGGGCAAATGGGACCTGGCTCTGCTGGTGCAGCGGATGACGGCCGATCCGGCCCGGGTATTCCGGCTGAACAGCGGCAGACTTGAAGCCGGCGCGCCGGCGGATCTTACGCTGATCGACCTGGAGCGGGAGAAGGCGGTCGATCCGGAGACTTTTGCAAGCAAGGGACGCAACACGCCGTTTACCGGCTGGAAGCTGAAAGGCTGGCCGGTCGCCACCTGGGTGGACGGCCGCCAAGTATGGCAGGACAAAGACGTTTTGACGGAGGAAGTCCGCTAGTTTCACACAAGCATTTTACAACGGACTGGGCACTCCGGCAGGGCTGCTGAATACATTGGGATACTATAGAAACCAGAAGGAGTGGGGACGAATGCAGGCAAGATTGCTGCTGCAGGACGGTACGCTGTTTACAGGTACCGCATTCGGCGCGGAAGCCGAGATGACGGGAGAGGTCGTATTCAACACAGGGATTACGGGATATCAGGAGGTTTTGTCGGACCCTTCCTACTGCGGACAAATCGTGACGATGACTTACCCGCTGATCGGAAACTACGGCATTACACGGGACGACTTCGAATCGGTCCGGCCGTTCGTTCACGGCTTTGTTGTCCGCCGTCACGAGTCAGTGCCGAGCAACTGGCGGGCTGAATACAGCGTCGACGACCTGCTGAAGGAATACGGTATTCCGGGAATCAGCGACATCGACACCCGGATGCTCACCCGGATCATCCGTCACCACGGGACGATGAAGGCGATTTTGACCACCTCGAACAAACGTGTTGAAGAGCTGATGGAAATGATGGGCGATACGACCATCGCCGAGCTGCGCAATCAGGTGGCGCGGACATCGACCAGCAGCATCTATTCCAGCCCGGGGACAAAAGAGCGGATCGTGCTGATCGACTACGGTGCGAAGACAGGGATTTTGCGCGAGCTGAACAACCGGGGCTGCGACGTGGTTGTGGTGCCGCATGATGTGACGGCTGACGAAATCCGCCGCTTGAATCCGGACGGCATTCAGCTGTCGAACGGACCCGGGGACCCTAAAGACGTTCCTTACGCGGTTAGCACCATCGCCGAACTGCTTGGCGAGTATCCGATTTTTGGCATCTGCCTTGGACACCAGCTGTTTGCGCTGGCCTGCGGCGCAGACACGGAAAAACTGAAATTCGGCCATCGCGGCGGGAACCATCCCGTCAAGGAACTGGAGAGCGGCCGCTGCTACATTACTTCCCAGAACCACGGCTATACAGTTACTGAATCCTCCATTGCCGGAACGGAGCTGGAGGTTACCCATATCAACAACAACGACAAGACGGTGGAAGGTCTGAAGCATAAGCGTTATCCCGCTTTCTCGGTTCAATATCACCCGGAAGCGGCGCCGGGACCGCATGACAGCAGCTACTTGTTCGACCGCTTTCTGCAGATGATCGCGGAGCACAAAGCACAGCTGCCGGCGATGTCCCGTCAGGCGCAGCTGGCCATGAACGCCAGAATCGCCGCGCCGCCGCAGTCCCCGCAGCAGCAGTTTGCAGCCGTGAAAGGAGCTCTCTAAATCATGCCTAAGAACGAACAGATGAAAAAAATCCTCGTAATCGGCTCCGGTCCGATCGTTATCGGTCAAGCGGCCGAGTTCGATTACGCGGGAACCCAGGCCTGCCAGGCGCTGAAGGAAGAAGGCGTCGAGGTCGTTCTGATCAACAGCAATCCCGCCACCATCATGACGGACACCAATATGGCGGATAAAGTATATATCGAACCGATTACACTGGAATTCGTGACCGGCATCATCCGGCAGGAGCGCCCCGACGGCCTGCTGCCGACGCTGGGCGGCCAGACCGGGCTGAACATGGCTGTGGAGCTAGCGCGGGCCGGCGTGCTGGAGCAAGAGAACGTGAAGCTGCTGGGTACGCAGCTGCATTCCATCGAGAAAGCCGAGGACCGCGACCTGTTCCGCGAGCTGATGCGTGAACTGGAGCAGCCGGTGCCGGAAAGCACCATCATCACCACCGTTCAAGAAGCGGTCACGTTTGCGAATGAAATCGGCTACCCGGTGATCGTGCGTCCGGCCTACACGCTGGGCGGAACGGGCGGCGGCATCTGCGGCAGCGAAGCCGAGCTGGTGGAGACGGTGAAAGCCGGTATCCGCTACAGCCCGATCGGGCAGTGTCTGGTCGAAAAAAGCATCGCGGGCATGAAGGAAGTTGAATACGAAGTCATGCGCGACGCCAACGATAACTGTATCGTTGTCTGCAACATGGAGAACTTCGATCCGGTAGGCGTACATACCGGCGACAGTATCGTTGTAGCGCCAAGCCAGACGTTATCGGACCGGGAATACCAAATGCTTCGTTCCGCGTCCCTGAAAATTATCCGCGCGCTGAACATCGAAGGCGGCTGCAACGTGCAGTTTGCGCTTGATCCGCAGAGCTACCAGTACTACGTCATTGAAGTGAATCCGCGGGTCAGCCGCTCCTCGGCGCTTGCGTCGAAAGCGACCGGCTATCCGATCGCCAAAATGGCGGCTAAAATTGCGCTTGGCTACACGCTCGACGAACTCGTCAACCCGGTAACAGGCCAGACCTACGCCTGCTTCGAGCCGACGCTGGATTACATCGTCAGCAAAATCCCGCGCTGGCCGTTCGACAAGTTCACGTCCGCGAACCGGAAGCTCGGCACGCAGATGAAAGCGACCGGCGAAGTGATGGCGATCGGCCGGACCTTCGAGGAGTCGATCCACAAGGCGGTCCGCTCGCTGGAGATCGGCGTCCACCGCTTCAAGCTGCCGGGTGCGGAGCAGCTGTCAGACAGCGTGCTGAAAGAGCGGCTGGAAAAAGCCGACGACGAGCGCCTGTTCCTGATTGCGGAAGCGTTCCGCCGCGGATACGCGCTGCAGGAGGTACAGGATATCACGAGCATCGACTGGTGGTTCCTCGATAAAATCGAAGGGCTGGTCGGCTTCGAGGACCGCGTCCGCGAAGAAGCGGAGCTGACGCCGGAGACGCTGTACCAGGCGAAGCGGCTTGGCTTCACCGACCGGGCCATCGCCGAGCTGCGCGCCGAGGGACAGCCGGGCCGCAGCCATACGAAGGAAAACGATGTCCGCGAATGGCGCCTGTCGCAGGGCCTTCGTCCGGTCTTTAAAATGGTCGATACCTGCGCGGCCGAGTTTGAAGCGACAACGCCATACTACTACTCGACCTATGAGACGGAAAACGAAGTGATTCCGTCCGACAAGCCGAAGGTGGTTGTGCTGGGCTCCGGACCGATCCGGATCGGGCAGGGAATCGAATTCGACTACTCCACCGTACATGCGGTATGGGCAATCCAAAAAGCCGGTTATGAAGCGGTTATCATCAACAATAATCCGGAGACAGTCTCCACGGACTTTAATACCTCCGACCGGCTGTACTTTGAGCCGCTGTTCTTCGAAGACGTCATGAATGTCATTGAACAGGAGCAGCCGGTAGGCGTCATCGTCCAGTTCGGCGGTCAAACCGCCATCAACCTGGCCGCTCCGCTCAGCAAAGCGGGCGTCAAAATTCTGGGCACCAGCCTGGACAGCATTGACGAAGCGGAAGACCGCAAAAAATTCGAGCGCCTGCTCTCCCGTCTGGAAATCGCGCAGCCAAAAGGCAGCACGGTCACTTCCGTGGATGAAGCGGTTGGAACGGCGCAGTCGCTGGGCTATCCGGTGCTCGTCCGTCCTTCCTACGTCCTGGGCGGCCGCGCGATGGAGATTGTCTACTCCGACGCCGAGCTGCTGAACTACATGGAGCAGGCGGTCAAAATCAATCCGGAGCATCCGGTCCTGATCGACCGCTACATGCTGGGCAAGGAAGTGGAAGTCGACGCGATTTGCGACGGCGACACGGTTGTGATCCCGGGCATCATGGAGCATGTGGAACGCGCGGGCGTACACTCCGGCGACTCGATCGCCGTCTACCCGCCGCAGCATGTAAGTGAAGAGCTAAAAGCGAAAATCTGCGACATCACGATCAAAATCGCCAAAGAGCTGAAGACGGTTGGTCTGGTTAACATCCAATTCGTCATCTACCATAATGAAGTGTATGTAATCGAAGTGAATCCGCGTTCTTCACGGACTGTACCGTTCCTGAGCAAAGTAACGGGCATCCCGATGGCGCATCTGGCGACCAAGGTTATTCTTGGCGGCAAGCTGGCCGAGGAAGGGTACACCGAAGGACTTTGGCCGGAAAGCGAATATGTCTCCGTCAAAGTGCCGGTCTTCTCCTTTGCGAAGCTGCGCCGGGTGGAGCCGACGCTTGGACCGGAAATGAAATCGACCGGGGAAGTTATGGGCCGCGACGCTCTGTACGCCAAAGCCTTGTACAAGGGACTGATCGGCGCAGGCATGAAAATACCGGCTTCCGGCGCGATTATCGTGACGGTAGCGGATAAAGACAAGGCGGAAGCGGTGGAGCTGATGAAGGGTTTCCACAAGCTCGGCTACAAAATTATCGCTACCGGCGGCACCGCCGCGGCGCTTGAAGACGCGGGCCTGAACGTAATGAACGTCAAGAAGCTTGGCGAAGGCGAGCCAAACATTCTGGATATGATCCGCAGCGGCCAGGCGAACTTCGTCTTCAATACACTGACAAAGGGCAAAACGCCGGAGCGCGACGGGTTCCGCATCCGCCGTGAGGCGGTGGAGAACGGCGTCGTCTGCATGACCTCGCTTGATACGGTCACTGCGCTCTTGCGGATGCTGGAGACGATCAATTTCTCCTCCCGCTCCATGCCGGTTATCGCCGGACAATAAGGACGGTCCGGCTCAGCCGTAACCCTTTAGCAGATTTTGAATAACCGCAGCGAACGAAACGGTCTCGCCAGGAGCGCAGACCGTTTTCGCTGCGCGGAAGCAAGCCGGAACCGCACAGAGACAGGGACAGAATAAGGAGATAAAACAATGAATGAAAGCCTGAGAAACGCCGGAGGATCCAGCGGTCAAACAGCAAACGGCCAACATGCAGCGGGACCGGACGCCATGGCGCAGCGGCTGATGGTTGCGCTGGATTATCCGAACGCAGAAAAAGCCGCCAGCCTGGTGAAACAGCTGGAGGGTATCCCCTGCTGGATGAAAGTGGGCATGCAGCTGTTTTACGCCGCAGGGGCCGATTTTGTCCGGGAACTGAAAGCGCGCGGATACTCGGTGTTCCTTGATTTAAAAATGCACGATATCCCGAATACGGTTAAAGGCGGAGCGGGCAGTCTGGCACGGCTGGGCGTCGATATGTTCAACGTCCACGCGGCCGGCGGGCAGCGCATGATGGAAGCGGCACGCGAAGGGGCGCAGGAAGCCGCAGCCGCGGCGGGTCTTCCGCTGCCGTCGATTATTGCCGTAACCCAGCTGACCAGCACAAGCCAGGAGGTCATGAACGGCGAGATCGGCATTCCGGGCAGCGTCCCGGATACCGTGGTGCGTTATGCCCGGCTGGCGCAGTCGGCCGGTTTGCACGGCGTAGTTGCTTCGCCGCAGGAAGCGGCGCTGATCTCCGAAGCCTGCGGTCCCGGTTTCAAGACCGTTACTCCGGGCATCCGCCCGGCGGGTGGCGACGCGGGGGATCAGGTGCGGGTGATGACGCCTGCGCAGGCCATCCGGCAGGGCAGCCATTATCTGGTGATCGGCCGGCCGATTACAGCGGCATCCGATCCGCGAGCCGCAGCGGAAACCATTATTGAGGAGATGAATCAGGCATGAGTCCACTTTTAAACCGAAAAGAACAGGTAGCCGCCTATTTGCTGCAGATCGGAGCCGTTGCCCTGCGTCCGCAGGAGCCGTTCACCTGGACGTCGGGGATTAAGTCCCCGATTTACTGCGACAACCGGCTGACGATGGCGTATCCTGAGATCCGGGGATATATCGCTGACGCGTTTGCGGAGCTGATCGCCCAGGAATATCCCGATACCGAAGTGGTGGCGGGAACGGCGACCGCGGGAATTCCGCATGCCGCCTGGGTGGCGGACAAGCTGCAGCTGCCGATGGCCTACATCCGCGACAAAGCGAAGGGCCACGGCAAACAGAACCAGATCGAAGGCCTGATTGCGCCCGGTCAAAAAGTGATTGTCATCGAGGACCTGATCTCCACCGGCGGCAGCTCGCTGAAAGCGGCGCAGGCGGTGCGGGAAGCGGGCGGCGAGCCGCTGGGCGTGCTGGCGATTTTCAGCTATGAGCTGGACCGGGCCGTCCAGGCGTTTACCGAAGCCGGCATTCCGCTGCAGAGCTTGTCCAACTACAGCGCGCTGATCGACGTGGCTTTGTCCCAAGGGAAAATCGCCGAATCCGACGTGAAGCTGCTGCAATCCTGGCGGGAAGATCCGTCGTCTTTCGGTAAATAAGCGTCAGCCCGTACCTCTCCTTCGGCTTAAGGCTTGTGCAAGTTTATTGCGGATGCTGTGAAAGGAGGAGGGAAGACGCTGTCTCCAACAATATAGGCTTTACCCCAAGCTTCGCGCCGTTAGGCTGCGGAGCTTTTTTGTGTTTTGCCCAGAAGGGGCATCATCATTTAGATTGCAGAAATAAAAAGGATGATTAAAGAAGCTTAGGCAGCAGCGGCGATGTTTAAATGTAATGATGGAAATAATCAAATGTAAACTAAAGTCGATGAGTATGCACTGATAATTTTGTGCAAAAGTAAAATTATAAATTGACAAATGCATTGTTGTGGATTATTTTGTTAGTGAGGAAGGAGCGTGTGAATCATAAAAAAATTATATTTATCGGATGAGTTAAACAGCAGAGAGCAGTCAGAGGGCATTTTTTCTAAAAATAAATACAGGCCTCAACTACATTATTCGCCTAAAAAAAATTGGATGAATGATCCGAATGGCATGGTTTACTATGAAGGGGAATATCACCTGTTCTACCAATTTACACCTCACGATACCCGGCCCGACTTTGCCAACATGCATTGGGGGCATGCGGTAAGCAAGGATTTGGTGCATTGGGAGGAACTTCCGCCAGCGATTTATCCCGGGGAGGATGGAGCAATCTTTTCGGGAAGTGCAGTGGTGGACATCAACAATACAAGCGGTTTTTTCGACAAGGACGGATCAGGGCTGGTTGCGATTTATACCAACGACGGAAATTGTGCTCAACCCGGAAAGCCGCAGGTGCAAAGCATTGCCTATAGCAGGGACAAAGGCCGAACCTGGACAAAGTATGAAGGCAACCCGGTTTTATTCCCGAAGAAAACACTGGATTTTCGAGATCCAAAAGTATTTTGGCATAATGAATCGTCCGTTTGGGTAATGGTTCTTGCTGTAAAAGACCGTGTCGAATTTTATACGTCACCCAATCTTAAGGAATGGTCATTTGCAAGCGAATTCGGTTCCGGGATTCCAGGTATTCATCAAGGGGTATTTGAGTGTCCTGACGTATTTCAAATTCAAGCAGATGAGCATCCTGAGATCACAAAGTGGATTCTGATGCTTAGCGTCGGGGACCGAAACGGTGTGAATCTTAAAGATCCAGAGCCGCCGGCTGGCGGTTCAGGCATGATGTATTTTATAGGGGACTTTGACGGCAAAGCTTTTACATTAGATGAAGAGCTGCAATCTGTAGATGATATCAGATGGGTAGATTACGGCTCTGACTTTTATGCAGCGGTGACCTGGTATGGCCTTCCGGAGGAGGACGGGCGAAAGATTTGGGTCGGCTGGATGAACAATTGGCGTTATGCTTCTACTATTCCTTCCAAGGAATGGCGCGGCCATATGTCGATCCCCCGTGAGATCCGGCTTAGGACGTATCCGGAAGGACTTCGTTTAATTCAAACACCCATAAGAGAGCTAAGCCAACTCAGAAGACCGGTTTTGTCCCTGCAGGACTTGACGATTAAGCCAGGCAGCAACGTATTATCTGATATTGATCTTGCAAAAGCAGAAATTATTGCTGAATTTGAACTCGGTACTGCTGTTGAGTTTGGGTTCAAGGTGCGAAAGTCTTCCGGTCAGGAGACAGTTATCGGTTACCATGTCTTGAATGAGGAGTTAGTTGTGGATCGGACGAAGTCGAACGCGATTGAGTTCCATCCCGATTTTGCTGCAAAACACAAGGCGCCAATGAACCCGGAGCATCAACGGATACAGCTCAGCATTTACGTGGACTGGTCTAGTGTTGAGGTCTTCGGCAATAAAGGAAAAACAATCATCTCAGATATGATTTTCCCTGATTTGGACAGTAGAGGGATGGAACTGTATGCCCTTGGCGGAGAACTAAAGGTTGTCTCACTTCAAATTAATGATCTAGTCAGCATATGGGAAAATGAAACGGTTTAGTCATAGACAAATCAATGATGAAAGAGCCTTTATAAGAAGGGCTCTTTTTTTTGTTCTGAAACCTTAGCTTAAATCTGACTTCTCCAATGCTCATTTGCTAACTCAACTTTCGCAGCTAGAAAATGGCTTAGACCCTGGAGTGAGCAATTTCCAAACTCTGGAGGCCTTTTGAAGCAGCTCAACATTGTCCTCCCCTATGACTTTCTTCCGGACTCAGGGGACCTTATTTGCTGATGATTCCGTATTTTGGCAAAGAGACGGACTCATATTCACTTATTTACGTGGAGGATCCATCGTTTGGATGTTTTCGATACGAATAACGGATCTGGAGTCCGCAAGGCAACCCAAAAGCCCAAGAATTTCAGAAATAACGTCCTCTGGGTCCGGAAAGACCTTCGTAGCGTGTTCGGTGGTAATCCGCTGCGGGTCTGTGACAGGAGAGGGTTCGTTCCAGTTCGTTCAACGACAACAGCGGCAGTCGAAGACATGGTTTATCAAGTCTTGGTCCGCCGCTGCTTTTATTAACTCAACATTCGCAGCTTGAGACCGGCAGCGCAGTCTGAGCTCGGCAGTGCAGCCTGAGACCGGCAGCGCAGTCTGAGCTCGGCAGCGCAGCCTGAGAGCGGCAGCGCAACATGAAATCAGCAGTGCAACATGAAATCAGCAGCGCAACCTGAGCTCGGCAGTGTAAACTGAGCTCGGCAGTGTAAACTGAGCTCGGCAGCGCAGCCTGAAAGCGGCAGATACGGTTTGAGATCACTGGGCAAACCGGAGATCCAGTGCTGGAGTTGACTTTGAATCAGGGTGGGGCATTTGCTTCCCAACCTGAGTCGCGCAATATCGTTCAGCCGATCTATGAGTTGCGCCAAGGCAACTACCCAGTCTAGGGTGCTAACTTCATCGCACCGTAAATCCCGCCGAGCGTGCATTCGCCGCGGGCGAAGCGGTGTTTTTCTATTTTTTCAAGACGATTATTTTATTGCGGTTAACTCCACGCCAGGACTGGAGCTAAGCTGATTTTCGCTCTGCGAAAGTTGAGTTGCTTGTTTAGCAGATGTATCAAAAAAGATAACGTTTATGCATTGGAGTGAGAGGACGGGGGGGCCGCCGACTCTTAATGCTCTTTTATACTGTTATATATGTGTAAAGTCTAATTTTCAAACACAAGCCTGCTTACTAAAAGGAATGTGAAATTAAAATTATACTCGTCAGTAACATACAAATATAAAATCATTGACAAAATAATAATATAGGAGGATTATTGGACTACATCATACAATAAAGTATAAAAGGTGGCCTTGCTATGAACATGATCGAGATGGCCGGCGTAACCAAAAGCTACGGGAAAACAAGAGGAGTAACTGCTCTGCAGCTGGAGGTGAACCAGGGAGAGATCTTTGGTTTTATTGGACCCAATGGAGCAGGAAAGTCTACAACGATTCGCATGATTATGCAGCTGCTGTCGCCCGATGAAGGGGGAATCCGTGTGCTTGGGGTTCCGCTGGACCGTGAACGGCCGGAGCTAAGGCGGAGAATCGGTTATTTGCCTTCGGAGCTGGCAGTGTATCCCGGAATGAGTGGCAGAGACATGCTGGAATTTGCGGCTGCGGCCCACGGGATGAAATTGAGCAGGGAAGAAGTGAACGGCTATGCGGAGCGGCTTGGCTGGGACCCGGACCGGAAGATCAAGTTGTATTCGCTTGGCAACCGTAAGAAGCTGGGTATTATTTTGAGCCTGCTGCACAATCCCGATCTGCTGGTGCTGGATGAACCGACTTCGGGGCTTGATCCGCTGATTCAAAACGAATTTTTCCACATGCTGAAGGAGCGGAACGAGCAGCGGGGGATGACGGTTTTTTTCTCAACCCATGTCCTGTCCGAAGTGGAAAAAGTGTGCGGCCGGGTAGCCTTCATCAAGGAAGGCCGCCTGAACCGGGTGTCAAAAATCGACGAGCTGTCCTCCGGAGGCGATCATCTCGTCACGGTGAGATTCCAGCGGGAGGGTGACTGCACCGAGGCTTACGGCCTCGCTGCTTTGGATCCTCAGGTCACGTTCGACGGGATGCAGCATCACCTAAGGACTGGCGACCGTCTGCCAGCTGTCCTGGAGCGGCTAGCCGGACTTCCCGTACGCGATCTGACGATCCGGCGTCCTACCATTGAAGAGCTGTTTATGGATGATTACCGCAAGGACGGAGGAGAACAGAAATGAAAGCCAATTTGATCAGGCAGGAATGGCGCCAGAACGCCAAGGGATTTTGGATCGGGCTCACGTCGCTGGCGGTGTTGATTGGGCTTCTTCTTGGGAAAGCGGACGCTTTTGTCGGGAACCCGGAAATCGTCAAGCTGATTGAGAGTCTACCGCCTCTGATGACCGAAGCCTTTGGCCTTACCGCCAACAGCTTCGCCACCTATGAAGGATACGCGGCCAGCCAGGTTTTTCCGTATTATACGCTGCTGCTTTCGTGTTTTGCCGCCGCCTGGGCGTCGGGAACCATTGTCAAAGAAAAGGAACGCGGAAGCGGGGAGCTGCTGTTTTCACTGCCGTACCGCAGAAGCGACATTTTTTTGTCCAAGGCGGCTGCCCATTTGGTAATGACTACACTGCTGTTTCTTGTGTGCAGCGCCATTGTGATTGTGCTGGGATTAACAACAATGGGCCTGGAGAGCCCGGTGCGGACAGGGCTGATGCTGCTGGCCGGCTATCTGCTCAGCCTTGCGTTCAGCGGTATCGGTTACGCTCTTACGGCCTGGTTTGGTTCCGAAAGAGCGGCCTGGTCTACCTCGCTTGGCGTTGTGCTTGCCGCATTTATTTTAAATATGGTCACCGGCGGGGAGTGGGTGAACCGGCTGGCGGATTTGTCGCCGTTCAGGCTGTTTGATGCAGCCGATATCGTGCAGGGAGGCGGCTTGACAGCGCTCAGCCTCGTCGTTACATTAGGTCTATATCTCGCCGGCATTGCGTGCGGTGTAGCGACGTTAAAGAGAAGGGATTTCATGTAACCGATGCGAAACAAAAAGCAGGCGATTATCGAAACGGGAACCCAGCTGTTTTTGAATCAGGGAATTGTAAATACGAGTATGGAGCAAATCGCGGAGCAGGTTCCCGTTGCTAAAATGACGATATATAACTATTTTCAGAGTAAAGAAGGACTGCTCGAGGCGGTAGTCAATTCGTTGATCGAAGAGACCTTCCGGATCTTTCGGGAAGTCATGGACAATGCCCGGGATCCGCTGGATGCGCTGGAGCGGTTCAGTCATGCAAAAAGTGCGTTCGAGCTGGAAATTTCCGATGCGTTTATGCAGGATTTGATGCTGTTTTTTCCCGGCCTGCTGGAGAAGTTTGTTAGTCTGACGCGGACGGAAATTATGCCGGAGTTTGAACAAATGATATTTAAGGGACAGCAGATGGGACAGATCCGCAAAGACGTTTCTCCTCATCTGCTCATGGCGTTTCTGAATTTTATGAAGCAGTTCGTTTCCCGTCCGGATTTATATCAAGGCCTGGGCAGCATGAACGCAGTGACCGAGCAGCTGACGACGATTCTGTATTACGGCATTGTCGCCCCTTCTGCCAAGCCTGGTTCGATCCCATCGGAGGGAGATCCGGAAGAACCGAATGCCTCCCGGTAAACAAATTGTCTGCTGAAGTTTAACAGGCTGTAACCTGCCATCCCGTAAAAACGTCTATAATGCTAGAGAAGAAGAAACCTTTGCCATTATGTCTTTTTTCCGGGAGGATTATGATCATATGACTACTTATGCCAAAATACGGCGGACGCTCGGGCGGTGTTTCGGCGCTGTTCTGTGTATTTCGCTGCTGCTGCCGCTTCATGCCGAACAGCTGAGCACAGCCTGGGCGGAGAACGCTCCGGCCGCCAAGGGACCGCAGGTGCTGCGGATCGGCACGCTGTACAGCGGGGAAGACGATACGTATTTCCGCCAGCAGTTTACCGACCTGTACGAGCTTCAGCATCCGGATGTGAAGCTGGAGATTGTTCCGGCGGTCGACCAGAACGAGCTTCGCTATCAATCCGCTGATGCGGCTGCCGCATCCGATCCGCTTGAGGGGATGCGGAAATTGATTGAAGGAGACCGCCCGGTCGACGTAATTGTCGGCGATGCGTCGCTGCTGGGCTATTTGACAGAGCAGCAGCTCGTCCGGCCGCTCCAGCCGCTGATTGACCGGGATGGATACGATTTGAGCGACATGGCTCCTTCTATGCTGGAAGGTGTGAAGGAATTGGGGAAGGGCAGTCTCTACGCGCTTGCACCAACGTTTTCCTCCTCCGCGTTGTACTACAACCAAAGCCTGTTTGACGATGCCGGAGTGGAGTACCCGCGCAGCGGCATGACCTGGGATGAAGTGCTTGCCTTGGCGGCACAAGTATCGAAACCCGCCAAAGACGAAAGCAAACGGATCTACGGTTTATCGGTGAGCCGCTATGCCAACGACCCGTATTGGGATATGTCGTCCTGGATGATGCCGCTCCAGCTTGCCATGTATGATTCAGAAGCTTCGGCTATGACCGTTAATAACGACAGCTGGAAAAAGGTGTGGACCACGTATTCGAAGCTGGTTCGGGACGGCGTCGTTCCCCAAACCTCGACGTCCATTACCCCCCAGGCAGCCGCTTCGGGTCCGATTGCAGGAGACCTGTTCCTGCAGGGCCGGGCGGCCATGGTTACGGCGGAATCCTATTATATTAATGAGCTGGTTGAGGCAAACCGCCACGCCAGTAATATTAAAGGTTATAAGCCATTCGAGTGGGATGTTGTCACGATGCCGTCTTTCCCCGAGCAGCCGGGTGTTGGACAGGGCACGTGGATTGGTAATTTGATGTCGGTCAGCGCAAACGCCAGCAATCCGGAAGGCGCTTGGGACCTGATCAAATTCGTCAACAGCCGCGAGGTGGCCCGGATTAAAGCGCATAACCGGTATGAGCTGACTTCCCGTACCTCCTCGATTTCTTCCGCGGAGCCGGGGCTGTCGATGGAGCCGTTTTATACGATGAAGCCGGTGCCGCCGGCCGATCCCGAGCTGAACCGGCTGCTTCTCACCATGCCGGGAATCGGGCAAATTTCCGATGCGGGCCGGCTGCTGTTCAATGAGGTCTGCGCAGGCCGCATGACTGTTGAGGAAGCGCTGGCGGCGTGGGAGAAGCAGGGCAACCACATGCTGCTCGAGATGAAGACCGACCCAGACAAGGTCTTCGATCTGAACGATCCGAAAGCCATGAAGGAGCCGATCCGGTCTTAGGACGTATGGGTGTCACGCGATTGTTGGGATAGATGGAGAGTAGAGCCGCCGTTTTGGCGGCTTTTTTTTAAGGGTGCTGGTACAATGGTTGTCATAGTAGAAACAACGGCATGAAGATGAGTGAATTGGACTTACGAGAGAGAAGGGGAGAGATGAGCATGTCACAACTTAAAGTTGATTTTGCCACGGAGACGGATTACGGATATCTCAAAGGCCGGGACCGTCATCTACCGGAGCAGTTGATCCTGCCTAAAATTAAAGCAAAGGAAATCTACCTCCTTAGAAACGAGCAGGAAGCGGCGGTGGGCTGGATGAGGTACGGTTATTTTTGGGACAATACCCCTTTTATGAATTTGCTCTGGATTGATGAGCCTTATCGGGGCAAGGGGACTGGCAGGCAGGTGGTCCATTTATGGGAGGGGCATATGCAGCAAAAGGGCTTTAGCCGGGTAATGACCTCGACGCAGGCGAATGAAGAAGCCCAGCATTTTTATAGAAAGTTGGGGTACTGGGACGTAGGATGCCTGTTGCTCGAAAATGAGCCGCTGGAGATTATGATGACAAAATCGTTAGTGTAGACCGTTCAGCCGTCCGGATTCAAAATAGTCGCATATGGCTAAGTTGTAGTCAAAGGGCCGGTATTCGGCTAATTTGCGGGAAACTGGGTATGATAACTCTGGGCAGGACATAGGCTGTGGAAAGGAGAAGAATGCGGCATGCATTGGATTTATTTTGCCAAGCTGTTCCGGACGAAATTTCAGGCAAGCTGCCTGGCCCGGCGGCTGGAGCAGGACGGATGGATTTACGGCTATCAGGAGCCGCAGTTCGTGGAGATCTTTCGTTCGCGCAAAGGACGGTATGGTGTCCGGTTTCTTCCTTGACCGATGGGGAAATTAGGATTACCAGGGTTAAAAACGTTGACTTTAGGCAACGATATCATGTATATTATTTATTGTCGCTGTTTCATTTAGATGCTGACGCGGGGTGGAGCAGTCCGGTAGCTCGTCGGGCTCATAACCCGAAGGCCGCAGGTTCAAATCCTGCCCCCGCAACCAATTCTTCAAGCAGCAGTTATGCATACAATGGATATTCTTTATCCGGGCCCTTAGCTCAGTTGGTTAGAGCGGTCGGCTCATAACCGATTGGTCACAGGTTCGAGTCCTGTAGGGCCCACTTGACGAAAACCCTTGCGCAGCGAGGGTTTTTTGCTGTTTTAATATTATATTTTTATAAAAACTTGTTAAATTTCCGAACCCGAACGGGTCATATAATCAATCCAGCGATCCAGCTCTACCCTGCCAAAGTAATCTATACCATGAATGGTAATGGTTCGGATTCTTTTTTGCTCATCCCAGTTTTCATTTCCGCGTTGGTTTTCAATCTCAATATTATTTAATAAAATATAAAATTGACCCTCGTCCATACTCATATATTTTGCTGCTTCTTCTCGGTTCAATAATCCCTTTTGGTTCAAAGAATTGGACGCTGCCAATAAAGATTCCTTAGATTGTTTGATGCTCTCACCGATCCAAACCGCAGCAAAAACAATGGACCCTGCTAATAATAAATTAACAATAATCTTCAGCTTATTTTTCAAATTCCCGCCTCCCTCACAAGTTATAATACTGGATAAATTTTTAAATTCCAATTCCTGCTCTCAAAAAAAACACCCCTCAGAACCATCGCATAACCAAAGTTATGACGATCTTCGTTCTGAAGGGTGTTGACCTCTATTTCTTCAACAAAAGATACAAAAAGTACGGTCCGCCAATCAACGCGACCATAATCCCCGCCGGAATACCGGCAGGCTCGACCAGATGCCGGCCGGCCGTATCGGCGAACAAGAGCAGCCAGCCGCCCATCAGCACGGCGACAGGCACAAAATGCTGGTGCCGGCGTCCGACCATCGCCTTCGCGATATGAGGCGCCATCAGGCCGACAAACGCGATGCCTCCGGTGACGGCTACCGCTGCCGCAGCAAGCGCAACCGCCGCTGCGAGCAGCAGCAGCCGGTCCCGGTTAATCGACACGCCGGCGCCAATCGCAACCGATTCGTCCGTAGCCAGCAGATTCAGCGTATTCGATTTATACAGCGTATAGGGCAGCAAAATGACGAGCCAAGGCAGCAGGGACAGAATGAACGGCCAATCCGTACCCCAAATCGTTCCCGCCAGCCATTTGGAGATAAAATCGACTTTTTGCCGGTCGGCCGAAGAGATCAGCACAATCATCAGGCCGGACAGCGCCATGGCGAAGCCGATGCCGACGAGCAGGATTTTGACCGGTTGCAGCCCGGACTGTCTGGAGTAGGAGAACAAACAGATGAGCAGGGCGGTCAGCATCGCTCCGCCAAAAGCAACCAGCGGCAGCACGTAAGCAAAGGTTTCTGGATCAAACGGCACAAACAGAAAAAACGTGGAAATCGCCATCCCGGCGCCGGCGTTTATGCCGATAATTCCGGGGTCTGCCAGGTCATTGCGTGTCAGTCCCTGCAGAATCGCTCCGGACAGCGCCAACGCCATGCCGGCCAGCAGTGTCACCAGAATGCGGGGGAGACGGATGGAGAACAGGACAAGATTCTCCTTATTGGTTCCATTCCCGAACAAAGTCGAGACCAGCCGGCCCAAGGAAAGGGAGCTCGAACCGAGGCTGATGCCGACAATGATGGTCGCCAGCGTAAGCAGAACAATGGCCGTAAGGACAAGGGCAAGTTTGTTTTTTTGCCGGTTAGCAGCTGTCATGATAATGCCCTCACCCCTTTACGTACAACAAACAGGAAAAACGGAAGACCCAGCAGCGCGATAATCGCCACCACCGGCGTTTCATACGGCGCGCTCAGCGTTCTGCCAAGCGTATCGGCCATCAGCATAAAGATGGCGCCCCAAACCGCGGACATTGGAATGACAGAGCGGTAATCCGTGCCGAACATTGCTCTGACAATATGAGGAATCATCAGGCCGATAAAAGCCATATTCCCGATCAGCGCCACGGCCGAGCCGGCAAGCAGGACAATCAGGAGATACAGCAGCGCTTTTACATATTCCTTCCGAAGACCGAGGCCAACTGCCGCCTCCTCGTTCAGACTCAAAATCGTCAGCGATTTGGACATCAAGACAGCAATCAGCAGCGCCAAAATTACGACCGGGCTGATGGCTTGAACCTGCCCCCAAGTTGTGCCGACCAAACCACCCGACGTCCACATGGTCAGGTCTTTTGACGTTTTGGTAAACAGGCCGATACCGTCTGCCACGGCATACAAAAACGCGGATACCGCCGAACCGGCAAGTACAATCCGCAGGGGAGACAATCCGCCTTTTTTCATCGCTCCGAGTCCGATAACCAGCAGCATGCCCAGCGCGGCTCCGATAAAGCAGACCAGCATAATGCCAAAATAATTCATTGCCGGAAGAATCGCGACAGCAACGGCAAGCGCTGCCCGTGCACCGGCGGTAAGGCCCAGGAGCCCGGGATCCGCAAGCGGGTTGCGGGTCAAGCCCTGCATAATCGCCCCCGCGACGGACAAAGCCGCTCCCACGAGAACAGCAGCGACCTCCCTCGGGTAGCGAATCTCGCGCAGCATCAAGATTTTGTCGTTTGTGCCGCTGTTTGTAAGGACCAGCCACAGCTCGCTGAAGGTGACATCTTTGGCGCCAAGCAGCATGGCGAGGAGGAACATGGCCGCAAGCGCAGCCAGGCTAAACAGGATTTTGAGGGTTAACGGAATGCGCCGCCGACGTTCGTACATAATGCGACTCCTCTCTGGGTCATAAACGGCGCGAAAAAGACCAGGGCAGCCTCCACGCTGGGGCATCCCGGCCTTTTTCACCCGTTTTACACGAAATTATCGTTGTTTACTTCAGCAGTTGTTCCTTAAAAATCTTCAGCAGATACTCAAGGGTTGTTGGATCGCTGTACGAAGAAGCTTCCGTATCGATTTCAATGACGTGACCGTTTTTGACGGCAGGGATCTTCTTCCAGGTGTCCGTCTGCATAAAAGAGTTGTCGCCCGAAGCGCTTCTGCTGAGAACGATATAATCGCCTGCATAGTCGTTCAGCACCTCAGGGGAAAGCGTGTAATATCCCGGTCCCAGCGCGTCGGCTTTTACTTTTTCCGGCATATTCAGTCCCATGCCCTGATACAAAATTTCGGTTCCGCGCGCCCAGGCGTCGCCGAAGACATAAAAGTTTTTGGAGTCGGTTTCGATAACCGATACCGTGGCGTTTTCGCCGATTTTGGCTTTAATTTCTTTGCCGGCTTCCTCGGCACGTTTTTTGAAGTCGTCAACCCAGGCTGTTGCTTCCTGTTCCTTGTTCAGCAGCTTGCCGATTTCGATCTGTTGGGTAAGGTAATCGTTTTTCCCCCAGGTGTAGGCGACGGTCGGGGCGATTTCCTTCAGTTTGTCGAGGTTTTTGCTGCTGGCGTCGGCGATGATCAGGTCAGGCTCAACTTCGATGATCTTTTCAAGGTTGTCTTCGGAGACCACTTCAACTCCGGACAGCTTGTCGGTAAAAAGCGGGTTTTTGTTCGTCCACTCGTCCACGCCAACCAGCGTTCCATTGAGAGAGAGGACGTTTGGCGCATTGGTCAAAGCGACAATCCGCTGCGGATTAGCTGGCACTTCGACCGGTCCCAATTCGGATTCGTATGTAATCGTGCGGGAATCGGCTGTATTTTGGGCTCCATCTGCCGCTGGTTCGCTTGCTGCGGGTTCACTAGCTGCCGGACTGGTGCTTGCGGCCGGGCTGCTGTCTGGAGCGGCGGTTTCCTTATTTGAGCTTGCGGCGTTGTTGCCGCAGGCGCTGATCATCAGCACTGCCAGCATAAGGAGGATGGGTAAAAAGACCTTTTTTTTCATGTTCGGACCCCTTCTAGTTAATATTGATAATCAATCTCATTTGAGTTTTAATATATCCGCATTTGCTAGGAATGTCAACGAATGCAGCTTGCGAATATTGGGCTCGGGCCCGCCGGGAAGGATAGATAGAAGGGGTGCAGTCTGTCTGGGCAAGGGCTAATCGCCTTAAAGATTCTAAGATAATTATGCAAAAGAGAGCTATTTCCCTGTCCGGTAGTGCAGCGGCGCATGGCCGGTCACGGCTTTAAAGACTCTGCCAAAATGGGCGACGCTGCCAAAACCGACTTTTGCCGCAATCGCCGCGACTTTTAATCCGGTATGCTCCAGCAGCTTTTTGGCTTCCTTGATCCGCACGCTGTTGACATATTCCACGAAGGTAAAGCCTGTCGCCTCCTTAAAAAAGCGGCTGAGATAAAAGGGGCTGATATAAAACCGCTCCGCCACAAGGTGCAGCGACAGCTCTTCCATGTAGTGCCGGTTGATGTAGCCGGCCACCTCGGAAATGCGCTCATGCATCGGGCTGAGATATGCGGGGGGCTCCGTTTGTGTGTTCTGCAAATGGCGGCAGCAGTGGAGCAGGAGCTGGAGCGTCAGCGTCCGGGCATAGAGCTCGAACCCGGGTTTTTGTTCTTCCATTTCCTGTTTCATAAGGCGGGCGATGTCCTCGATCAACAACCGCTCCTGCAAAGAGCTTCTAATAATCCGGTATTTCGGCTCCAGCAGCGGTTCCCAAATGGCATGCTCCGGCTCGTCTAAAGACGTGATATGCCGCTGATGGATATTGACGATCAACCGCTCATGCTCAGGCAAAGGCGCGTTGGTGGTCCGGTGCAGCATATTGGGCGGAATAATGATCACGTCGCCTTCCTGCACCGCAATGGTCCGGTCCTGAATAAAAAACTCCCGCCCGCCCGATACGAGGTAGTAGATCTCGTAGTTATTATGAAAATGGCTTGCCGGCATATGATGCTGCAGCGCCCGCCGGTAAGACACAATAAAGCTTCCTTGGCTGTCTTCGTAATAAAGCTCCGCCACTCTGATCACCCTTCCCGCTGCTCAGATCACTTTAACAACAAGATAGCTGTTTCGCGCAAGATATGCAAAGAAAAATGGGTTTGGCGCAAAAAATGTACATCTTCCTCTGCTACGATGAACGTAAGAAACGCACAGAAGGGAGAAAATTGATCATGCAATCTTCTGAAATGGCGAGAGTTAAGGAAAACAGCACTACCTGGGGGCCGCTCGACTGGGCGGAAGCGGGCTGCGAAGCACTGATGGCCAAATACGAGCCGGAGCAGCTGCCGCCGGGCTGGTTTCACTATCATCAAGGCGTATTTCTGTCGGGGATGGAGAAGCTTTGGAGAGTCACCGGCAAGGACAAATATTATCAATACATCAAACGTTGGGTGGATTCGCATGTACAGCCCGATGGCACGATCGAAAAAATGAAGGCCGATGAAGTAGACGATATTCAGCCGGGTATTCTGCTATACACCCTTTACGAGCAGTCGGGCGACGAACGGTATAAAAAAGCACTGGACCGCCTAGTTCCGCTGTTTCTATCCTGGAAAAGCAACAAGGAAGGCGGCTTCTGGCACAAAGGCAATCTGCCGAATCAGATGTGGCTGGACGGACTGTACATGGCCGGGCCGATTGCGGTCCGTTACGCCAAGGAATTCGGGCACAGCGAGTATTACGATCTGCTGGCCCGTCAGGCGATTTTGATGGAACGGCACTGTAAGGATGAAGCAACCGGGCTGTTCTACCACGGCTGGGATGAAAGCAAACAAGCGACGTGGGCCGATCCGGAGACGGGGCTTGCGCCGGAATTCTGGGGGCGGGCTATCGGCTGGTATCCTGTCGCGCTGCTGGAAATGCTGGATGATCTGCCGGACGATCACCGGGATAAACCGGAGCTTGTCCGCATTCTGCAGGAGCTGCTTACCGCCCTGCCTAAATATCAGGATGCTGCCAGCGGGCAGTGGTATCAGGTTGTCGACAAAGGAGACCGGCCGGACAATTGGCTCGAATCCTCCTGTACCGCGCTGTATGTCCAAGCGATCGCAAAGGCTGTCCGGAAAGGTTACCTCGGCGCCGAAGCGCTAGAAGCAGCTTGGAAGGGATACCAAGGCGTAATCAATTCGCTGAAGTTCGACGAGAACGGGCACGTCGTTATCGGGAACATTTGCATCGGGACGGGTATCGGCGATTATGCGCATTATATCGCCCGGCCCACAAGCGAAAACGACCTGCACGGCGCCGGAGCTTTTGTGCTGATGTGCGTCGAAATGAGCAAAGCACCCCGCCCGTAAACGGCGGAACGATTGCAGCAAAACCCGTCTACACCGGTGGCGGGAAATTCATGAACATTTGATGGAAAAAGGGCAGCCTGTGTCATTTTAGATGACAGCAGGACTGCCCTTTTTGCTAGGGCGTGTATGCAAACTATAAATTAAGGAAATCAGGGTCAGTCAAACGATACCGTGATGGGTTACGAAATGCTATCAACCCTGGATCTACACCTGTTTATTGTCAGATCGATCTCCATTATACATAACACTTTGGAATGAATCCTCTCCTGTGACACACCCGCAGCGGATTACCACAGCACGCGATACCGTGGTGCTTTCCGGACCCAGAGGCCGTTATTTCTGAAATTCTGGGGCTTTGGCATGCCTTGGCGGACTCCAGTTCCGTTATTCGAACCGAAAACATACAAACTATGGCTTCTCCGCGTAAATAGGTGCATCTGAGTCCGTCACTTTGCCAAAACACGGAATAATCAGCAAATAAGGCATTCTGTGTCCGTATACTTGTACCCCTACTTTCTCTGGCGGCTGCAAAAGGCGGGAATCTGGGATGAAATCTGAAGTATGAATGCTTTTTTAATAAAATGAAGAATTATCAGCGCTTGGCAGCCCGCTATGGACAAGACAGCGAGCATGTTCAAGGCTTTTTTGGCGTTAATTTCGATTAGGTTATGGCTGACATAAGTTTGTGTACAGGCTCTAGTGAAAGGCCGGGTTTTTTGAAACAAAAGGGTATCCGTCCCTCTGAGTAACGCAAGTCATACAAAGATTAACCTAAATTTGTTCACTCGATTGAATAGATTTGTTGACGGATGTTTTTTTCCTCATGGACTACAATTTATTGAAAGAATGGACGTTTAAGTGAGGATGGAGGAAAATCTGTGGTACAAACCAAACAGGAACATTACGATATTGTGGTTTGCGGCGGAGGTTTGGCCGGATTTTGCGCGGCCGTGGCGGCAGCAAGACTGGGTTCGACGGTATGTCTGATTGGGGATCGTCCCGTGTTCGGAGGCAACAGTTCATCTGAAATTCGCGTCACACCGCATGGTGCGGCGGCTTTCCATGCGTATGCCCGGGAGACGGGGATTATTTCCGAGCTGTTGATCGCAGAACGGTCTCTCAATCACGAGACGATCCGGGAGAATGGATGGACAAATAGTGTTTGGGATATGACGTTGTATGATATGGCTGTCAGCACGCCAAATCTTACGTTTTATCTGAACACCTCGGTAACCGGGGTGGATATGGACGGATCGCAAACGATTCGAAGCTTGACGGCGAGGATGGCTGGAGCGGAGACCGAACTGAAGATCGGCGGCCAAATCTTCATGGACTGCACGGGAGATGGGGTGGTCGCCGATGCGGCCGGATGTGAATGGAGATGGGGCAGCGAAAGTAGAGAGGAATTTAAAGAACCGCACGCGCCGCTGGCCGCAAGCGGCGACACTATGGGCAGCTCTATTCATTTTAAGGCCCGGGACATGGGCAGGCCGGTTCCGTTCAAAGCACCGGAATGGGCGGTGCGGTACGAAGACCCCGCTTTTTTTGCCGGTCAGGGAAGGCATTTTTATGAATTGGAATCGGGTTACTGGTGGATCGAGATCGGCGTGCCTTGGAATACGGTGTACGACCAAGAAAAAATCAGGCATGAGTTAACTTGTCATACGCTGGGCATATGGGATTATATCAAGAATCGGGATCCGCTGTTGAAGGAGCATGCCGCTCATCTGGCGTTGGACTGGATCGGCCAGGTTCCGGGCAAACGGGAAAGCCGGAGAGTTATGGGACGTTATCTTATGACCGAACACGATCCGGCCGGCAAAACGGTGTTCCCGGATGAAATTGCTTACGGCGGATGGTTTATCGACTTGCATACGGCCGGGGGACTGTTAGCGGGGAGCGCGGAGCCTTCCAGTGCGGAAGGCTACAAAGAAACGACCGAATACGCGGTCAAAAGCTATTGTGGTCCTTACGGCATACCGCTGCGAATCTTGCTCGCCAAGGATGTGGACAATTTGATGATGGCAGGGCGTAACGTTAGCGTCACCCACGCCGCATTGGGAACGGTGCGGGTTATGGCAACCACGGCTCTGATGGGGCAGGCTGCCGGGACGGCAGCGGCCATTGCCCTGCGCCAAGGGATCGGTGTGGCGGAAGTAACGGAGCGTTGTATCGGCAAAGTGCAGCAGCAATTACTGCGGGACGGATGTTTTCTTCCGAATGTCCGGGGCTGTGATCCCGAGAATCTGGCAGGCCGGGCCCGCATGACGGCCAGCAGTTCGGAACCGGTGCAGGGGGCCGGGCCGGACAGTTTTGATACGACCGGGGGTTTTATTCTGGGTGGCAGGGAAGAAAGACAGGGAACGGAAGAACCGCTGAATCACCGGCGCGGTCAATGGATTGCTGTCGGTCCGGAAAAAATCCGCTCCCTATCGGTATGCTTAACCAATAACTCGGACAAGGAACAAACCGTAGCCGCAGAGCTTATAGACGTGGAACATATATGGGATTATCGCAGCCGGGGATCGGCCAGGATCGCCCAAGCGGAGCTTGTCGTTCCGCCGGGGAAAAAACAATGGATCCCGTGGGAATTATCGCCTGAGGAAACCATGCTTATGCGGCCGGGGGGGTATATCCGTCTTGATTTGCTGTCCTGCCCTTCGGTGGAGTGGCACATCGCGGGAACCGTTATTCCCGGGCATACCTCCGCCTACGAAATGGGCGGCGGCCGCATGCGAAGATATCGGGACGGCGGCACGCTCAGCTACCGGGCAACCCCGCCGCAAAGCTGCTTTCCGGCGGAAAACGTGCTTTCGGGAATCACTCGTCCCTACGATTATACGAACCTTTGGCGTTCCGACCCTGCGGATTCCAAGCAACCGTGGATAGAGATGGAATGGAAAGAAGCGCAGACCATCGGCATTATCGAGGTGACTTTTCCAGGCCACCTGTTGCGTGAATACCATAACTATCCTCCTTTCTACCGCGATCCTCAAACGGCGAAGGACTACTGTATCGAGGTTTGGAACGGCGACGGCGATGGCGAAGGCGATGGCTGGAGGGAAGTAGTCCGCGTGGAGGGGAATGTTCAATGCAAAGTCCGCCATAAATTGGAGGAGGCGGTTTGCGCCGATAGATTAAGACTTAACATTCTGGCAACCTGGGGGGATCCGGCCGTAGGGGTGTATGAAATCCGTTGTTATCGTCCGTAAAATAAAAAATACGTTTCTCCCGTAATCCCTGCCTGTGCTACACTAGGGCTAACCACAGCAGGTCATAACTATATAGACTGAACTATTGAATGACAGGAAAAAGGAGACGGTACGGAGGCAATTTGGAGATGGAGGAGTGAACGCGAGCGCCTTTATCTTCGGAGTTCTCCCGCTAACCGCATCTACCATTCAGGAACTCCGAAAATAACAGCAACTGGAAGTCCCAAATTGGCCGCAGTGACAGCTCCGTTCCACCTGTCCTTCTTAAATTCAGTCTATATAGACAGGGGAGAGGGGGTTGCGCTTGAACTGGAACTTGAACTGGAACTTGGCCTTATTTAACCGTCTCAGTTTAAAACATCGCTTGTTTATCTCCATTTTGCTCTTCGTGCTGATTCCGGCAACCATCGTGCAAATTCATAGTATTGCCCGGCTGGAGACGATGATGAAGGACAATATTGCGGAGCAAAATATCGGGCAACTGGATTCATTAAAAAATAGCCTGGAGAATCTCAGGCTTGGTGTTCTTGGATCGATGCTTCAACTGGAACGCGACCCTGAGGTAGTCCGGATGCTTCGGACGCAGGGAGATATGAAAGAGGAAGACCGCCAGCTTTTTTTGCAAAACCGCCTATTGAGCGTTAAACAAGGCCTCATGAATGCCGTCATCCCGGTTAATATTACATTAGCCGATTCGTCAGGGCATGTTTATACCTCCCTTGAGGAAGGGACCGAAAGAACGGGTGCGGCGATAGATTCTAACGGGAATTTAAAGGCAACCGATTCGCTTTTTGACGGAGCTGCCTTTCGGCGGCTTCTGTCTGCGGAGGAACCTTATTTCTGGACGGTCCATGCATCTGAAGACAGGTATGAGAGTACAGTTCCGCCCTCCGAGCTTTTTTCCCTTTACGGAAAACTGCAAACCCCTGAGGGGGATACCTTCGGTTATATCCGCATCAGCTTGGATATCAAAACCTGGATGAATTCGATTACGGGCGGATTTTTGATCAAGCAAAATTATTATTTGCTGGACGGACAGGGCAAGCCGATTCTGCTGGAAGCGGATGAATCAGAGGCGCAGCGTTTGCAAACGATGCTTCCCGCATTTAAAAAAAATCCGAGCCGGTATTTCACCGATTCTCAGGATCAATATATGTATAACGGGGTTTATATGCCCAATATGAATTGGTACATGTTAAACCGCTTTCCCTTGGAAGCGTTATCAGGTAATGTATGGCCCATGAAACGGCAGGTTATTTTTTCTTTCGTGTTGACGGTTATCGTATTTATGTTGGTTACCTATGCGATTGTGTCTTCTATTCTGCGGCCGCTGCGCCAGTTACAGCGCAAAATGACGCAGATGGCGGATCAGTATACACATCTTCATCTGCAGGAGTCCAGATATAAAGGCGAGACGCGGGAGCTGGCGAGATCCTTCAATCAGATGACGGACGACATTCGCAAGCTGATTGCCACTTTACGGGCAGAGGAACGCCAAAAAGAAGCTTTGCGCTTTCAAATCCTGATGTCGCAAATGAATCCTCACTTTTTGCTGAATACCTTAAACACCCTCAAATGGAATGCGCGGAGCCAAGGGGATGCGGGAACCTACGAAATCTGCCAGAATCTCGGCAGGCTGCTGGAATGCGGTCTGAATACCGAGGTGGATTTGGTTCATTTGAAGGAGGAAATCCGTCTGGTGGAGTCCTATCTTTATATCCAATCTTTCCGTTATGACCATACCTTTCAGTCGGACATCGAGATGGAGGCAGGGCTGGATTACGCGTTAATTCCCAAGCTCAGCTTGCAGCCGCTGGTGGAGAACTCGCTGCACCACGGTTTGATTCATATGCGCGAAGGCGGCCGCATTTTTATACGGGTCACCAAGGAATCAAGTAAATTGAGAGTAGAAATTCTGGACAATGGACGAGGCCCCGCAGCAACGGAAGCTGAACACCCCCCGGGAAGGCGGCGGGGAATCGGAATCAGCAATCTCAAGGAACGCCTTGCCCTGCTGTACAAAGGAGAAGCTGGCCTGGAGCTGACTCCCGCCAACCCGGGTATGCTTGCGGTGCTGGAAATTCCGCTGCTGATCTCCTCACCCTATGATAAGGAGGAAACCCGACATGTGGAGTATCCTGCTCGTTGAAGATGAGCCATTTGTGAGAAGAACGATCCGAAACACGATTCCGTGGGAAAAACACGGCTTCACCATAGCGGCCGAAGCCGCCCATGGCTTGGAGGCTCTGGAGCAAATGGAGGCGTTGTCGCCGGACATTGTAATCAGCGATGTGCTTATGCCCTATATGGACGGTATCCAGCTGCTTCAGCAGGCGAGAAAACGGGGGAATGAAGCGGCATTTATTATGCTAACCTGTGCCGGTGAGTTTGAATATGCCAGAATGGCGTTGGAGTATGGGGCCTCCAGCTATATTTTGAAATTATCGATGGATGACGACAAGCTGCTGGAAGCTTTAAATAAGGTGAAGGGCCGCCTTCAGCGGCAAGCCGAGGAAAAGGCGAAGTTGAAGTGGGAGTATCTGGAGGAACGTCTCCCTTACTTATGGAAGAAAGCCTGCGGTAAAAAACTATCCCCGATGGAAGCGGGGAAATTGGCCGAGTTAAACATGCATGAGATCGGGTCCAAACTTATCTTGCTGACCTGGCTGGAGCGTGAAAAGGGGTTATCTTGCGAACAAGCGGGGAAGATGCTGGCTGACGAAAGGCCGGATTCATACCGAGTCATAGCCCACAGTGCGATGGGGGTCAGCACCTTGCTGATTTGTCCCGGCGATGCCGCCGCTTCTTCCGCTTTAACCCGAAGGTTGAATGATACGACAACATTTACGGCGCTGTGCCGTACGGTCTATCTGGAGCATAAAACGGCGGACGATATCGCGGAGGAATGGGCCCAAATGCTGCGGGAGCTCGACCGCTATTATTATGGGTGCCGTACGACGGTCAACAGCGGATATCAGATCGGCCGGCAGGACGAATACCCCGCCATTCCTTGGGAACTGGAACAAGAGATCCTGCACCGGTTTGCCAAGGCTGCGGTCAACGAATGCGCGGAAAAGCTCAATGAGTTATGGTCCTTCATGGAGACCCATTTGCTGCCAATGGTCCAAGTAAAGAAAACGGCTGAACGGCTGGACAGACTTTTTGCCAGCATTAGCCGCAAGCCGTTACTTTCCGAGGGGGAGGAGCTGGTGCTGTGTACCAATCATCAAGCCATGCTCGAGTTGCTCTCGGAGCGGATGATCCGGTATTCCAAGGGAAAAACCAGACCGGCATTGGAGGAGACGGACCATAAAGAAATTAACCGGGTGATCCGTTATGTAATCGAGCATTTCGACGAAGATATCTCGCTGCAGGCCATGGCCCAAAGAGTGAACATGGATGAGAATTATTTGAGCGGACTGTTTAAAAAGAAGACCGGCCAGACGTTCATCGGTTACCTCCAGCAGGTTCGGGTTCAGGAGGCCAAAGGATATTTGGAGCAAACGGACCTGACGGTGGCCGAAATTGGCGAGAGATGCGGATTTGCCAACCCCAGTTATTTTTTTAAAATATTCAAAAGGTGGACGGGGCTGCGGCCGAGTGAATACCGTTTAGCTATAAACTCCACAACCCCTGATTAAGTTGGATTCTTCCCCTGCAATCCGAAATTAGGGGTACCGTAAGAGCGGAAGCCGGGCAATAAGCCCGGTTTTTGCGTCTTTACCACGATCGGCAGGTTAAAAGTGTAATTCGTTTATTCAGTAAAAGAGATTTGTTGATTATGGACTGGTATAGGGTCTGATATCATGCTTTTTGTAAGCGCTTTACATCACCTTAGGAAAAGGAGGCGCAGCTTATGCGGGGAAGCGACGGAACAAAACGAATCACGATGCTGCTGGTGTTTATGGTGATTTTGATGTGGTGTTCAGGCGGTTTGATGGATCCGCCTCTTATCGCCGCGGCGGGCAAGGGGGATTCGGAAGAAGGGGAATATACGTGGGGGCAAGTACCGATCGGCGGAGGAGGTTATATCACCGGAATCGCAGTTCATCCGCAGGAGCCGGATCTGGTCTACATACGTTCGGATGTCGGCGGGATTTTTCGTTGGAATGAAGAAACCCGCAGCTGGAAGCAGTTAATTGGTGAAGCGGATCGTCAACATGCCAATTTGTACGGCGGAGAAAGCCTTGCCTTGGATCCTTCCAACCCCGATGTTGTTTATGCCGCTTTGGGAAGGTACGACTACTCAAGTCCCAGCGACGTTTACAAGTCGGCCGATCGGGGCGAAACCTGGTCTCCTACCGGGCTGAATGCCAGAGGCAAAGGGGTAAGAATGTCGTCCAACGGACAAAACCGGGCGGCCGGAGAAAGGTTGGCCGTGGATCCGAATAACAGTGACATCATTTATTTCGGTTCCCGTTATGACGGTTTGTTCCGAAGCAGGAAGGCGGCTGAGTATGGAAGCTGGGGACGGGTCGAATCCTTTCCTTCTCTGAACAATCAGCCTTATGGAATCAGTTTTGTGCAGTTTGACCCGTCTTCAGGCAGCGGGGGGACGGGAAGTTCCGTCCTGTACGCGGGTGCGTACAATTACGGTGTCTATGTTAGCCGTGATGCGGGGGAAACCTGGGCGCTGCTGCCCGGCAGTCCCCAAAAACCGAATCGCGCCGCCGTTTCGAAGGACGGAACCTTATATGTAGCGCACGGACAGGGACTGTACAAATTTAAAAATGGAGTATGGTCGGAAATTACGCCGACAGAGGACAAAGGCCAGCCGTTCGGCTCGATCGCCGTGGACCCGGCGGATTCGGGCACGCTGCTGTCGGCCCGCCGGCAGGACGCGCACGGCAATCCGATTTACCGCTCGACCGACGGCGGGGCCCACTGGGCCAAATTGCCGGTCAGCCGAAATTCGCTGGTCCCATGGATGCCCTCCTGGCATTGGTCGTCGGCCACCTCCGCTCTGGCTTTCGACCCTTTTCATCCAGGCCGGGTTTGGATGACGGATTGGTATTATGCGTGGAGAACGGAGGACATCAACGAAGTCCCTTCCAAATGGAGCAACCCCGCCAAGGGGCTTGAGACGGTAGTCAATGTGGCGAATCTCGTGAGCCCTCCGCTCGGTAACCGGATCCTGCACAGCGGGATTGCGGATAACGGGGGCTTCGACCATCGCTCGCTGGAGAGCTTTCCGGAGTCCACTTACTTCACGTCGTCCGGCGGCATCAAGGAGCTGACCAGCACGGGAATTGACGTTTCCGCATCCCGGCCTGGTTTTGTGGTTCGTGTCGGCACGTATGGATGGAACGGCGACGGCAGGAGCGATCCGGGCGGCGGCGGGTATTCAACCGATGGCGGCAACACGTATACGGCGTTTCCAACCCTTCCCTTCAAGGGAGTCCAGGGTGGAAAAACTGCGGTTTCGGCTACCTACTCCAATAATGTAGTGTGGATGCCGCAAAAAGGCTCGGTATATTATACGCAGGACCTTGGCAACTCCTGGAGCAAGAGCGCGGGACTGCCGGCAGACATGATCACAGGAGATCATATTTTTGCCGGTTATTATCAACCGCTGGCTTCCGACAAGGTTAAGGATGGGGTTTTCTACGCTTACGACTACAAAAACGGGAAGTTCTTTCGCAGTGCAAATGGAGGGAGATCTTTTGAACCGGTTTCCAATTTACCTGCCCAACAAGTCCCATGGCATAATGTTCAGGCAGCTCCGGGAGTTATGGGCGAGGTTTGGATAAGCCTGAATGACCTGGGCTTGTTTCGGTCGGGCGATGGCGGCGGCCGATTTGAGCGAGTGAACAATGTGGAGCAGGCTTATCTTTTCAGCTTCGGGAAAGCGGCTCCAGGCCGGTTAAATCCGGCGGTATTTGTATTCGGCAAAATCTCAGGTTTTCCGGACGAGGCCATTTACCGGTCCGATGATATGGGATCCACTTGGGTTAAGGTGAGCGTTTCCGATCCCTTCCCCGGCAATGAGCCGAACAGTATGGCGGGAGACATGCAGGTCCACGGCCGGGTGTATGCCGGTACCAACGGGACCGGAATTTTGTATGGTGAACCGGGCAAGCCTGTTCAGCTTCCGGAATTTAACGACAACAAGGCGCCAAAGCCGCCAAAGCGTCTGGAGGTTAAAGCCAAAGGAACAACGTATCTGGATTTAAGCTGGGACACAGGTGTGGACTCGGAATCAGGGATTCGCGGTTACCGTATTACCAATGCGGCGGGTCAAACCCTTGCTGAAACTTATGGGACTTCCTACAGCTTTTCCGGCCTGGAGCCCAATACTAAGTATATCTATTTCGTACAGGCGGCAGATTTGGCCGGTAATTTATCGAAAGCCTCCAAAATCACTGCCAAGACCGAGCCCAAGGACGTTACCCCGCCGCAGACGCCGCGTGATTTTCAGGCAGAGGCCTTATCTTACGCCAAAATAAAACTGACCTGGAATGCCCAGGGAGATACAGCGATCGCGGGTTATCATTTATACCGCTCGACCGAACCCGCATTCGTACCCGGGCAAGCGAACCAGATCGCTTATATGCTGCAGGGGGACAGTCATTTGGATACGGACGGGGTGGAGGCCGAGACAGCCTATTTCTATAAATTGACCGCCGTGGATTTGTCCGGAAATGAATCGGCGCCTTCCGGGGAGGTTCGGGTGGAGACACCGGCGGATCAACGGGTTGACATCATCGTCGATAACCGGGATCCCGGCTTTTCCGTGGACGGTCTTTGGCAGAGCAGCACGTATTCGGCCTCCAGATACGGAGAGGATTATTTGCATGACGGAAAAGCGGCCGGAAAGCGGGCCACATGGACCCCTGACCTGCCACAGGCCGGGGAGTACAATGTCTACATGCTTTGGAACGCTTCACCGAACCGGACCTCCAAAGCAGCCGTGGAAATTACGCATCAAGACGGAAGCGCAACCGATTTGACCGTTAACCAGATGAAAAACGATAACCAGTGGGTATGGCTCGGGAAATACCGGTTTGGAGAAGGGACGGGCGGATCCGTCACGATCCGGACCGCCGGTGACGAAACGACGATTGCAGATGCCGTCAAGTTCTCTCTAGCCGTGCATGATCCTTATGGAGAAACTCATGCGATAAACCAATAGAAGGCGAATCCCGCTAAAAACAGAAATATGTGCATGACACTGCTGAGAAATGACGATATCGGCCCTGACCCCTCTTCGTTATGATGGGAGTATATAACGGAGAGGAAGATGGTGAGTATGAAACAGCACGTCAATTTGCCCGCACATTCACCCCAGTCCGCCGGAGGCCTATCCGGACTGCGGCTGCGCAGGCTATCGGCGGAGATTTGGAAAATGAGAGCGCTGTATCTCATGTTGTTGCCCTGTCTGATTTGGTATTTTATTTTTAAATATCTGCCCATGTACGGGGTTGTGATTTCATTTAAGGATTACAATTTTGCGGAGGGGATATTCGGAAGCCCTTGGGCGGATCCATGGAACAAGCACTTCAAGATGTTCTTTGAATCCCCCTATTTCTCCCAACTGTTGACCAACACGCTGTTAATCAGTCTTTACAAGCTAGTGTTTGGGGTATTGCCATCGATTATTTTGGCCATCGTCTTTTTCGAATGCCGCGTGGGCTGGTTAAAACGCTGGGTTCAAACCTTGAGTTACATGCCGCATTTTCTGTCCTGGATCGTCATTTACGGCATCTCCATCGCCTTTTTGTCGGAGACTACAGGCCTCCTTAACCGATTGATTACGGAGACGGGAGGAAACGCCATTCCGTTTCTGAACGGGACGGAGTGGTTCCGCAGCATTCTGGTTTTGACGGAAATCTGGAAGGATCTCGGTTGGGGGGCGATCATTTATCTGGCTGCAATCAGCGGTATTGATCCGACGCTGTTTGAGGCCGCCAAAGTGGACGGAGCCAGCCGGCTAAAAATGATATGGCATATTACGCTGCCCGGCATCCGTAATGTCATTATATTACTGCTCATTCTTCGGATAGGGAGCATTTTGGACGCGGGGTTTGAACAGGTTTTTGTTTTCTATCATCCGAGGGTGTATGAGGTCGGCGATATTATCGATACCTGGGTGTACCGGACCGGCCTGGAACAAATGAATTTTAGCCTCGGCGCGACCGTCGGCCTGTTTAAATCAGCCATCGGGTTTGTTCTGGTGCTGGGGGCAAACAAGCTGGCCAAAAAATGGGGGGGAAGCATATGGTAACCAGCCGGTCGGATAAATGGTTTAATGCCGTTATATATGTCATCTTGGTGCTGGTTGCCGTAGCCGCAGTATTTCCGTTGCTTTATGTGATCTCGATGTCGCTGACTCCCTACAGTGAGGTGGTTAAAAACGGCGGTTTTATCGTATTGCCCCGTAAAATTTCTTTTGAGGCTTACGAACGCATCTTTGCGGACCCGGCATTGGGACGCTCGATGGTAGTGACTATAATCGTTACGGTTGGCGGTACGCTCGTCAATATGCTGTTTACCACGTTGGCCGCTTATCCGCTGAGCCGTCGGAATTTGCCGGGACGCACTTTTTTTCTGCTGTACATGGTATTCACTATGCTGTTCAGCGGCGGTTTGATTCCAACCTATCTTGTCATCCAGTCGCTGGGCATGCTCAACACGCTGTGGGCCTTGATCATCCCGGGCGCGATCGCTACGTTTAACGTGCTCATTTTGAAAAGTTTCCTTGAGACGCTGCCGGAAGAACTATTCGAATCCGCACGGATGGACGGAGCCAGGGAATTCCGCATCCTGTGGCAGGTGGCTGTTCCGCTGTCGCTGCCCTCTATGATGACCGTTGGTTTGTTTTATATGGTCGGGCACTGGAATTCGTTTTTCTCAGCGGTGTTGTACATCACGGACACGGACTTGAATCCGCTTCAGGTCGTTATCCGAAATATGCTGTTATTGACGCAGTCCAGTGAACTGCAGGCGGAAGTTACTGTTCCTACGGCCGCGATGCAGATGGCGGCGGTCATTGCCGGCAGCCTCCCGATCATAGCCGTTTATCCTTTCATCCAGAAGCATTTTACAAAAGGCATGCTGCTGGGGGCAGTGAAAGGTTAAGCGAGCGCTGTGGGTTGAAACCGTGTGGCGGTATTTTATAACTATAGAGGTGGGACGATCCATGAAAAGAAACCGAATTTGGTCCGTATCTTTAGTTGTCGTTTTGGCAACAGTGCTGCTAAGTGCATGTGGAGGAAAAGAGGAAACAAAAGCCAACGGCTCCGAAGGAGCTAAAGCGTCCGGCTCCGTTAAGATCAAAGTATCCCAAGTCAGCTGGGGAACGAATTTGCCGGCCGACGATTTTGTAAAAAAAGAGCTTGATGCCAAAATGGGCATCGATTTGATGCAAACCTTAGTGGGGGACCAGGCGGATTATGAAAACAAAATCAATGTGCTTGCCGCTTCCAACAATCTGCCTGACTTGTTTATGGTGACAGGTAAACCTCATTTGCAGAAGTTGGCGGAATCGGGCAGCCTGCTCGATTTGACGCCATATCTTGAAAAAATGCCCGATTACACCAAATTTGCCGGCAACGATGTCATCAAGAAAGGGATCGTTTCGGAAAAACAATATGCGCTGCCGAAGGCGGGGCAGGCGGTGTCGTACACTTATTGGATCCGCAAGGACTGGCTCGACAATTTAAAGCTTCAGCCGCCTGCAACCGTAGATGAATTGCTTGCCGTAGCCAAGGCGTTTACGGAGCAGGACCCGGACCAAAACGGAAAAAGTGACACTTTCGGCATTACGGGTACTAATTTTCAAACCTTTGATCCTATTTTTGGCGCCTATGGCATTACTAATATTTTTGAGGGTTCCAAGCTGTTTGTGGAAGACGGTAAAGTAACGAATACGCTGTATCACCCGAAAATGAAAGAGGCGCTGGCGGCGATTAAAAAGTTTGTGGATGCCGGAGTGGTTGATCCGGAGGTCGTGAGCAACAAAGGGACGATGGCGAAGGATAAGGCGTTCCAAGGCAAAGTGGGGATGATCAACCTGGACTGGGCGCAGATCGTTAAAGACGATCAGGTGGCGGTATGGAAAGGGGCCAATCCCAAAGCCGAATGGATTCAGCTGAATCCGCCAAAAGGACCGGATGGAACGCAGAATTCCAATTCCATCAACATCGGGGCTACCGGCGGTTTGTGGGCTATTCCGAAACGGCTGGAGAAGGAGCCTGAGAAACTCGACAAGATTTTGGAGCTGATCAATTACCTTGCAACGCCGGAAGGCGGACGCCTGGTGCAATTCGGCCTGCAGGATGTTCATTATAAGCTGAACGGCGAACAAGTGGTCATCACGGACAAAGGAAAAGAGGAGGCCGGGTTTACGTGGTTGTACCAATTTGCCGGGCGGGAGGAGACGGAGTATTTAAAAACGAAGTTTGCCGCTCAAGCCAAATACATCGAATTTGAGGCAAACTTGCCCAGAATTCAAACGCTTGATGGTTATGTCCAAAGCCCGCCAGGGTACAATGCGGCGGATGCCAACCGCTTCGTGGAGGAGGAAATGATCAAATTCGTATACGGCAAAAGCGGTTTGGACCAGTACGATCAATTCCTCAAAACCCTAGAAAGCACCTTTAGTTATAAAAATTATATGGATTCCGCTTTGGAACAGTTGAAAGAACTCGGTTACGGCAAATAGTAAGATATAGGTTCTCGAAAAAAATGGACATAACGCAACAAACAAGAGAAGCACCTCGCAGATAGGCTGGATCAGCCTGTTTTGCGGGGTGTTTTTTGCGCCAATGGATGTGATTTCCAAATTAGGATGCAGGCGTTGTATAATATGGAATGAAGGGCTGCATCTGTTATACCCGCTGCATCCCGCGCAGCTGTGTAAGAGGCATATAGGCACAGCGGCATATTTTCCTTTTTCTTGGATTGAAGTAGAATGTAAGGAACGTATGTTCGATTGAATGGAGGAAAAAGGAATGGGAAACAAGCATCGTTTGCTCGAAGAGCTGGAGGATTTCGCGGATTTCGCCTCCTCGCTTTGCGACTGCCCGGATGAAGTGCTGTGCGGGAAGATTACAGAGGTATGGACCTTATGCGATGTAATCAGCCACATTACGGGTTGGGACCGTCATCTGGAGGAACACGTAGTGCATCAGCTGCTGGAGCATGAACCGGTTCAGCTGGGAGAGCATCCGGATGTGCAGGCTTTTAATGAAGCTTCGGTGGCATGGGGCAGATCCTTGATTCCGCAAGAGCTTCTGGACGAAGCGGTGACGGTCCGCCGGCGTCTCATCGCGAAGCTGCGCGTGATTGCGGAAGAGACGTTTCAGGTTCCATTAGGGGACAGGGGGTATACGCTGGAGCGGTTTTTGCAGGAAATGTTCGTGGAGCATGACCTGCATCACAAAGAGCAGATTTTGCACTTTTTTTCGGCTGAAATGGTCAGTGTTCGTTCGTTTTGATTCTTTGGTTCCCATAACAAGCGGGCCAGCGGTAACCTAAAATACGGAGCTTGTGAAGCAAGCTTCCGGTAAAGGGGGGAGACGATGCGCGAAGAAGAGCGGATTCAGGAGCTGGAGCAGCGGGTCAAGCGGCTTGAGGAAGAACGTCAAGTGTCCGGAAGCGGCGGCAGGACCGTGAGGATTTTGCTGATAGCGGCAGCTGTTGTTATGCTGCTGATGGTTTTAATTGGAGTCCTCCAATTTGTAAGTACAGGATAGATCTGATTGTCGGGATAACTGCGGATTATGGGTTTCTTTTCCGCCATACGGGCGCCATTTGGGGCATCCACCCAATCCAGGGCCACGAAGACTGCATACCCTATGATGTATTCAAAAACAGAAGGAGGAATTACACATGGGTGAGTGTTGCGGAAACGGCGGAGGAAACGGCGGAGGTTACCCGGGCTACGGCTTCACTTCGACAAGCGCGATTCTGGTACTGTTCATTCTGCTGGTTATCATTTCCCGTTCGCTGTTCGTGTAAGAACAGTCCCCGAAGTATCGAGCCGCCGGGCATTTTGCCCGGCGGCTTTTTTAGGATGAGGCTCGGACAGGCTGCTTGCTGTACTGCTTGGCAGGCGCTGGCCGCAGGAATGAAGCATTAGGTATTAGGCAAAGGCATGAAGCATGAAGCAAAAAAGCCAAAAGCCAAAAGCCAAAAGCCAAAAGCCAAAAGCCAAAAGCCAAAAGCCTAGAGCCTAAAGCCAAAAGCCTAGAGCCTAAAGCATCAGGCCTCAGCCCTCAGCCCGTTAAGGAAGGTCAATTACTGCGGTAAGGTCGCTGCCCGGCTCTCCGAACTGGATGGAGGTGAGCTCCATGTCTTCCGGAATGGAGATAAACGCTTCCACGGTTTTGTTGACGCCTGGCTGAATGCGCAGCGCTTCCCCTGAAGCGTTTAATTCGGTCAGGCTTTGCGCGTTGACGGAGACTCCCGTTATGAAATCGGTTGCTCCCCAGTACGCTTTTCCCGTAGGCTTGTTCGGTGTCTGGACATCAAAATTAATAATGGCAAATTTCTGGCCGCTGCGGGCCTGGAAGCCAAAAGAGCCTGCCGGAGTATAGGTGCCTGTCGAGTACGTAACCCGGTTGAGCTTCAGCACGGAACTGCCAAGTGTAAAAGCCTTGCCCTGCACATATTCGCCGTCATTCGACGAAGCGCCGCCTGTACCGCTGCTTGGAGGCTGGGGGGTGACAGGTGTAGATGGCTGGGATGCCGTACCTCCTGGCGTCTTCAGTGAGATCGATTTGACCTGGTTATTGAAGGTCAGTCCGAGACCAAGCATTTCGCTGATGTCCCGAACCGGCAGATACGTCGTGCCGTTATACAGGAGCGGCTGGTGTTTGAGCACTTGCTTTTCCCCGTCGATCCAAATTGCGAATTTAACGAGCTGGGCTTGTACGCTTGGGATGGTTGCCGCGGCAGCCATCCCGGCTGAACCGATAAACAGGCCGGCTACGAGACCGGCAATCATTTTTTTCATGCGTTCTCTCTCCTTTATTCCAGCATTTACCCTGTATATTAACCTTTTTTACGTTAAATGTCACAAGAGCGGTTGCCGCAACGATAGGGAGAATACAGAACAGGACGGCTGCGCAAGTTAGAAATGGACCGTAATTTAATTGATGAAAAGGGGATGCACCAACATGATGTTAGGATCGCACGAAGCCCACGAATTAAATGAACTGCTGCTCAGCTGTACAAATTCCATCCAATGTATGGCTCTGTTTCTGAACCAGGCAACCGATCCCGAACTGCGGAGTATGGTAGCCCGGCATTATGCTGTGCATGTGCAGGACTATAACATGAAAGTCGAGTTTGCGAACCGCCAGTATTCGCCCGATATGCTGAACGTTCCTTCCATGACACAAGCCGGCGCCGCGGCCATGCCTTCGATGCCGCAGTATCCGCCGCTGCAGCCGGAGGTCCAGCTCCAGCGGCTGGATGACCGCTCGATTGCCACCTCCTACCTGCTGACGCTGAAGCGTGCCGGACGGGAGTACGCCTGGGCAGCGTTTGAATGCTCGACTCCGCAGCTGCGCACCTTCCTGGAGGACGCCTTCCGGATGTGCTCGCATCAGGCTTTTGAAGTGTGGCAGTACATGGCCCGCAAAGGCTTCTACCCAGTGATTCCAGCAAGCGATGCAGCGATGCGTTCCATGCAGCAGATCTATCAGCCGGTGCCTGAACACCAACCGGGTCAGCTGTACAGCTAAAGAGATATTTTGAAGACTTGTTAACAAAAGCGGCCGGGGAGGCTGCAGCTGCATTGTTTGGTTCCGTAGCAGGCTAATCTTATCCCTCGTGATTGCTGAAGTTGCCCCGCTGATGCGGGGCTTTTTTTAGCGGGACTGGAAGGGAGGTTATATTCGGAGAGTAGAGCAGAGTAGAGAGAGAGTAGAATAGAGAGTAGAGAGTAGAGAGTAGAGAGCAGAGAGCCGAGTAGAGTAGATTAGGGTAGGGTAGGGGACTCAGGGTTGAGGTGCGGAAGGAGATAAGCATGGAAGGCCGCGGGCAGCAGGCGGTTTATGGGTTATGGCCGTTGGTCCGAACTTGGCGTTTTGTGCTACGATAGGAGCGTAACTTTAGCCAGAGCGAGAGTACGGAGGAAGTACATAGGAGTGTCCGTTGTTGAGCAACAGCAGAACAGGTACCAGGTTGTGTGTAAGAAAAACACCTGCATAAGCGTATCAGCCGACCTAGATAAGGAGTGAGCGAATGGCAGAGGAAGAACTGCTGGATGTGCTGGATGAACAGATGAAGGTTGTAGGGACGGCAAGCAGGGAGCGGGTGCATGCGGAAGGATGGTTGCACCAGACGTTCCACTGCTGGGTAGTGACTCACGGGGAGCATGGAGAATGGAGTATTGTATTTCAGCTGCGTCATCCGGATAAAGATACGTACCCGTGCAAGCTGGATACGTCCTGCGCCGGGCATCTCTTGGCGGGAGAAACGCCGGCGGATGGAATCAGGGAGCTGGAGGAAGAGCTGGGACTGCGGGTAGCGCCGAACGAGCTGATCTACTGCGGCATTGCCCGGGATGAAACGGTGGTCTCGGCGACTATTACAGACCGAGAATTTAACCATGTCTACTTGTATCCGTGCGACCGGAAGCTGGGCAGCTTTGAGGTTCAGACGGCGGAGGTGTCGGGTTTGTTCCTGTTTAATTTAACGGAGATCCAGGCTTTGCTCCATGGGGAGCGTGAAGGGATAACCGCGGTGGAAAGTATGGTTCTGGAAAGCGCGCCGCCCGGATTCGAAGATCCGCAGAAGATTTGGACGCTTCAGGATTTCACCCCAAACAACGAGCCGTATTACCGGCTGCTGTTTGATACACTTCGCCGGCTGGAGAGAGCTGAAGGCGAGGGTGCAGAAAAGTAGAAAGTTAGAGAAGTGAAAAAATGGAAAGTGGGGAGACGGAAAAAATAGAGAAATAGAAGAATAGAATAATAGAAAAAAACGAATAGTAGAAAAAACGAATAGTAGGAAAATAGAATCAAAGATGAGGAATAGGAGAGGAAAAAATGTTAAAAGGTTTTTTGTTTCTTGCGGTATCAATTGTATCGGAGGTGTTCGGCAGCACGATGCTGAAAAGCACTCATGGCTTCACCCGGATCTGGCCGAGCCTGGGCGTTATCCTCGGATACGGCATCGCCTTCTATTCGCTGTCCTATGCGCTCAAAGCGATGCCGCTCAGCACCGCTTATGCGATCTGGTCTGGAGTGGGAACGGCGCTGACGGCGATGATCGGGGTGCTGGTATATAAGGAAGTACTGTCCTGGCAGGCCGTAGTTGGCCTGATCCTGATTATTGCCGGCGTAGTTTTCCTGAATTTAAAAGGTCCGGCTCACTAATCCTTATTAGCTCTTTGCAAACCCGGCAATCCGAGACTCAGGGGTGCATGGCTGTAGATCCAGCAGAACGCAGGGTTGTAGAGCTCCGGGACTGGAGAGCCGTAGCACGCAGAATCGGAGGGTTGATGAGCTGCAGGACCGCACGGCTGTAGGACCGTAAGGCTGTAGAGGCCTCAGGCGCCAGAGCCGGGGTCTGTAGAACGCAGAGCTTACAAGGCAATCTCTCGAATAAGCTCCGGTGAATCGTTTTTCACACTGCCTACCGCAGGCGAAACCGGGTAAGCCCGCAGTCTGCCGTCCTCGAACGGCTTCAGCATCTCCAGCAGCCGGGGAATGTCGCGGTTGGTCCGGTCCAGCCAGGACTGTTCGTCCTCAGGACGGAGAATGACCGGCATCCGGTGATGGATGGAGGACATCAGCTCGTTAGGGGAGGTGGTGATAACGGTGCAGCTGGAAATCTTGCGCCCTTCGGGGTCTGTCCAAATATCATACAAGCCGGCCAACGAAAAAATCCCGCCCTCCCGAAGTACGATCCGCATTGGCCGTTTCCCGCCTTCCTCCTGTTTCCATTCATAAAAACCGTCCGCCGGCAGGATGCAGCGCCGGGTGGGTAGCAGCCGCTTGAAGGCGGCCTTGGTCATCAGGGTCTCGGCGCGGGCGTTAATCATTCCCGCAGCGGAACGCTCGTCTTTGGACCACGCAGGAACAAGCCCCCATTTCAGAAGGCCGATCCGGTTCTTCGTCCCGTCATGAATAACCGCCGGCACCTGCTGCGAGGGAGCGATATTGAACTTCGGCAGAAACGGAAGCAGCGACGGATCTGCCGTCATATAGCGCAGCAGGAGTTCTTCCATCGTTACGGTGACGGTATAACGTCCGCACATTTTCGCATCAATCCTTTCTGTGAACGGAGGAGTAGAAGCTGGTGCCGCCGGAAGCCATTCGGGGAGAGAGGTTCCGGTTGTCCGCTACGCGGGTAGACTCCGCCACGGCAAGCAGCTGTCCCTGCAAAATCCGCCGCTGAATCTGGTCGATCCGGTGCAGCGCCAATTCTTCAGGCACCTGAAACGTCTCCGCTACATAGCCAATGGCTTCGGTCCGCTTGTCCGGAACAGGCAGGGACGAGAACAAGGAAAAAGGAATGGCGGCGTACGGCACAAACCGGTCCGCTTCGTCCTCCTGCGCCGGGGTATACCGGCCGGGAAGCAGGGTGCCGTCCCCGGCATGCCGCAGCAGATGGCACAGCTCATGCAAAAAATCAAGCCGCTGCCGCTCCGGAGACAAACGGCTGTCCAGGAACATGCTGTATGTTCCCGCTGCAGCTTCCACGGCTTTGCTGGGTACATCCAGATAATGAACCCAGATGTTCAGGCGTTCGGATAAATACTCGATAGAAATCCGGGAAGGATCGCTGACCCCCAGCCTCCGGAACAAGTCCTCTGTCCATTGTTCGAGTTCTGTCATTTGGTAGTATGTATTCATGGCAATCACCTCATTACGGATCGTTGTGCATTACGTTTCCATAAGAAAAGCCCAAGGAGGGCGGATAAATTAAGTATATCACAAAACAGAACATTTGTTCCTACTTTATGCGAATTTTTTTCTGCACATCTTGGGGCAGCTTCTGCAGTCCTTAAGCGTAACTTGGCAGATTCAAGTTATGCCCTAAATTCCCTGAATCTTACACTTAAGTAAGCACCCAGTGCAAAATCATGACGCTTCCGCAGAAAAATAGGAATGGTGCTGTCGTTTCTTGTCTAATCCTGTTTTTTTCAGTTGCATCTTTGTCCATTCGCTTCTATTCTGTACTATGGAGGGATGGAGATGAAGATGAAAGTGCCGGCGGCCCTGCTGCTTGTTTCGGTGCTGCTTGCGGGATGCGGAAACTCCGGAGCGAAGCTGGATACCCAGGAAGCGATACAGGAGAGCGTCCAGGATTTTTACAATAAAGTATCGGAATTGGAGGTTGCCGGGAAGGAAGCGCTGGAGTCGTTTAACGGCACTATCGCAGCTTATACGGAAGGCAAAGCCGATGAAACGGAGCTGGAAAAAGCGATTGACAGCTTCCAGTCGGCTACAGCCGACATCCGGGAAAAAGCGGCCAAGCTGGAGGTCGACAGCGGTCTGCCCGACGATGTGGAGCAGCTGATGGATGAGGCTAAAACGTCTTTTCAAGAGGCCTACAAGCTGAAAGCCCAGGCTTCCGACAGCGTCGACTCCGCGGATGTAACCGCCGAGCAGTTTGACGAAATGAACAAAAACGCCGATATTGTCATGCTGTACGGCATTTCGAAGCTGAAAGAAGCAAGATCAGCCGTTGGCCTTGACGAAGAAGAGCTGGCACCAAGCGCCACGCCGTAAAATTACATATACGGAGCGGAGACGGGCCTCACCCAGGTGGGGCTTTTTGTCGTGCGGCAGAGGGGGGCTGGCCTAGCACCGGTCCGGCGGCATAGACTTGGCAGGAGTGCTAGTCCGTGCTGGAACAGGGCATTATTGACATTGATTATGTCTTGTACAGGTGGTTATAATACAAACATACGTTCCTGTTTTCCTGAAAGGGGAGAAGGAGATGCTGGGGGATACGGCACGCAAGCTGCTGCGCATTTTATACCACTATTCCGGGCATTACCGGCGAATGCCGGATATGCAGACACTCCGGCGGCTGTCGGGCCGTACGTATCCGGATGTGATTGCCGGGATGTCGGAGCTGGCCGAGCGGCGGTACATCGCCTGGCGCCGGGGAATGCGTGTAGAACGGGCGGCGCTGCTGGAACCTTGGGAGCGGCCGGAAGAGCTGCCGGTCAGCAGGCGATCCGGGGGCAAGGGACACTGGCTGGAGTGACTCAACTGGATGATACCAACTGAATGATACCAACCGAATGATACCAACCGAATGATACAACTGGATGACTCCGGATGGAACAAGGCCGGCTGGACGGTACCGGGGCTTTCAGTGAGCAGTGACCAGTGAACCCGCACCTAGCCCAGGAGCAGTAAGGTGTCAGACGCGCAAGATGCAAAGAAAGGACGGAGAATAGCAAATGGGCAGAAAATTGGAGGGAAACGGATTATGGGAAAGCAGCCGGATGATGCTGCCCGAACACAAAAGCCGGATTATCCGCGACGAGCGGGAGACAGCGCGCCGGGTGAAGCCGGTACTGGACCCGCAAAGGCTGGAAGAAATGGAACGTTTGCTGGCCCAGTCGCTGAGGGAGCACGTCAAAATTACGGTAGTGCTGTTCGACCCGTTCGATGATGAACGCTTAAGCGGGTTCGTGACCTCCATTCACGCCCACTCGCGGGAAATTAAGCTGCAGTGGGCGGAAGAATGGAGATGGATCGGTCTGTCCGAGATCGTCGACGTTTACCCCTGCTGAGCTTCGCCCGTCTTCTCGTAGGCGATTAGCGTCACGGGCTGGCCGGTTAACTCGCGAATCCGGGCTTCGGCGCTGCGGATAATTTCCACCGCCCGCCCATCTTCGTCCAGACCGGCCACCTCGTAGCTGTCGCTGTGAATGTCCATGATACCCCACCTTTCTTTGAAGGTAGGGTCCCCGTTTTTTTGCTCCGGCATACACCTGACTGGAACGGAAGAGAAGAGGAATGTCTGTGCCGTTTTTCATATGTAACCGTTTTCTTTGGTGATATAATGTAGCTATCATATGGAGGGAGTTGGTGCTCTGTGTATGATTTGAAGCCTTTTTATAGTGTAATGGACGAAGAAGCAGACCGGATGCGCTTTAGGGACAGAGAGAAGCAGCAGATGGCGGGACAAATGCCGGGAATCTGGAGAGAAATCAGCGACTGGCTCATTGCCGGAGGAATTTTTGTACTGATTGTTTTTCTGATCACCAGCTTGTAATCGATCATATTTAGAGCCGCTCCGGTTGGGCGGCTTTTTTGTATGCCGTGAAGTTTTGCCGCATAAAAGGGAGGACGCAGGGGAATCTTATCATCGCAGGAATCAAAACAAAAGGGAGGCCAAACGTTTTGAAGAAAATGGTGATTAGTCTTGCGTGCAGCACCCTGCTGTCGATGAGCATCGCGGGCGCCGGATTTGCAGCAAGCACAGGCGGGATGGGAGCTAACAACACGGGAACGATGAATCAGGACGGCGGGATCTTGGGCCGTGGCGCTGATACCATCAACCGCGCCGGTGACAACACGATGAACCGGATGACCGGTACAACGAACACAACGGGAACAAATGGAACATACGGTACGACAGGTTATGGCAATAACGGCACCAACAATGGCAATAACGGCAACTACCGCACGACTAGCACGACCCGCAACGGCAACTACCGTGCAAACGCGGCGAACAACAACAATGATAACGACATGGACTGGGGCTGGCTGGGTCTGCTTGGCCTGATCGGTCTGGCCGGCATGAGAAACCGCAACAAAGAACCGCAACGTTAAACGCAGCAGCAAGCACATCCTATTTAAATGCGGTAACCCTGCCTGGGTTGCCGCATTTTTAGGTGGTCATCCGCAAAAGATGGACGATGGCTAATGGTTGAACGGTTGTATATATGGAAGGCAAATGATCCAGGGACAAATGGCTTGGCCGATCGTACCTACGAAACACGGATCATACCGGCGTACATACGGCGGCCATTGGCTGAACGGGCGTACCAATGGAAGGCGGATCATGCCCGGCTGTACATACGGAAGGCGCATCATACGGCGGCGGAAATGGCTAGACCGCTTCACATAGGGGAGAAAGAAATACGGTGTTGAATGGCTGAACGGATTTACATAGGGGAGACAGAAGATACGGTGTTGAATGGTAGAACGGATTTACATACGGGAGACAGAAGATACGGCGGCCATTGGCTGAACGGTTGAACCTATAGAAAGCAGATGATTAGGAGCAAAAGCTGCGTTCATGCGGAAGCAGGGACGCTTTTTGTCATGCTTTTTGGGCGACTAAAACAGGATATTTACACAACGCACTAGGCGTCAGTACACGCAGAGATAAAAACCCAGCATAAAATACATTAGAAAATTGAAGAGGAGGGATTTGGATGAGCGGCGGTTGCGGATTTGCCGGATACACTTCCACTACGGTAATTTTGGTGCTTTATATTCTCTTGGTCATTGTTCTTAAAACGTTCTAAAAGCCTGGACTTGAATAAGAAAACGGAGCCTACAAACCGTAGGCTCCGGTGCTGTTGCGTTGCAGTTAAGTATAAAGCAGCGTAATCACCAGGAGTTCGTAGAGAACAAGGGTTAAAATCAGTTCATCACTTGAATACGGATTTCCAAAACCCCGCTGACCGCCAGGATTAGAAACGGCAACATACAGCAGACCATGGTCGCAGCTTACAATTCTGCCTACAACCACATATCCGTCCAAAGTTTCGATTTTTACATATTGATTGAGATGATGCATGCAAACATGCTCCAAGCGGTTTCGAATCGACTTTACTGTTTCGGTTGTATTGGCGTCCGCCTTATACAGCATCTGATGCTTATATCCCATTGGTTGAATACTCATTGATTAGACCCCCAGTTAGCGTTGGTTTTCACGATCAATATATGCACCCGCCTACAAAACGGTGCCGTACGAGTGCCCGGGAAATCAGCAATGCTATTGACTCTTGGACAAGTCTTATGTTATTATCATCTTCGTCGGTATTTATGAATATTTCGTAGCTGACTGCGTTAGACATGGTGCTTGCCGATCCGAATCCTGTATAGTGTAACGAAAAGGTATAATCGGAGAAAAGCACGGTGAATAACGATTTCCTGCCGGGGTGGCGGAATTGGCAGACGCACAGGACTTAAAATCCTGCGGTAGGTGACTACCGTACCGGTTCGATCCCGGTCCTCGGCATTATACAAAACCCTGAAATCCCTTGCTGTATAAGGGATTTTCTTTTTTTTATTGTTTGTAATGGGCTGCCTAATTTAGAGGGAATGAGTGGATTTTTCCTCCGAGAGGACGGATTGGGGACGAACTTTTGGGTCAAATACGTCTAGGTGCGCCGTTGTTTTTCGACTCAACCTCTTAGTGGTCTTACCCCCGTCATTAGACAACAATAAAAGAGGTTTCATTTATGCAGCGATTGCTTTCCGGTACTCCACCGGAGAGCAGTCAAATCTGCTCCTTTCATTCATTCTTTTATTTGTTATAGCCTACATCGCGTTTGGTGCATGGATATCGCATGATACCAAAATCATATTAGAACAAGCCATGCAGAAGAATCCTGATATGAATTACATGAGTCGTTCAGTGTACAACCATATCAATCCTGTCGAACGTAGAATGACAACAGATGCTTTTGAGTATCATTCAAGCTCTCATCATATCGGTTATGTATTGCCACTGCATTACTTCACAGGTTCAAAAGTATATGTAACTCAGAAATACGAAAATGATGATTTTGGATTTAGAGAACCAGTCCAGTTAACGCTAGTATTGAAAGCCGGAAAGTGGTACGCGACAAAGGTTAGTATTCAGCCTTAACGGGAACAAGGGCTCCAGCTCATCAGAACTGGAACCCTTGTTTGCTCAGCAGGGCAAAAAAATCTCAAATTTCGTGCCTTGCCCGACTGTCGCTTGGACCTTGATGTCGCCGCCGTGTGCTTCGACGATGGTCTTGGCGATGCTCATGCCGAGCCCGGAGCCGTCTGTGGATTCCTCGGTATTGGTTCCGCGGTAGTAGCGATTGAACAAATGATGCAGTGTTTCCTCGTCCATCCCTTTTCCATTATCAAGTATCCGTATGCAAGCTTGGCCGTTGACTTGGGTAAGAGTGACGGTAATGGTTGTGCCTGGGGGATTATGCTTGACCGCATTAGACAGCAAATTGTCCATCAGCCGCTGTAACCAGGTGACATCTCCCTGTATCAGCAGGGAATCCTCTTCTCCGGTGTATTGGAACAGGTACTCAGACATCGTGGCGTCATTGACATACTTTAACACGGAGCAGCGTACCAACTCTGTCAGATCGATCTCCCGGCGCACCATGATAGAATCGCTCTGCTTGAGCTGATGGATCAGCGAGAAGTCGGAGATCAGCTCAAGCATATAATCCCCTTTTTCCCGGATGGTCGCGCCCATGATTCGCATTTCCTCTTGGCTCCATTGCTCAGGCAGCTTCTCCAGCATATATCCGTAGCCTTGAATCGTGGCCAGAGGTGTGCGTAGATCATGAGAGATCCCTGACATCCACTCCGCCTGCTCCTTCTCCATCCTCTTGCGGTCCCTCTCGATTTGAGCCAATTGATGAGTCATTTGATAGAAGGCTTGAATGACTTCCTGATAGAGCCTGTTGCGGGTTCGCATAGTGCCATTGCGGCGGAATACCTTACGTTTGTCCTTGGCAGTCAGTACCTCGTCGTATTGCCCTTCGCCCATGCGTTCGAACCAGCCTGCGAACAGAATCAGGGGCCGTCCGTAGCGGTAGCCATGCCAGATGGAGATCGACAGCGCAAGGATCAGGGTCAGCACTGCAATCCAGATAAGTCTCGGCGTTACATTTTCCAATACAGGATGCTTTAGAGGGAGTTCCGCTGCATGGGGCGTATAGACGATCCAGGTCATTCCGCTCGGCTCGTCCCGGTGGGCCACAATCCCCGCGTCATAGTTGTCTGGAGATTGCTGAATGGCCAGAATATCCAGCGGCCGATATGCCTTTGGTACATACTTTTGATCGCCAATGCCTTGTACGGTGTTACTCTCAGGGTCGATCACTTGCAGATAACTGCCAGTCTCCCGAAGCTGCTGTTCCAAGAGGGGAACGGCTTCACTCCTCACCATGCCCTGTTGTCCGTAAGTGTTGAACCACGCCGTGAGCTGGTCAAGGTCAGGTGTTGGATAACCGAGTACATATAGAAGCGGGTCTTGGAACGAAAAATTCAGTTGCGTCTGCACAGCATAAGACTCCAGTCTCCGTGTCTCCTGGATATCGAGCAATTGAGCGGTGGAGTAGGAGGCAGGCAGTGCAGGGTACGGTGTTGTATTAATGCTGTAGACTACGTCTCCTTCCGCACTAACCACCTGCAGCCACATTCCTTTCTCTTGGATAAGCTTGTTCCACTGAGAAAAGATGTGAAGCTTCCCGTCTTTGTACTGGGCTTCTTGGGCAATCTGCTCCAGGACGCCAACAGGAAAGTTCCGGCGGATCTCATTGCTGGTCATGTTCTGGAAGAACATAATGCAGGCAGCCAAGGCAATGGTCACAATCGCCAGAGCATAGAAAATCAACTGGTACGTGAAATGGAAGGCCATGCGCTGCTGGATTTTCATCGTTCCTCCGGCTCCTTCACCAGCTTATAGCCGAGTCCGCGTACCGTAAGCAGCAGCTTCGGGTCGCCGGGATCAATTTCGATCCGCTCCCGTATGCGGCGGATATGCACCATCACGGTCGAATCATCGCCCTGTCCGTTGATCCCCCAGACCTTGTCGTAGAGCTGGGTTTTGGAGAATACGATTCCGGGATGCCTACAGAAGTGCAGTAATAGCTGGAAAACCTGTGCAGGACAAGGAACAGGCTGTCCCTCCACGGTCAGTTCGCCCTCCGCCTCGTTGACGGTGAAGCGGCCGAACCGGTAAATTCCCGCATCGGGATACTTCGCAGAACCGGCTGCCAGGGTTTCCGGCTCCAACCGGCGTATGCGAGCCTGAATTCTTGCGGCTACCTCCAGGGGGTTGAAGGGCTTGGTGATATAATCATCCCCGCCCATGGCGAAGCCTTTTAGAATATCGAGATCGGATGCCTTGGCTGTCAGGAACAGTATATAAGGATTCCCGTATTCGCGGATCTTGGAGCAGAGCTCCAGTCCGCTGCCGTCGGGAAGCATAATGTCGAGCAGGACAATATCGGGAACCACGCGTTGTACCAGGCTGATAGCTTCGGTACAAGTGGAAGCCCCGTACAGTTGTTGAAAGCCTTCGCGGCGAAGCACCATTTGCAGCATGGTGATTATGGAAGGTTCGTCGTCAACGATAGCGATTTTAATCGCGGATAGATTTGGCATTTTTTCACCCTTTTTCAAAATAGCATATTTATCTTAACAGAACCTAAACAGCGGGGACAAAATTAAGCAAAAATTCATCGGTTCGTTTAAGTTCCGTTCCGCTGGGGTTGGTAGGATAGGTCTGAGCAGCACATTCGAGCTTCGATGAGAGGAGAGCAAGAGGAAAGAATGGTTACATTCAATCTATTAAAGCAGGAGGTTAATAGCATGAGTAAAAATTGGTCACGATCGGGGGACTGGCAATGAGCAGCCCATCCCTATCTGAAATGCCTCACACCCGGCCCGGCTGGCCGGAGATCCTAACTGCACTGTTCCTTTATATGATCGGTGTCGTATTCCTTGGTGTCTGGATGCTTCAAATTCCTGATGACCAGGCCATCTTGAGGATTAATATCGGAGGTGCAGCCAATGGTCTGATTGGCTTCATCGCTTTGTTTGCAGCCTACGCCCTGAGGATTCGTAATTTACGTGCTTTCGGGTTTCGGAGGACGGAGCGGAAATGGCTGCTGGTGGCGGTCGTCATCGGGATTGCTGCGTTCGGGGGATGTTTTGTGATCGAAGGGATCTATTATCATTTTGTTACTGAGATCAATACCCAGGCAGACTTCCAGACGGCAGCGCAAGGCGGTCCGCTCTCCATGTTTATTCTGCTTATCACCGGGGCCATCCTCACGCCGCTCAGCGAGGAATTTGTATTCCGCGGCGTCATTGCCAATGCACTGAACCGTTATGGCCCATGGGCTGGGGTGGTCGGCAGCGCTGCAATCTTTGGCGTTGTTCATGGATTCACCGTTATCCTGTTAGACGCATTCATGGTCGGCATCCTGGTGGGATACCTGTTCCGCAAGACAGGTTCCATCTGGCCGGGAGTCGTGGTGCATATCGTGTATAACGGCCTAAATCTTCTCTATTATTCTACGCTATAGACCTTAATGAAGGCGGGGGTTCCGGTATCCAAGGTTTGGATTAAATTAACCAAGAGCAAGCAGGAAGAGCAGGTACATCAAGCAGTAAAGGTACTCCCGAATACAATCTTCTGGTGAAGCGGGACTGAATAACGCCTCATCGAGAAACCAGTCCCCCTAGTAAAAATATTAAAGCGGCCTTGATCCCACATGCCATGGGACTAAGGCCGCTTGTTGTATGTGGTCCGTTTCTGCCGGGCCAGGATGCTTTGTTTTTGCACACCGCCGAGAAGGGCAGGAGACGACCAGTGCTTTTAACCCACTTTTAAATCGTATCGGACACCTGCTCTACTAAAGGATATATTCCATTTGACGGTCGCAAGGCTCGTGTTCGGCTAACTTCTTATTAATCTCTAAGGCATCGACACATCCGAGTTTTGTATAAAACAGTTGGGACTCCTCTGCCGAATGTGCCGAGATATACAGTTTCCGTGCTCCCATCGCTCTGGCTTTGTCAGCGCATCGCTCAAACAGTTTTTTTCCGATCCCCTTGCTTCGATGCTCATAAGAGACATGAATCTGCATCAACTGCAAGTACTGCTTGCTGCTGCCAAACAATTCAGGCAGGAGGCTGGCGAACGCAATCACATGATTGTTACTATCGTACACCCCCCATACTACACCGCCGGCGTTTATGCAATCCGTAAAGTCTGCGTGAACAATTTCTTCTTTTAGCGCTTCATCCCATTGTTCTGTAAAAGCGATATCTTTAAGCACCCATTCCCCGTTTTCTTGTCTTAAGCAGCGGTGAACCTCCTGGTACCGGTTGAAATGCTGTAATAAATCAGAAGTCAGGTCAAAATGAGATAGTTCTCGTATTATGTAGTGATCCAGTGACATTCGTATTCTCCTTATATGCTAATATGCTAGTTTTTGGTTGCCGGAAAAGAACAGGGAATGACAAGCGCTTTTGGCCGGTGATGATTGCAGCCGCCAGAAATACGCCGTACAGAGCCCTACTTACGCCCCTCTACGTAAGCTTCTCTACGTAAGCTTCTCTACTTAAGCTCCCTACTTACGTCCCCGGAAATTCCCCCTCCCGATATATCTTCCGGTACAGCGCGGGGGTCCGCCCTTCGTATTTTTTGAAGGTTTTGATAAAATACCCCGGCTCGTTGAAGCCAAGCTCATCGCTGATTTGGGAGACGGGCATGTCCGTTACTTCAAGCAGCTGCTTCGCCCATCTGACCTTGAGTTTGGCCAGGTAAGCGGTGAAGCTTTCGCCCGTTTCTTGGGCGAACCGCCGGCTGAAATAGCTGGGGCTGATGTGGCACAGCTCGGCCATCTGCTTCAAGGTGACAGCTTCACTTTTTTGTTGATGAATGTAGTCAAAAGCCGGTTTAAACAGCGGATGGGCAGGGCTGCCCGGGTCGTCGTTTGCGGTGTTTTTCAGATAGGCATCCGCGATGGCGTTGGTCATTTCTTTTTTGATCGACTCGATATTTTTAATGGTATATCCGGGCAAAATAGTGGAAAGAGGTAATGCCTCCTCCTTACCCGCGGCCTTCTCAAACATTTCGACAAGCAGATTTTTATTGAGCGCTTCTTCAATAATATAGTTGCATAAAAGGAAAAGCATGTTAGAGATTTTTACGACTTCCTCGTAGGTCATGGTGGGAATTTCGTCGTAAGCGGCCTTCAGCTGGCTTTCCTTTAACGAATGGAGCGAGGGGTGCTTCGAGCGGACGATCTGCTCCAGATCTGAGCCGTTTTCGGGATCGGACAGCTTGACCTGGCCGGCCATCACCGCACCAAGGTACTTGTCGTCCACCGTGATCGGTATCGCAATATCAATAATGTTAAAATGGCATAAATACACGTAAGGCGCGTTTAAACGAACCGCTTCCAGGCCGCCGCGGGAATCGCATTTTTGGCAGTAGGGCAGCAGTTCCGGGTCTTTTCGTACACTCCGGCAAAACGCCTGGCAGCTGCTGTGGCTGGTCACGGGAATACCTTTGTAATCGACCGTTAGAATCGCCAGCTTCGTCACCGTCGCCAAGGAATCTTGCAGACGCTTCCACTTCTTGAGATCCAAAAACTTACCGATACGCAGGGACTCCTGAATCAACAGACGTACACCTCCATTGTCAGCTTTGCATTGTACTGCTGGACCGTATCCTTCCTGTTTTTCCTGTCTGCATCAGGATACCATTCTCCAAGCAACAGTGCAAAAATTTACGATTCAAAATTATAATTATTGGCTATCATCTTCCACTCTCAAGGTCCGTTTTCTGCTATATACTTGAAGCAATTCAATAAAATTTGTGATATACGGGAGGCGTTAACGTTATGCGAAAAGCGTTCATCAGTCCAACAAAATATGTTCAAGGGGAAGACGAACTGCTGAATCTCGGTTACTTTGTCGCTTCATTTGGTTCCTCCGCCTTGTTGATTGCGCATCCGGAAGACGTGAAGCGGGTGAAGGAGAAGCTGGATGCCACTGCCCGGAAGTTTAATATCAGTTTTGTAGAAAGCGCTTTTACCGGGGAATGTTCCCGTCAGGAAGTCGCCCGGCTGCAGGCCATTGCTGCGGAAAAAGGCTGTACCTGCACGGTCGGCCTCGGCGGCGGCAAGGCGATTGACGCGGCCAAATGCGTAGCCCAAGGAGAAGCGCTGATCATCTGCCCGACAATTGCCGCCACGGATGCGCCAACCAGCCATTCGGCTGTGCTGTATACCCCCGAAGGCGCGTTTGACGATTATGCCTATTTTAAGCAAAGCCCCAGCGTGGTGCTGGTCGATACGACGGTGATTGCCCAGGCGCCGACCCGGTTTCTTGTGGCGGGGATGGGGGATGCTTTGTCCACTTATTTTGAAGCGAGAGCAAGCGCCAAATCTTATTCCAGAGTCAACGCAAGTCTCCCTATGGGCACCCGGGAAGGAATGTGCGCTCCGGCGGTGGGAACAAATGCGGCGCTGGCGCTTGCCACCCTTTGTTATGAAATGCTGCTGAAAGACGGCCTGCAAGCAAAAATTGCCTGCGACTGCAACGCGGTAACCCAGGCGCTGGAAAATATCGTGGAGACGAATATTTTGTTATCCGGTCTTGGTTTTGAAAGCGCAGGTTTGGCCGGAGCGCACGCCATCCACGACGGATTAACGATTCTGGAGGGCACCCATTCCTACTATCATGGGGAAAAAGTTGCTTTTGGCACGATCGCTCAGCTGGTGCTGGAGAATGCGCCGGCGGAGGAGCTGTATCAGGTACTGGATTTTTGCCTGGAGGTGGGCCTGCCCGTCTGTCTGGCGGATATCGGAGTAGACCGGATTACGGAAGAAGAACTGCTTGAAGTCGCGGAAAAAGCCTGCATTCCGGAGGAATCGATTCACTCCATGCCGTTCCCGGTTACTGTACAGCAGGTGGCGGCCGCCATTGCGGCAGCAGACCGGATCGGTCAACAATATAAAGCAGCACGGGAGGCATAAGCATGAAAAAAATCATCAATCAGCCGGAAACCGCGGTTGTTGAAATGTGCAAAGGGATGGTTTTGGCGCATCCGGAGCTTGAGTTTGTGAGCAAATACAAGATCATCAAGAAAAAAGAGCTGAACGCGGACAAAGTCAGCTTGATCAGCGGCGGCGGCAGCGGCCATGAACCCGCGCATGCGGGTTATGTGGGGAAAGGGATGCTGGATGCGGCGGTGTGCGGGGATATTTTTGCTTCCCCCTCCCAAATCCAGGTGTACCAGGCCATCCGGGCCACTGCGAGTAACAAGGGAACCCTCCTCATTATCAAGAACTACAGCGGGGATATGATGAATTTTAAGAATGCCGCTTTTTTGGCGGGGGAAGACGGAATCGAAGTCGATTATGTCCGGGTGGATGACGATATTTCGGTAAAAGACAGCTTATATACAGTCGGACGCCGGGGAGTGGCGGGAACCGTGCTGGTGCACAAAATTGCCGGCGCGGCGGCGGAAGAAGGGCGGAGCCTGGCCGAGGTAAAAGCGGCAGCCGAAAAAGCGGCGTCCCAAGTCCGCAGCATCGGCTTCGCGCTGACGTCCTGCACAGTTCCCGCCAAAGGAACGCCAACCTTCGACATTGCCGAAGGTGAGATGGAATATGGCGTGGGCATCCACGGCGAGCCGGGAATCAGCCGGGAACCGGCTGCAAGGGCCGATCAGCTGGCGGCACGGATGGTGGAGGCGCTGCTCGCGGACCTCGGCATCGGCGGAGGGGACGCCCAGTCGGCGGAAATTGCGGTGCTCATCAACGGGTTTGGGGGAACGCCGCTGCTGGAGCTGTATCTTTTTAACAACGCGGTGACCCGGGAATTGGCGGCAAGAGGGAACATTACGATTTGCAAAACCTTTGTCGGAAATTACATGACCAGCATCGATATGGCCGGCGCTTCCGTCACCTTCATGAAACTGGACGAGGAATTAAAAACGCTGCTGTTCAGGGAAAGCGACACGCCCGCCTTTAAGGTGTCGGGTCCGGACGAAATCGTCCCGTATGCGGAGATCGCGGAGGACGAAACCGCCCGAGCAGATGTCTCCTATGAAACTGAAACCCCTGAATCGTATGCCGAAATCAAGGACGGCAAGCTGACGGTAGAGAATGTCGTGTACCTGCTGGACAAAATGAGCGAGATTATTATCAAAAATGAAGTTCCGTTTTGCGAGCTGGACGCTCATGCCGGAGACGGCGATTTTGGAATGAGCATTGCGAAGGGCTTCCGGCAGCTGAAACGGGAATGGAAGGAGCTGCTCACGCACAGTGCGGGGGATATTGGGACCTTCCTGAATGCCTGCTCCCTGGTGATTATGGAGCACTGCGGCGGCGCTTCGGGACCAATTTGGGGTTCCGCCTTCCGGTCGGCCGGCAGGGCGGCCGGGGACAAAACCGCGGTCACTGTGCCAGAGTTTGCCGAGATGATGCAGGCCGCTGTGGCGGGTATCCAATCCGTCGGGGAGCGTTCTTTTGGCCGGGGAGCCGTAGTTGGGGACAAAACCTTAATCGATGCGCTGGTTCCTTGCGCGGACTCCTGGGTGGAAAGCGGCCGGGCCGGTGACGATTTCAAAACCGCGTTTGCCAAAGGCGCGGCGGCTGCCGCCAACGGCGCCAAAAAGACGGAAGCTATAGCCGCGCGTATGGGACGCGCAGGTGCGGTGGGCGACAGAAGCATCGGTTATCCGGATGCGGGGGCGTACGCGCTTGGCGTTATTTTTACAGAACTGTCGGCGCAGGTAAAATAAAAAACAAAAAGGGCATCCGCGCTGGATCTTCTGGCGTTGATGCCCTTTGCTGCTTTGGCAGCGGCTTACGATTTTCCGTCTGGTAATAAAGTCTGTACACAGACGGCTCACGGTGGCAGTTACCGGATCCGTTCAGTATCCGGTACCAGCTGCCTAAGTCTCATCGCCCCTAATCCATAATCACCCCCGTGTACAGCCGTCCTCCTTAAGTGGCGGCGGGATCGGTGTGTAAGCACAGCCCGTCTACAAAAACGAAAAGAAAGAGCGCAATAGCCCGCGTTTCTTCGGCGCAGCTTGGAGCTTCGGTGCAGCTTGGAGCATGGAGGCAGCGGCCGGATGGATCGCTTCCCGCGGTCCGCGCACCGGTGCAGGCGCCCCAGCCATGGCAGCCGCGGTTTTGAACGGAGCTACTGTGTCAGCCGCAGCGCCCAACTCGAATGCAGCCGCCGCTTCGAACGGAGCTGCCGTCTCAAGCGCCGCCGCCAGCTGGGCGACCCGCTGCCGCAGCTCCTCCAGTTCCTTGCGCTGCTGGAGCAGCTGAATCGAGACGACTTCGTCGGCTTTGCGCTCCAGTGCATGCTCGAGATGGTCCATGCGGGCTGCGATGTGATCCATAGCTAAGCCGCCGGGAGCAGGTTGACCCGCTTGAGCTGGCTGACCCGTTTGAGCCGTTTGAGCAGACAGAGCCGGTTCGCTCGATTGCGCCGGTTTCTCCACGGGTAGGTCCATGCCCTCGAGCGTATCGCCTTGATTGATCCGGTTCTGGATATGGCGGAGCAAATCGAGCTCCTGTTCGGTGAAGATGTAGTGGCCGAACTTGTCTTTCGGGAAGAAATCAGGGAAAGCAGAGGCCCAGCGTTTCACGGTCGTTTGGCTCACGGACAACAGTTCTGCGGCATCTTTGGTTTTCAAAATATCCATTTCGATTCCTCCGTTTCGGTTCGTCTACCTACTGTATTGGATATCCGATTGGATCTCCCTGCACGGACGACAAAGAAAGTGGGGATTCGCTAAACAAAGTGGAATTCCGAGCAAGGCATATAACAAAACCCGCTGCCTTTCGTGCAGGCAGCGGGTTTTAAAGCAGGGACCGGGTTCCGTGAAGGGATCGGTACCTTAAGCAGGAGCATGTCCTTGGCAGGCATCAAGTACCTAGGACAGGAGCGGGGCCCCCGGCAGGCATCCAAGTACCTAGAGCAGGAGCGGGGCCCTGGCAGGCGTCAAGTACCAGAGCAGATGCCGGGCTCCCGTGCAGGCATCGTATACCCAGAGCGGATGCCGGGATCCTGGAGCAAGTGCCGGATGCCCGAAGCAGGCAACTGCAAATTAGTTCGAGACGCGGGCCGGCAGCTTGCGGGTCAAAACCAATTTGCCGTCCGGTCCGTAAGCCCGAAGGGTGACCGTCAAGGTTTTGCCGTGATACGGAGCGAAGTTGATGTCCGCCTTCCAAGGGGCCTGCGACGCGGTGCCGACGATTTTGCCGCCAATCTCGTAAGTCACTTTGGACAGCGTAGGCGACCATGACTTCACGTAGCTGGTCAGACTGACATTTTCGGCGGGCACCGCCGTGGCAGCGACATTCCGGTAGCTGACCTTCGAGCTGTCGCTGATATTGCTGAGATAATAGCCGCTGGCTACTCCTTGCTTATACGCCTTCAGGAGCTTTTCGTTTGCGGACAGCTGATAATATTTGACCCGCTCCGTCTTCGCGGAATTGCTGTCAAACCAGAACACCGCTTTGACCTGCGGGTAAATTAGCGGAAGGCTGGCGTACAGCTCACGGGTCCGGTAGACAGCCCAATCCGTTTTGTCCTGCATTTTCTCGGGATACATGTAGGAGACGCCGCCTTCGGTGATCATAATCGGCTTGCGGTCCGCATACCACTTGTAGATATTGTCCAGCTTGCCGATATGGCTGCTGCGGTCCTGGTTCTGCTGAAGGGGATCTCCAGTAGGCGTAAAAATGGAATACAGGCTCACGCCCACCCAATCCACATACGCATCGCCCGGGTAATAAGATTGGATGGTGTTTTCCGGCTCACTGCCTGGTGCCCAGACCATGGCAACGTTGTCCGGAGCGTACTTGTGGAACGCATTTGCAACGATACGGAATTTCTGAATGAACTGCTCAGGCGTAGTATACCAAGGCACCCACTTGCCGTTCATTTCATTAGCAAACCGCAAAAAAATCGGAATTTCCGCCGCGCCGGCATCTTTGGCCAGCTGCTGGAGGTAGGCGTCGTCTTTTACGCTGTTGATATCGTTTGGCTGCAGCCCGATTTCAAGCGCCGTGCCGCTTTCTTTGGCCCGCTGAATGTAGGTGCGGAGGGAAGACAGCGGCGTACCATACGTCATATAAGCCAGGTAACCCGCGTGTTTTTTGCCGGTCAGCTTCGGAAATCCTTCCGTGTAAAATGGCCGGTGGGCGATAGGATCACGTTCGGCGTAAGCGCCGATATATGCTCCGTTAACCGGTTCGAGCACGGACAATTTACGTTTGGGGGCAGGTACGACTTTGCTTTCGTAAAAAATTTGGGCCGAACTGCGCAGCGCATTCGCTTTGACTTTGACGGCATAGCTGCTCAGCGTCTGGCCCGCCTTGTCGTAGTAATACGCTTCCTGATCCCAGTTCTCGACCGCCTCGTCATATTTGCCCAGTTTGACGTAAGCGTCGCCGATGCGGCGGTGGATCTGTCCGGCATTACCGTATTCCTTCCCACGGACGAATTCGGGAAGGATGGATTGGTACTTGGCGATCGCCGCCGAGTAGCTGCCTTTGGCAGCCAAGCGCTGCGCCTCTTTGTAGACGTTCCACTTGCTGGCCGCGGATGCTCCGGTCGGCAGGGCAAGCGAAGTTATTCCTAATACCGCGGCGAGCAGCAGCGTAAGGAGTCTGGTGTTCCGGCTGGATTTGGTCATTGGGGTAAACGCTCCTTCATTTATGTATCGGATTGCTGGCAGGCAGCTGCTTCCGCTATTTATATATCGGGCTGGCGAAGATTTTTTTCAAGAGCGCAGGGAGACGCAAAAAAACCGCCGGCTGTCCATGAAGGATAGCCGACGGCTTTTGTTGCGGGAAGCCGCGTCACCGTCTTAAACGGTTAATTGCGAATCAGGTAATCAAAGGCGCCCAAAGCGGCGTTTGCGCCCGATCCCATCGAGATAATAATCTGCTTATAAGGACTATTGGTGCAGTCGCCGGCCGCAAATACGCCGGGAACATTGGTTGCACCGTGGTTATCCACCACAATCTCGCCGAAACGGGTGCGTTCAACGGTGTCGCCTAACCAGTCGGTGTTGGGGACAAGGCCGATTTGAACGAATACGCCTTGCAGTTCAATATGATGAACTTCTTCGGTTGCACGGTCGATGTAGCTGATTCCGTCCACCTTGTCGGTGCCGGTAATTTCTTTGGTCTGTACATTCTTCAAAACGGTGACGTTCGGAAGGCTGTAGAGACGGTCCTGCAATACGGCATCGGCTTTCAGCTCAGGCATGAATTCCAGCACAGTCACGTGCCGGACGATTCCCGCCAGGTCAATCGCCGCTTCGATTCCGGAGTTGCCGCCGCCGATAACCGCGACATCGCGGCCTGCGAACAGCGGGCCGTCACAGTGCGGACAGTAGGCGACACCTTTGTTCTTGAACTCGGCTTCACCAGGAACGCCGACATTACGCCAGCGTGCGCCTGTCGAGAGGATAACGGTTTTGCTCTTCAGCACCGCGCCGTTCTCCAGCTCAAGCTCAATCAGGTCTTTTTTCTCCAGCCGCGCTGCACGCTGCAGCTTCATGACATCGATGTTGTATTCTTTCACGTGCTCTTCAAGGCTGGCAACCAGCTTGGGGCCTTCGGTGTACTTCACGCTGATGAAGTTCTCAATCCCGAGGGTGTCCGACACTTGACCGCCAAAACGTTCGGCTACGATACCGGTACGGATGCCTTTACGCGCTGCATAAATCGCCGCACTGGCTCCGGCCGGGCCGCCGCCGACCACAAGCACGTCAAACGGTTCTTTGTCCGCGAACGCCGAAGCATCGGGGGCATCAACCAGCTTGGCCAAAATTTCTTCCAGCGTCATTCGGCCGCTGTTAAAGAACTCGCCGTTCAGATAAACCGAAGGCACAGCCATGATGTCTTTGCTTTCGACTTCGTCTTTGAACGCCGCACCGTCGATCATGGTGTGTGTAATGCCAGGGTTCAGAACACTCATCGTGTTCAGCGCCTGCACAACGTCCGGACAGTTATGGCACGTCAGGCTGACGTACGTTTCAAAGCGGTATTCGCCTTTGATGCTCTTGATTTGGTCGATGACGTTCTGCTCCACTTTGGGAGCACGCCCGCTGACCTGCAGCAGCGCGAGGACAAGCGAAGTGAATTCATGTCCAAGCGGAATGCCGGCAAAAACGACGCCGGTTTCTTCATCCGCACGATTTACGCTAAAGCTCGGCGTTCTAGGCAGGACTGCCTGTTCTACCGTAATGTTGGGGGACATGCTGGCGAGTTCATCCACCAGCGCCAGCATGTCCTTTGATACGGCATCCGTTCCTGCACTTACTTTCAGCACAACCTTGCCCTCCATCATCTGGAGGTATTGGTTAAGCTGAGCTTTTATATCTGCATCCAGTGCCATATCGAATCGCTCCTTAGATTTTACCTACGAGGTCGAGACTTGGTTTCAGTGTCTCGCCGCCTTCTTGCCATTTAGCTGGGCAAACTTCGCCCGGATTTTTGCGGACGTATTGAGCTGCTTTAATTTTGTTCACCAGCGTACTGGCGTCACGGCCGATACCGCCGGCATTGATTTCAACGGTTTGAATTACGCCGTCCGGGTCAATGATGAACGTACCGCGGTCTGCCAGACCGTCTTCTTCGTTCAGCACTTCGAAGTTGCGGGAGATCGTGTGCGAAGGGTCGCCGATCATGATGTACGTGATTTTGCCGATCGCTTCGGAAGTGTCGTGCCATGCTTTATGTGTAAAGTGAGTATCCGTGGAAACGGAGTAAACCTCAACGCCCAGGCTCTTCAGCGTTTCGTACTCATTTTGCAGATCCTCAAGCTCGGTAGGGCATACGAAGGTGAAGTCCGCCGGGTAGAAGCACACTACGCTCCACTTGCCTTTGAAGTCAGCTTCGGAAACTTCGATGAACTTGCCATTGTGGTAGGCGTTTGCTTTAAACGGTAGTACTTCGGATCCAATCAGAGACATAATAAGGTTCCTCCTCAAAAGTGGTATGAATTTGTTAGAAACTGCCGGCGTCAATGGAACAGGTAGATAATGACTATGTAGCAGTTCTTTGTTGATAATTATTATCATCTAGTCATTATTATTTGTCAAGCGCCCAATTTACCGTTCAATTTCGCTTAGCAGTTCTATCCATTCTAAAGAAAGCATACCACAAATGAGGGGAGGGTATGCAAACAAGCCGCGTGGTTGCTGGGTTTTGCTGCTGCCTGAGGAAGCCATCCAGTCCGGCCTTTCTGAACAATAACGGAGTTTGCGGAGAGAACCGTCAAAGAAAGTTTTGAATATTGACAAAATTAAAGAGGGTTTGAATCCATGCGGTTTCTGTTATGGAGGATGGAAATACAATAGAGCTGCGGACCTTTTTCAGCTATTCTTCTTAACTCAACTTTCACAGCAAAAATTCAATAGATTTACGTGTATTGACGACAAAAACACCTCACTTGTTAGGGATCATGGTAGTGCGACCAACCATGCCAACAAGAAAGGTGCGTAACGCTATGTTACAGCAACATTCCCTGCCTGAACACCGTCTCAATTTTTCAAACTTTGGAGGCCTTTTGAAGCAGCTCAACATTGACCTCCTCTTTGACTTTCTCACCGACTCAGAAGACCTCCCTCTGTTTATTTGCTGATGATTCCGTATTTTGGAAAATTGACGGACTCAGTTTCCCTTATTTGT